>NZ_JAXCHD010000014.1:0-108483 GCF_037027525.1 Paenibacillus sp. 203
AATCCACATACGTAAAGCTTCATGATTCATCCCTAATGATTGTGCAATGCTTTTGACTCCCTCAGTACCACGCTGATACCTACGAATGGCCTCCAATTTCTCATCTAAACTGAATTTAGGCAAAAAAACTGCACCTCCATTGTTAGTCGTGTCTAACAAATGGGGTGCAGTTCATTTAGCGTCTGCTTTTCATTTGGACAGAGGAAGTGTGCTCAGTCATCTTAGTTCTGGCCTGTTCACCAGGCTTGAGCCCCAGCTTCTGTTCCCATTTTTCATAAAATATAATAGCCGCCTGCATGAAGATGCCAGGAAGCTTCCGGCTTCGAATGAAATGATGAACGCCGACGGCACAACCTGCACCAATAAGCGCACCTGCCAAAATATCCGAGGGATAATGCACTCCGGTCCACACGCGGGATACTGCGATGAGTACAGCCAAGATAACCCAGAGGATACGAAATTTTTGATGATGAAGCCATAAAATTGTAGCCAGAGCAAACGATCCAAGGGCATGGTTACTCGGGAATGAAGCATTAGGATCATGATGAATAAGCTGAATGACTGAATGTCCGACAAAAGGCCGATCTCTGTAAAACAAATGTCCAAGGCCCCAACTAATTACAAAGCCGATACAAACCGTTATGACGGCTTCTAAAACCATCATCCGATGCGGCATTTTAAAAGTGAACCAGTACATCAGCAAAGCCACTCCGAAAAAATACGGTGCATATTGCGCCAAGAAAAGCATGGTTCCATTCAAAAAGGCGAGGGAATTAGCCAGTTCATTGATCCAGTGAAATAAAGCATAGTCTACATTAATTAACATGAATAAATTACTCCTTAACATCAAAAAATTGAATAACAAAGTTATATTATAGAGCGACTACACGGATAAAAGCTTAAAATCAAATAAAAAATGAATGTCATTTCCATTACTCATTTGTTTTTTCTATAGAAAATAGGTGGTTTTGCGATGGAAAAGTCGGTGCTGGTTATTGATGATGAAGAGAAGATATCCAGATTGCTTCAGTTGGAGTTATCCCATGAAGGATATGCAGTTGAAATCGCACAGACGGGCAGAGAAGGATTGGAAAAAGCTCTAGCTGGTAAATGGGATATCATCATTCTGGATGTAATGCTGCCGGAGATGAACGGGGTCGAGGTGCTAAAGCAGATTCGACAAGTGGACAATCATACACCAGTAATTATGGTCACTGCACGTAACACGACTCCTGATAAGGTTTCAGGTCTGGATGAAGGTGCCAATGATTACATTACGAAGCCTTTTGAGATCGAGGAGTTATTAGCGCGGATGCGGGCCAGTATGAGGCATCAAATGGAGCCAACAGCTACCACTTTACAGGAAGAGGATAAGCCGCCGTCTAGGCTCCAAGTGGACAGCTTGGTGTTGGAACGCAAGACACGGTTAGTGGTGCGGGAGGGCAATCGAATCGAACTGACGCCAAAAGAATATGATCTGCTTCTCTATCTGATGGAGCACAAAAATCAGGTATTGCAGCGGGATCAAATGATTCAGGACGTGTGGGGGTTTGATTTTGTCGGTGATACGAATGTCGTAGATGTGTATATCCGGTATGTTCGCAAAAAAATTGATCATGGATACAAAAAGAAATTGATAAAAACCGTGCGCGGCGTTGGGTACTGCATCCGGGAGGAAGACTAGTGAAGCTTCGGACCAAAATAACCCTGCTCAGTTCTATTTTAGTGATGTCGATACTCCTGTTTGTGGATGTTACAGTTCACCTATTGTTCGTCAAAATCGCTACGCGAAATGAAAGAGAAGTGCTGCAAAATAAATGGACTGAAATCATTGCCGAAACAGGACCCACGATGATCCTAAAGAATGCATGGGGCCCCAAACTGAAAGATGAGCTTTCTGGAGACACCACTCTGAGAGTGTTTGATCAGCAATCCCGACTTCTGTATGAAGTAAGTCGCCAGTCCCGCTTTAAGCTGGGCGATATACGTTTTAACACTTCACAAAGTTCTCAACTGACAGATGTACAGGGTCATAAAATTCTGGTAATCCACCTCCCTGTGCTTTCTCCAGAGGGTAATCAGAAGGGGACCCTGGAGATTGTAGAAAAATGGGATGCACTCGAAACCAATCTCGATATTTTAAATACGATCCTCATCACATCCACTGTAGGGGCTATGTTGCTAAGTTTGGTAGGGAGCACGATTTTGGCGAATGCGATATTGCTACCGATTTCAAGTAGTATTCAAACGATGCAGGAAATAGAAAGAAGCTTGAAATTCAAAAAAATCCCCGTTGGTGGTCACAATCAAGATGAATTGTCCCAAATGACCACTACTTTTAACCGAATGATGGAGAGATTAGAAGAAAGCTTTCAGAGTCAGCAGCAGTTTGTTTCAGATGCCTCACATGAGCTGAATACGACACTTATGATTATTGAGGGCTATGCCAACATGCTGCGGCGGTGGGGTACACGTGATGAGGAGATTCGTAAGGAATCCATTGAGTCGATCTATGAAGAAACTCAGCGAATGCGTACGATGACACAGCAGTTGCTGACTCTTGCCTCCTCACAGCAGAAAGATCCTGAGCCGCATGAGCGGATCGAAATGATCGGTTGTTGTCAACAGGTAGTAGCGCATCTCAAGCCTGTACATGATCGTCAAATTTCTATTTTAACAGAAGAGAAAGAAATTTGGCTGGATGCCAACCTGACGAAAATGAAGCAGTTGCTAGTGATCCTGCTGGATAATGCATTAAAATACAGCACGGATGAGATCGAAATAGGGTTATCTACAGATGAAAAGGATGTCTATATCCAGGTTAAGGATTATGGGATCGGAATACCTGAGGGCGAGATCAAGCGGGTCTTTGAACGATTTTATCGGGTAGATAGCTCCAGACATCGTAAAACAGGAGGAACCGGGCTGGGGCTGCCAATTGCCAAGGCAATTACAGATGCTCATCAGGGTACGATACGCATGGAGAGCGTAGAAGGAGAAGGAACGGTAGTCATCGTCACGCTGCCCCAAAGACAACGGGAAAGGCTGTCCCTCCAGTAGAAATATCTACTCGCGGAACAGCCCTTTTTATTGTTACTTGTAAGTTAAGCATTCGGTGGATGGAAATCATCTGAAATTTATGCTAAAGGACACGACGTGCTGTTGTATAATTGCGACTCCACCATCCCGAATTTAGATCTGTAACCGTTACGCCGCCTTTACCATACGTATGCAGAATTTTGCCGTTCCCCATGTAAATGGCTACATGATGAATTGGCGCATAGAAAAAGACCAAATCGCCTTTTTTCAGCTGGCTACGCGGTACGAAAGTGCCAACAGTTGATTGCTGTCTGGAAGATCGCGGAAGCTTGATGCCATTTTGTGCAAATACATATTGAGTGAATGAAGAGCAGTCAAAAGAGCTTGTACTGCCAGCTGGGGCTCCATGTTGATAACGCACGCCCATATACTGGGAGCCTTTAGAAATAATCCGATCAGCTTTACTTGCCGAAGCGGCATGAGTGGTGGCTGGTCCAACGACGAAGCTCCCTGCGCTCAATGCCAAAGTCATAGTAAAGCAAATACCCATCCACAATTTTTTAGAAGTACGTTTCATATATAAATTCCTCCGTTATTCGTATTGTGTTGATGTCCTGAAATGACAATAACACAAATAAAATGTCCGGAATTTACCACTCATAGTTACAAACCTGTTACCCCAACGCTTTGTCCTCATTTATTAGAAAACGATGAGAATTTCCTCCTTAATTTTGGCTTGACAAAATGTATAGATTCCACTTATAGATAGGCTCGTATGACAAAAATCGACTTGCAGTCGATTGGCACAAGCAATCACGCAAAATATACATACCTATATACTACAATTTACCTGTACGGGAGTATGTTCTGATTCCCGTTGACATTGTAAGGATCACACCGTATTTCCGGTCAGGAAGGGGAATTCGTATGGCTTCAAAGCAGAATAAAGCACTCAAAAAACCACGTCTAACCATTGTTCAGGTCATTTCCAACTATCCCGATGCACAGCCGGTACCCTCCAACAAAGGCGGAACGGAAAAGGTCGTGTATGAATTAACTGAGGAATTGGTGAGACGAGGACATCATGTATCTCTTTTTGCCGCCCGTGGGAGCAGGAGCAGTGCGCGGTTGATTCCCTATCCCAAGGGGTTGAAACATAGTCAGATCCCCCAATATGTACTCCGGCATATGCCTTCCGACACACATATCATTCATGATCATACCTTTCGTTCTTCTGTAGGGCGTAGGAAGCTGCCTTGTCCATCAGTTTGCACCGTTCATCTTCCAGTGAAGAGACACGGTAAAAACCCAGTATATGTAAGTAAACGAGCGCGCCAGCTGATGGGCAGGGGCAAAGGTTTTTATATCTATAACGGTATCAACACACATGAATACGAGTTCAGCAGTGAGAAGCGTGGCTACTTGCTGTTCATGGGCAGAATCATTCGAGATAAAGGTGTATTGGAGGCCATTCAGGTTGCAGAACGAACAGGAAAAAAACTGCTTATTGCAGGTCCTATCAAAGCACCAGAATTTTTCCGTAAAGAGATTCAGAAACGAATTCAGCGCAATCCGAATATACGCTATGTGGGGGCAGTTGGAGGCGATCAGAAACAGAAGTTGCTGAAACATGCAGAATGTCTGTTGTTTCCGACACTGTGGGAAGAGCCATTCGGACTTGTCATGGTTGAAGCCATGGCTTGTGGAACACCGGTGCTGGCATTAAAAAATGGCTCCGTCCCCGAGGTATTATCGGGCTTTCCGCAGTTGATTTGCAAATCGGTTAGCCAAATGGCACGAAAAGCACAGCAAAAGAACTACCCGTCACCAGCGAAGCTGCGTTTGTATGTGACTCAAAGATTTACCAACAAACAGATGACCAGTAACTACTTAAGATTATACCGTGAAATCATCCGTCGGCGAGAACAGAAGAGAGGACAACGGCAGCCTATACGGAGGTGAAGGAGATGCAGGTCAAACGATATATGCTCGGAAAGGGCTCTTGGGCAACTCCTTATTATATAGTTACAGGGGGACAGAAAGGTCCGTGTGTGATGGTGGTGGCGGGAATACATGGTAAAGAAATAGCAAGCATACGAGCTGCTGAGAAATTGGTAAAGCTTTTGAATCAGCAAAAACTGCGATTTAGCCATGGTAAGCTTATAATTGTACCGATTGTAAATCAAGAGGCTTACCGCAAACGGATTAGAGGAATACCTGATCTTAATCGAACCTTTCCGCGCAAAAAAAAGCAGCTGGCAACACAACCACTTTCCGCTGCTCTATTCAAATTAACACAAAAGCATCAACCTGAATGGTATCTCGACTTGCATGAGGCCAACGGATTGTCACAAAAGGATGCCAAGGTGCTTGGTCAAACGCTAATCTCCAATAAGGCCAATCCCGTGGTTCCTACGGTTCGTCGGATTATTAAGCGAATGAATCGCTCCATCCAGGTGAGCAACCGACATTTCAACATTCGGTTGCATGAGCTTCCAGGTTCCTCCCGCACTGCTGCAGCCCGTATTTTAGGTGCACGCGCGGTTACCGTGGAGACGGGTTGGAGCCTGCCCAAGAAAGTACGCATACACTATCAGTTGGAGATCGTCCAGCATTTTTTAAAAGAAGCCGGAATAGTCAAAGACAACGAGGTATATTTATCTGCCAAGGTTAGAACGGTTACCTCAAGAAAATATGGCACCACAAAATAAAATCGCTTCTGGAGCAAGGATTTTTTCACCTTGCTCAGAAGCGATTTTTTATGTGCGACCTTCGTTCAGAATCCGTGGTGTGCTGATATTATATCTATGTGTTGTCAGGCTTCTGATTTATAGAAGGCGTTCACTAAGCTGTTCCCCAGACGTACCTCAATTAGCTCCAGTGGTGTATCCAGATCGGCACGGATCGTGTGATACGTATCGACCGGAATGCTAAATACAGAACCGCTTGCTGCAGCAAAACGTTCTCCGTTCAGCATGACCTCTCCCCGGCCGGACACGATCGTCCATACTTTAAGTCCACTGCCGTGAATACGGCCATTCAAGCGGTGATCTGGCAGTACCGTCAGCCGTATGGCCAGTATATCGTTCAGACTCCGATGATCAAATTCGTCCAGCAATCGGTAACTGCCCCAAGAGGTTTCGCCATGCTTGGGATGTAGTTGAAGTTTGCCTAGCTGGTCCTTGATCGCGTGAGCATGGCTCTTGGAAGCGATGAGAATGCCGTCGGGGCTCGCAGCTGCAATAATATCTTCTACACCAATGACATGAAGTGGATAGGGCAACTCATTGACGATGTACGTGCCATGAGTTTGGCCACTGATCTGTCCACGCCCGATCACTTGGCTATTTAGCTGCTCTGTTAGAGCCTGCCAGTTGCCGATGTCGTGCCATTCGCCATCGTAGGGCAGGACGATGGCATGTTCGGCTCGCTCTGCAATCTCCTCGTCGAAACTGCGAACCGGGAGGCCATCATACATTGCGCATAATGCTTTATCGTTCAGCGGCAAATAACTTCGCTCCATACAGGAGAGCATATACCGTAATGTAAAAGCGTAAATACCACAGTTCCACAGCGCACCCTGATGAATAAGCTGCTGTGCCCCGGAATGATCCGGCTTTTCTGTGAAGCGAGCAACTTGCGCATAAGAAGGTTTCCCTTCCCGTATCATTTGCAGACCCGGAACGACATAGCCGTATTGGTCGGAGGGATGAGTGGGCCTTGTCCCAAGCATAGCCAAATCGGCTCCGCTCTCAAGCAATAAGCCGGAGAGCGCTGCTATGCTATGGAAGAAATCCTCCCCTGCAAACATGTCCGCTGGAGCAATGCAGAGAACTTCATCCAGCCCCATGCCTCTGGTGTGAAAATAAGCAGCCGCCAGTGCAGCCGCGGTGAAGGTTCCCCGTTTGGCAGGCTCGCCCAAAACGGGCAGACGACCTTCTGTATGGCGAAAGGCTAGATTTACCTGGCTTCGATGAGCCAGAAGCAGGGCAGAGGAATCCAGCCCGGCTAAGATAAGCTGACGGTACACCCGGCCGAGCATAGATTCCTTTCGCCCGTCAGGGGCGGGCAACAACTGGAGAAACAGCTTCGACCGGATTTCGTTGGATAGTGGCCATAGCCGTTTTCCAGCACCACCGCATAACAATACGATGCGCACGGACGTTTCCTCCTTCAATGCAGATCCATTTGGATTGCATCATTTTGCAGGATTTTAAGAACTATTTTAGCGATGATTCAATCTTTGTTTTTGGAGCAAGCTGGTACACCTTGCGTTGATGAAAAGATAAGGAACGATAGCTCTTGGCCAAGACACCCAATTGTTTTTGCGACAGGGAAGAAGCCCGACTATGAAGCGCTTTATTCAATGACTTGCGCAAAATCATCTGAGAAGGCTTATTGCTGTATAAATAGTTGGCATACGTTTCATATTCGGAAAACCCAAACTGTTTTGTCCGGTTTATACTTTGGATAATCGCATTGTACCAAGGTTTTCCATGTCGGGCCTCGATAACTTGCTTGAGCTGGATGAGCCGCGCTTTTTCAAAAAGCATATAGTGAGTGACAAAGGATTTTGGTGAGGGTGCTTTAACGCCAATCAGCTTGTGGTAGGTGCGAAAATACTCAGGCTGGCTCCAGCTGCGGTAGTAAAAAATCGTTTTTCCGTCTTTACGGAACGTATGTGGACGAATCAAAATCGTGTCCGCGTCAATGACGAGAAAAAAAGAGGCTTTACTGATTTTGTCGCCATTCATTTTGAGTAATTGTTGATACAGCCAGCCTGAGCGGTCCCAGCGCGTTGTCCCGTAATGAATATGTTTTTTGGTGATGGGCAGCACTGTTTTTTCGTCAATAAATGTACATTTCTTGTTTGCGCACAGACGGCGAATCCCGGTGCTTTGCGGTGAGACGATATAAATAGTTCCAATTCGGTGCTGCACGTGACGGCGCAGACTGTCAATCACCAGCGGTAGTGTGGCAAGATCTTTATCAATTGCTGGAATCAGAACATCGATTGTAAGGGAACCCTTCCGTGGCCCATCCGATTGCGCTGACATGTCATTCACTCCCTATATGTGCAAATATACGCTCCCAGCGTCTCCCCATATCGTATGCTTGGACAGGCGCTTTCGACCGGGCAAGGTCAAACGTCCATTTCTATGCAGGACAGGGCTGATGAAGCTTCGAATGGGGAGTTAGCGCATACGATAGATTGATCTTTTTTAACAGGAGCGTTCTACCTGAGAGTAGAGAGGAGAGGGGCAAGTGAATTCTTCACAAGCGCAGGCGTTGCGCAGCAAATGGCATAAAACCCAATTGTTGCTCCAGCATGGCAGCATTAAGCCGTATGTACCTGAAACTCGCAAATATAATAAAGCAAATTTGAAATCAATGCTGGAGAAGTACGGTATGGTCTATGTAAAACCCGAGCGAGGTACCTTTGGTAAAGGTGTAATGAGAGTAGAGCAGGAGACCGGCCAGCGTTTCGCCTATCAATATGAGGAAACGCGCCAAGAATTCAAACATTTGGATGCACTATATATCAGCCTATCGAAACATACGGGGAAGAAAAGTTATCTCATTCAAAAGGGAATCCATTTACTACGCCATCAAATGCGTTATTTTGATATTCGGGTCATGGTGCAGCGTAATGAAAAAGGGCTATGGGAGTCTACCGGAATTATTGGACGTCTTGGTCATCCCCGTAAAATCGTGACCAACTATCATAGTGGTGGTAAGCCGATGGCCTTGGAGCAGTTACTAAAATCCCATTTATCGCAAAGCAAGCAGGCGGAGCTGGTTAAGAAACTAAATGAACTGGGTCTTACTATCGCCAAACAACTGCAAAAAACATATCCGAAATTCCGGCAAATTGGTGTGGACATTGGACTGGATCATCGCTTTATCCCGTGGATTATTGAGGTGAATACGAAGCCGGACCCATATATTTTTAACCAATTAACAGATAAGTCCATGTACCGTAAAGTGTTAAGCTATTGGCGACTGGCTAATGAAAAAAGGAAGGTCACCGTCCCAAGCAAAGATACAAATAAAGATAAAAATAAAGACAAGAATAAAGACAAGAGTAAAGATAAAATAAGAATGTAATTAAAGATTCTAAAAAACAAAAAATATCTTGACTAAAGGATTACATTTTTAAACTCGCCAAGTCCCCAATTGTTTGCGTATAAGTACGATTTGTCCGCTATGATATGCATCGTGCAGCGTCCACCGCGATAATTCAGCACCGAGAGTGTCGGAGCCGAGAGGCTTATCCAGATCAGCATCATTCAGAGCAGTAATGGCGACAAGCAGTTGGTTTACAAGAGCTTCCGCTTCTTTCAGCGTCTCCTGCCATCTTTCATGGTCTTCAGCATCCCCTGGCGGCCCGAATGTTTCATCGTTGCTTATTCCAGTTGAACTTATAGGGCGGTCAGTTAAACGTCTCAAAATACGCTCATTGTAATAATTAATGTGACGAACCGTTTGCCAAATCGTGTTTCCTCCACCTGGTGGTGTCCAAGTGGCCTCCTGTGTATTCACACCGTGAAGTGCTGCGGCAAGAGGAACAATCCATTCTTCCTTATCCCATGAATTTTCTCTTTGCAATACCAGCATATTTACTCGATCTCGGCTCACCTAACCCAACTCCTTTTGTAGGTATGTAACTAGCTAAACATAGGATAAATCGTTACAATTAACAATGTAGCATGACAAATTAAGATTTGCAACCAGTTAAAATGATTTTAGTGGTTACAGACGGTGGAGGAACTCTTTTGAATACACTTTGGACTGATTTTGTAAACAGCGAATGGCACGATTGGAGGGGGAGCGGACGTTCAGAAGATCGTTTGTTGAAGCCCGAATGGCAAAATGAATTTCTTATGCGGTGGCAATTTACCGCTTCGGTCCCAGCCAGTGCGGAAGATATTGAAGAAATGCAAATTCTCCGGCGGGAATTACGTAGCTTCGCTGAGCACCTGACTTCTGGCGGACAAATAACAGCTGATCTGGTAGATATGATTAACCGAAAGATGATGGAAGAGGGGCCGGTCACTCGCTTATTAAAGCAACAGGATGAGCATTTCAGCATTGTGCTGGAACCCGTGGCAAATGGTTGGAAAAAAGTGCTGGCAGAGGTTGTAGCCGATTTTGCTCAGGCACTTGTCAATAGCGGCGGCTCTAGAATTCGTATTTGCGATAATATCGATTGCCGATGGGTATTTTACGATGATACCCGAAATCGGTCAAAGCGATTTTGCGACGATAAGATGTGTGGTAATTTGATAAAGGTACGCCGTTTTCGCGAGCGTAAGAAAAAGTAGATGGAGCAAGAGAATTTACATGAGCAGTACATGTTGAGCCCACTCCTATAGGAACAATGGAGTGGGCTATTTAAAATTGAACAACCTGTGACCCTGTGCTATGCTTACATAAAAGAGGAGCTAGCCGTACTAACGATGATCTTTACTATGCGTATAAACATCTGATGATACGATGAATAGAAAGGGTGTACAGCCATGAATTCTGTCATTGAACTTAATAATGTAAGCTGGAAGAGAGATAACCGTACCATACTGGATCAAATCAATTGGCAGGTAGCTGAGGGGGAGCACTGGGCTGTACTCGGCTTGAATGGATCAGGTAAAACAACGATGCTCAATATGATTAACGGTTACATATGGCCAACCACAGGTAGTGTCGGTGTATTGGGGCATACCTTTGGAGATGTGGATCTGAGGGAGCTGCGCAAATCTATTGGTTGGGTCAGTTCCTCTTTACAGGAAAGAATTAATGGGAGTCAGCGTACGCAGGATGTTGTCATTAGCGGCAAATTTGCCTCCATTGGACTTTATGATCAGACGACGGATACAGAGTATGAACAGGCCGTTCAGCTTATGACGCAACTGGGGTGTGCTCATCTCGTGGATCGGTTGTATCAGGGATGCTCACAGGGAGAAAAGCAAAAAGTGCTTATCGCCCGTGCATTAATGGCCTCGCCCAAGCTACTGATTTTGGACGAGGCGTGTAATGGTTTGGACTTTTTCTCCCGGGAAGCATTGCTGGATAGCATTCGCCAGTTATCGGAGTCGCAGGCTTCGCCGAATTTACTGTATGTTACACATCATATCGAAGAAATTCTACCGATGTACACGCATACGATTCTAATCCGCCGGGGCACGGTATTTGCCAAAGGTAAAACGAATGATATTCTAAGCAGTGAAACGCTTAGTGCTTTTTTTGAAACGCCTGTGCAAGTAGAATGGAGACAGAATCGTGCTTGGCTCTCTATGGTGTAGAGAGTCTTTTTTTCTCGCTAACCTGCTACCAACATAATCAAAATAGGCAATATCAGGAATGAGGCAAGCGTGCTCCACAGGATGCAGGTGGAAACCAGTTTTGGCGATGCATTAAATTTTTCTGCTAAAATGACAGCATTCACAGCAACCGGCATCGAGGCCAGAATGAAGAGAACGGAGAACAAAAGGCCTGAAATTCCCAGTATCAGCATAGCAAGACAAGCCGCAAGCGGGGAGATCAGTAGCCGAATTGTTAGTCCGGCGTAGCTGGCTTTTTTAATAGACGACTCCAGCTTGAATATTTTTACATAAGCCATCTGGGTACCAAGAATCGCCAGCACGACCGGAGAATAAGCGGCAGCAATCATCGAGACGCCTGACTGAATCCCTGAGGGAAGATGCCAGTCCAGCAACCGCAGTCCCATGGCGAGTAGAGCTGCATAGATCGCAGGAAGTGAAAACACCGAATTAACAGCACTTTGAACAGAAAATTCAGAGCGGGCTGCAAAGTAAACGCCAATGGTATTGACCATGATTATCTGGATGACGACATACACGGAGGCTTTATCCAGACCGAGCTGCCCAAAGGCAAGTAAAATAAGGGGCAGGCCATAATTTGCACTATTGGTCAGCGTGGAGATTAAGGTAAGTCCAGCCGTTTCCGGAGTGCTCAGTCTAAAGATTTTCCCCGCTAATTGTGCAATTCCCCACAACAGCAGCAGGTTCAGTATTGAAAAAGCGGCAGTCTGCGCTACATCATGCCAAGAAAGCTGTGCTTTGAGTAGCGTGTCCAGAATCATGGCGGGGCTTAAAAAATATAAATACAAAGTCGAGAGCGGTTTCGTTTCCAGCTTCATGAATTTTCCGAGTAAAAATCCGGCGATCACTGGAATGGACAGCGGAACGATAACGGATAATAGAGTTGAAAGTACGATTTGTATCATGAATTCCACCCATCCTTTCTGTAATGACATTTTCCATTATAAGGCGCTACTTTCGAGCCCGTCCAAGATGAAAACACAATCAAGGTCATAGGTATATACTATGAAGCCTTCGACACTTATTGTGAAAACAATAAAAGGGATGCCCTATTAGCCGTTTATCATGGCTGTGGGCATCCCTTTTATTATAATGAACCAATGATACTGCCGATTTATGCAGTAGCGACGGTTTCCGCTTTGGTTCGGCAATCATCAGAGCAATAGTGCTGATGCTGTTCTTCGCAATCCGGACATACGATATGCTGGAGATTGCACACCGGGCAGTTGATATAATGATCGCTTGGCGTTTCACAATGGAAGCACTTGCCGACAATGATGTCTTCATCCGTATGATTGATCGGAATGGAGATTCGTTCGTCAAATACGTAGCATTTACCGTCAAACAAACGTCCTTGTACTTCCGGGTCCTTGCTGTAAGTCACAATGCCGCCATCCAACTGGCCTACATCGTTAAACCCTTCTTTGATCAGAAGACCGGACAACTTTTCGCAACGGATACCTCCGGTGCAGTACGTCAGGATTTTTTTGTCTTTGAACTGAGTCATATTGTCGCGAATCCATTGTGGAAATTCACGGAACGATTCGACTTCAGGGCGAATAGCCCCGCGGAAATGACCGATGTCATATTCATAATCATTACGTCCGTCCAGAACAACTACATCTTCATCTTGAAGCTGTTCATAAAACTCCTTTGGTGACAGCCGCTTACCGCTAATTACATTAGGGTCCAGTTCATCCTCATGACGCAGCGTAACTAGCTCCTGACGATGGCGTACAAATATTTTCTTGAACGCATGACCGTCAGACTCATCTATTTTAATAACAATATCGTGGAATTTCGGATTGGCGCGCAAATCACGCATATATTGCTCCGTTTGCTCTACTGTACCAGACAGTGTTCCGTTGATTCCTTCTGCAGCAATCAAGATTCTTCCCTTGACGCCAAGCTCCTTGCAGTAAGCCAGATGCTCTGCCGTAAAGGTGGCAGGATCTTCTATGTTGACATATTTGTAAAACAACAAAATTCGATAAGCATGTTCACACACGTAAAATCACCCTCTGATTCAAGTCAAAGTTTTTTAACAAGCAATTTTAAATGTACCACATTCTTTAAGTTAGTCAACTTAAATGTATAAAAAGTGGAAATGGAAAAGATGACGAGCGACAAAAGTAAGGGTTTACATTATAATAGTAACGTAGTAATGAGGGGATTTCTGGTAGCAGGGTGAGTTTTACTAGATGAAAGGATGAATGAAATGAAACATCTTTTGACAGCGCATACACCACCTATGGGGTGGAATAGCTGGGATTGCTACGGTGCAGCAGTACGGGAAGAGGAAGTACGGGGAAATGCTCAATATATGGCGGAGCACCTGAAGGAATATGGTTGGGAATATGTCGTGGTGGATATTCAGTGGTATGAGTCAGGAGCAGTTTCTTCACAGTATCGCCCGTTCGTCCCATTGGAAATGGATTCATTTTCACGTCTTATTCCAGCGGTGAATCGTTTTCCTTCGGCAGCAGATGGACGAGGCTTCCAAGCTCTTGCGGAATATGTACACAGTCTGGGATTGAAATTTGGTATACATATGATGAGAGGCATCTCCCGTTAGGCGGTGCACCAGGATACCCCGATTTTGGGAACCACAGCCACGGCGAGACAAATTGCGCATCCCAACTCTATTTGTCCCTGGAACACAGATATGTATGGGGTAGATGCATCCAAGGAAGGCGCACAGGAGTACTATAATTCGTTGTTTGACCTGTATGCGGAATGGGGTGTGGATTTTGTCAAAGTAGATGACATTGCTGCATCACGTCTCTATGGTATTCATTTGGCGGAAATTGAATTGATTAGGCGGGCTATCGCCCAATGCGGACGTCCGTTGGTGCTGAGTCTATCACCTGGTCCTGCACCGCTGGAGCATGCATCTGATTTAATTGCAAACGCGAATATGTGGCGTATGACTGATGACTTCTGGGATGTATGGCCTTTACTGTATGGTATGTTTGAGCGCTGCGAGAAGTGGGCGGAACATGTAGGTCCGGGTCACTGGCCGGATTGCGACATGCTGCCACTAGGTCATCTGGGTATTCGTTCGGTAGATTCGGTGGATTCCGGCAGCCATGACCGATGGACACGCTTTACGAAGGATGAGCAGCTAACGATGATGACCTTGTGGAGCATTTTCCGGTCTCCACTGATGTTCGGGGGAGAGCTGCGGGATAATGATGCATGGACCCTTTCCTTGGTAACGAATGAAGAAGTGTTAAATGCCCATCGCAACGGTTTGAATGCGCGGCAGGTGTACAGAAAGGATGAACATATCGTTTGGACTTCACATAACGGGGAAGGTCATGTATACGCAGCTTTGTTTAATGCTGGAGATCAGGCTTCAAAGGTGCGTGTATCCTTAAAAGACCTTGGTATTGAAGGACAGGCAAATGCCAGAGATTTGTGGAATCATGTAGATTTAGGTGTTTTAACACAAGAACTGTCCGCAGATTTACCTCCTCACGGAGCAGCTCTATTTATTTTGAAATAGAGGATTTTGCAAAAATCCTGAATAACATAATGTAAGGAAGAACTATGCTGCAATTCCAACCCAATCACCCTATCGTAAAAGTGGAAGGTAAACTTTACGATAGGGTGATTTTTTTGCATGGGTAACTTTTGGATATTTTAACGGACTCGACATTATTCTTGGGAATTTGACATTTGGAACGTGTTAATTTTATAGGGTGCCTATTTCTGTACAAATTTAAATCATTCTAGCGAATAGACTCGAGAAAGGAGTCAAATCATGAAATTAAAAAAAATCCACAAAAATGAACAGGACGAGCCTTGGCCCTCTAGCAAACCAATACTATGCATCGGGGGGGCCAATCTGGATCGTAAAATCATGATTAAAGGTACATTTCAGCTTCATACCTCCAATCCAAGCAGTACAAGGCTGCAATCTTGCGGTGGGGTAGCACGAAATGTAGCCGAAAATTTAGGGAGGTTGAGCCAACGGGTCAGCCTGCTAACTGCGGTTGGGGACGATGCGGAAGGTGAATTTATTATTGAACAGTCCAGCCGTTACATGCACGTGGTTCCTCTGCAAGTCAAAGGTGAACCGTCAACTGGGGTTTATACTGCCTTGCTGAATGAGCGTGGTGAACTGATTGTAGCGACAGCAGAAATGGAGATTTATGATCAGATTCGTCCTTCAGTAATTTATGAAAATACTCCTTTAATCGCCTCGTCCCGACTCGTTCTGCTGGACACTAATTTCTCTATGAACGTAATTGCAGCCACCATACATGTCTGCCATGAACATCGGGTTCCGATTGTCGTTTCTTCGGTATCGGCCTCCAAGATGAGAAAGCTTCCCCGGAATTTGCATGGGGTGGAATGGCTGGTATGTAAACCGGTGGAGGCTGAAGCTTATTTGGGGCTAGAACTTACAGATGATCAGCATATGTTGGATGCCACCCGGATTTTTCACAAACTTGGGGTTCAAAATGTCATTTTTATCTGCGGTGCTGATCGAGTTTTGTACGCCTCTCAGGATGGAACTCATGGACAAATTCCTATGCATCCCGTTCAAGAGGTCATTGATGTCACAGGCGCAGATGATGCTTTTATTGCCGGGATGATTTATGGAATCATCCAAGGTTATCCTATGGAGCAAGTGTGCCAATTTGGAATTAGCTGTGTCGACTTGACCCTGCAAACGGATCGGACGGTTTCAGAGACCCTTTCTATGAATAAACTCCATTCTAGGTTTCAGGAGCTATATGGCACACATTCGCAAAATTTTGTGTTTTTCAAGGGTGTGTATTTTAAAAAGGAAGATACATAAGTAATAATTGGTAAAAGGAGCATGTTGTCTGATGGACAGCGTGAAATACGTAATTCTTTTTCTGCCACAGTGCCTCCTTTATTTGCTTTTAAAGGGAGGTTCTTTGGTAGTGTCCGCTTTGTTCTTGGTTTTCGCAGGTGTATCCGTTCTAAAGTCTGGCCACTCATTATGCAATAGGATAACCAACGGAATTTAATTATCTTGAAAATTAAATATCGTTCATGTCCCTGGCTGATCTCAGATAGACGATTATCTCCTTGACTAGAAATTACATTTCGTGTAAAGTGGTGAAAATTGTAATATATAGGAATAGTGTAGACCAAGGATCAAAGGTTCAATACCCGCTGTACAGAGAAGAAACTCATGGGCTGAAAGGTTTCTCGCCGCGAATGAACGTTTCCCTGCCTTGCGAGCTGTAGCGGTTTGTAAGATAAACCGTCACCGGCTAGACGCCGTTATCTGATGAAGGACCGTTCCGTGTATGGATACGGTCAAATTAAGGGTGGTACCACGACACATTCGTCCCTGACGGATGTGTCTTTTTGCGTACATTTTATCGTCCATACAAGGAGGTAGCTACACATGCGCCAAAGCCAATTATTACTGACAACCTTGCGTGAAGCACCCGCAGAGGCCGAAGTGATCAGTCATCAGCTTATGCTGCGGGGAGGATTTATCCGCCAACTGGCAGCTGGAATGTACACCTACATGCCATTGGGCAGACGGGTGCTCAGAAAAGTAGAGCAAATCATACGAGATGAAATGGATCGCGCCGGAGCTGGGGAGTTGCTGATGCCTGTATTGCAGCCAATGGAGCTATGGCAAGAATCAGGGAGATACGATGTTTACGGTCCTGAGCTGATGCGTCTGCAAGATCGACATGATCGAGAGTTTGCATTGGGGCCTACACATGAAGAGGTTATTACGTCTTTAATACGAAATGAAGTGAATTCTTATCGCAAATTGCCTGTAACCCTGTATCAAATTCAAACCAAATTTCGGGATGAACGACGTCCTCGATTTGGCCTGCTTCGCAGCAGAGAATTCTTGATGAAGGATGCCTATTCGTTTGATGCACATTGGGAAGGACTAGATCATACCTATTGGACTATGTTCCAGGCATATCAGCGCATTTTCACCCGCTGCGGTTTGTATTTTCGTGCAGTAGAAGCAGATGCGGGTGCCATTGGTGGCGAAGGTGAAACCCATGAATTTATGGCTCTAGCTGATATTGGAGAGGACACCATTGTAGCATGCACCTGCTGTGAATATGCAGCTAATCTTGAAAAAGCCGTGGCGCGGTCGACGGAGAAAATAGAAATAGCTCCAGTCTCAGATGAAAATGAACATGTCAGCCATCCTTCTTTTGATACAGCTAAAATGGAAAAATTCCATACTCCAGGCCTACGTACAATAGATCAACTGGTTGAATCGCTTCACATAGAACCTGAAGAAATCATCAAAACACTGATTTATATGGCTGACGATCAACCTGTTGCTGTAGTTGTCAGGGGTGATCATGAGGTTAACGAAGTGAAAGTTAAACATATTTTAGGTAGTGAAAAATTCGAAATAGCAAGTGCAGACACCGTGTCAAAGGCGACTGGAACCCCCTCGGGGTTCATAGGCCCATGCGGATTGACGATCCCTGTGTGGGTAGATTACGCCGTTGTCCAAATGTCCAGCGGTATCGCAGGCGCGAATGAGCTGGATTATCATTATCGACATGTGAATCCAAGGCACGATATAGATCTTCGGCATGTGGCTGACTTGCGGAATGTCATAGAAGGGGATAGATGTCCTCGATGTGACGAAGGGGAATTAAAACTTTATCGTGGGATTGAGATCGGACACGTATTTAAACTGGGCACCAAATATAGTGAGAAGCTGGGTGCGACTTTTCTGGATACATCTGGAACGGAGCAAACGATGATTATGGGCTGCTATGGCATTGGCGTTTCCCGAATCCTTTCTGCCATTGTAGAGCAAAATCATGATCAGAACGGAATGATATGGCCTCATGCGCTGGCCCCGTTTCAAGTTCATATCATTCCGATTTCTGTGAAAGACAGGCTTCAGATGCAATTAGCCGAGAAATTATACAACCAACTGCAGGATCACGGTGTGGAGGTGCTGCTGGACGATCGGGAGGAACGGCCCGGGGTTAAATTCAAAGACTCTGATTTAGTAGGTATTCCCGTGCGCATTGTCGTTGGTAAAGATGCCGAACACGGGAAAGTAGAGTTAGTGGAACGAAAAAGCTGCAACAAAGAGACGATTCATATCGAAGATGTAGAGAGACGAATATTGGAACTACGCTAAGCATCTGTATCCCGTAGAATATGGCCTTCTCCAAGTGTAATCTCATGAAAGTCCGCCATCTGACGTGCCTGAAACCGGATTGGCTTGTCCCGACCTACCATAATGATATTTTGAATGTCGGCAGCGCCGTCCGAGGGGAGCGAGAAAGTTGTGACATAGGCGAATTCTTCACGCAACGTTGTGTGAATGGCATTGATCAGGTGGTCGTGTTCACTTTTGCCCATTAAATTCATGATCAGGGAGCCTTCGGAATCCAGCTTTTCTTTGGCCATCTTGAAAAATTCCCAGGATACTAAATGCAATGGTGTACCCTGCTCTGTGAAGGCGTCCAGAATAATATAGTCATAAGCATCAGGCGCTTCCTTCTCCAGAATGCGTCGTCCATCGCCAATAGTTACATTATCCTGATCGTATCCAAAGAATGTTCGGCTGAACTCTACGACTTGTGCATCCAGCTCGGCAATCTTAAAGCGTTTATCTGTAAAATGACCCGCTATTGTACCTATACCGTGCCCAATAACAAATACATCTTCAAATGTCGGATCGTTCAGTTCCATGAGATGGATGATTGCTCTCGGATATTCGAACAGAATGCGTTGCGGATGATTCAAGTCCAGCGCGCCTTGGATGGCTGTATTTGAAAACTGCATCACCCGAAATAATCCTTTTTCACCGTACAGCTCGGTGGTTTCGTATACTGTGATTTCATGATTATGGCTCAACTTTTTGTACAAGACATCCAATTAAATGATCTCCTTCAAGTCAGACTTCCTCCTCATCTTAGACATGGATAGGGGGATTGTCCATAGATGAGGAGAATTGAAAGTTCACATTTTCAAGCATACCTAATTAGGTAGAATTGTTTATTTTTCCATAACGGAGTTGTTTGAACTTGTTCGTATGTCCTTTAGGAGATATAATATACAAGGATATAATGAAGTTCGTTGTGTATATTCATACAGGAAGAGAGCGGGATATTATGGGACGTAAGTGGAATAACATTAAAGAAAAGAAGGCATCCAAGGATGCTAATACGAGTCGTATATATGCTAAATTTGGCGTGGAAATTTATGTGGCAGCCAAACAGGGCGAACCTGATCCTGAATCCAATCGGGTATTAAGAGTCGTTTTAGAACGTGCAAAAACGTACAATGTACCCAAAGCAATCATTGACCGTGCCATTGAAAAAGCAAAAGGTGCTGGCGATGAAAACTACGTAGAGCTTCGTTATGAAGGTTTCGGACCGAACGGTTCCATGGTCATTGTAGATGCACTGACCAATAACGTTAATCGTACAGCATCGGATGTGCGTTCTGCTTTTACTAAAAATGGCGGTAGCCTGGGTGTGAGCGGATCTGTAGCCTACATGTTTGATTCAACAGCAGTTATTGGTCTGGTGGGTAAAACCGCAGATGAAGTGCTGGAGCTGTTGATGGAGGCAGATGTAGAGGTGCGAGACATCATTGAAGAAGATGAAGCCGTCATCGTATATGCAGAGCCTGATCAATTCCATGCTGTGCAGGAAGCTTTCAAACAAGCAGGAGTGACTGAGTTTACCGTTGCGGAGCTCACCATGCTTGCTCAAAATGATATTTCTCTTCCAGAAGATGCACAAGTTCAATTCGATAAATTGATTGATGCATTAGAGGATTTGGAAGATGTTCAGCAGGTTTACCATAATGTAGACTCTGACGAATAGTCAGATTGCATCATTTACATCTGAGCGTTTGTATAAAATAAACATTCCTAAACCATCGTATTTCGGTACGATGGTTTTTTTGTGAATCAACATCTACATAAGATCGCTTTAACTTTTTTGACTGATCGGTCTGTAAAAATTATAATCATAGGCAGGAAGGTGAAAATGAGGTTTGGAAAGAGCTAAAGAATTCGATACTGAAAGTTAAGGATGCAATAGCGATAATTTTTAATGAATCTGTCAGGATTTTGACGGATAAGAGGCTGTCCAAGGAATGCTTTATTATGAACAGTGCTATTGAACAGGTGCCGCATCATCATGAGATCAAAGCTTTTATTTCTGAAAATACTGAAAAGCTTGAACTTGCTTTTTACGACGCCCTAGTCTGCGCCCAAAAAGAGGGGGAGATTCATGCTACGGAATCTGAGCTATTGTCAATCGCCAGATTTCTAAATCATGCCCGACTATCGTTGACATTTACTGCTAAGACAGGCGAAAGCACTGAGGTGCTTAGAGATATCGTGCGTACGACACTATCAATTTTGGATTGATCTTTATGAACGCTTAAGGCGTCTCAAACAGATCCTGATGGCCTGGTTGCGACGCCCTTGTCAGTTGGAGACAGACACTTACATAATGCTTGATGTTACCTTCCAGTTATTGAAATCATAGGTCCGTCTCTCTCTATCATGAACCAAATCGAGTTTATTTCCATTATAATCCTGATGCATCCACGGATCATCCAGCAGAGGCCAATTAGCATAATTGACTTCTGCACCCTGAATTTTACGTGAGGTGGCATATACGATTTCCATCTCTTTACCTGTTAATCCTTTGTAATAGACCCGAGGATTCGTATCGTTAACACCGCTGAAATCCACTACGGTTTTCGTCAGTACAGCCTCAGCAAAGCAGTCAAGCTCTCTAATACAAGTACCTCCTGCATAGTCCATAAGAGGTGCTGTTTCAACGATGACTGCATTTTTTGCCCCGTCACTCCGCAACGATCTCTGATAACCTCCATATTTCCACGATTCCGTGTCATAAGGCCAAACGTAAGGTTGTGCCGTCCTGACAGCCATCAGCATTTTACCTGTGTGAAAGAATACCCAGCCGTTCCTGTTGAATGGGTCCTGTTCGATCGTTGCTTTAATTCCGTTGTATGAAACTGGGCCGTCGATCCATGTATTTGAATTTGTGATATTGTATACTGCAATGAATGCACCATCGTCCTGAAGTACTTCCTCCATATTCGTTCCGCCAATCCAATATTCCGAGTTGGACGGATTCAAGTTAATCGGCTCACTGAAGTGTTGCTTCATGAAAAACGTATTTGGTTCGTCACTGTATGTATCCCCCACCCATTTGATGCCCCAACGATGAAGCTGATTTTGTGCGAGCCGACTGTCCTTTTGACTGAATACGGCATAATTCGGGGTGATGTAGCTTGTCTTATACGGTTTGTTACTGTTTCTAGACATCCGTTCCTTATGTGTGTAAGTTGTAGAACGGGCTGTTGCTATACGCTTGAAAATGTCTGGTAACTCGTAGTCCGCAACCGCAAATGGAATCGTGGTAAATTTCAGATTGGTTTCATTGCCGAGATATATCGGCTTACGACTGTCTCCAAACAACATCCACAGCAGTACTACACTCTCATCAAGTGTATATCCCGGCTCTTGCTGCGCATTATATGTTCTGGCCTGACTGGTCACCCAGTACCCATGCAGCCACTCTCCTACAATACTGGAAAAATACCACTCCAACGTCAGTTTGGCCATATTCCGCAATGTCGCATCTTTCAAGTGTTCGGTAATGAACAATAGCGGTCCCACATGATGGATAAAATATGTCGGAGAGTCGTATTCAAAGTACCCCTGTTTTGTAATTGTGGGAAGTTCGGATAGCAGATAGCTTCTGGCGATGGTAGCATAATTCACCGGATATTCTGGCCATTCTTCCGCTCCGACAACCCCGACCGCTGCGTACATGAGCCGTTGATTTTCTGTATTTCCCGACAGAGCCGTCCCATCGGCATTCAAAATATTAAAACTGAGCATTTTTGCTTTTACTTTATTCTTTAACTCAGATGTGTAATACTCTTTAAACTTCATATAAGCTTCCATTACGTTAATTCCCCAGAACATGTCTTTGTTCCGATCCAAATGAATGTTGACGTAGGCAAGTCCAGTGCTGATATCTCCTTTTGAAAATTGGGCCATAGCCGCATAACCACCGACCTTTCGCCCCTGATCGTACTCATTGTAAGGATAGCCCAATGCTGCTACATCATCGATTACAATCTGTTTGCGCTCCTGTAGTGAGCTTGTTAAAATCTCATTTTTAAACATAATTACAGCCACATCCCTAATCATAGAATAATAACGCGAAAATAGTATGAATAATTGTTAGAAGAGATTGTTTTTGTAATTATAAGGCATTTGTCTATTAATTTCAGTAATTTACTATATTATATTATGAAAATATTGCATTAGATGGCGAAGCGTATCCATCCACATGTAGTGTTGATGGATGTTCAACTGCCAGAAGGGGAGGGATTGAGTCTGCCCCAGTTATAATGCTACAAAAGATATAGGCTACTGGCTAAAGTGGGATGCCTATATCTTTGCATACAAATCCAATCCTTAAGGCCGGAACTATCCGCTAAAAAATTACCTAAAGCAGTAAGAAATGCGCATGAGATTATGTTTTTTTAATGAGAGCACGGACAAGACACACGTTCAGCGGATTCTTCAGAGCCCATCCTTTGGGTAAAAAGAATACCCGGGATACTTAACGACAGGCCATTTTACCTTTCGTAAATTAGAGATCACATCAGTACCTACATGTAAATTACTCTGAATCAGTTCTGTAGGCGTAAGGGCCATCCATTGATTCAAGGAAACATCCGCAAAACGGTCACTCTTAAACATTTCAAGAAACCATAATGAGCTAGAGCCAGTATTTTGAATGTAATGACCATAAGCAAAGGGCACATATCCGACATCTCCGGCTCTAAAATCAAATGTGCGGGCAGCGCCATTACCACCAAAGACAGTCATCCGTCCTTGCCCTGTAAGATAGTATTGCCATTCGTCATTATTGGGATGCCAGTGCATTTCTCGCATGGCTCCGGGCTCAATCTCAACAAGGGCGGCTGCGATGGTTTTGGAAATCGGAAAATTAGAGGAGTCGACGATTCGTACGCTTCCGCCCGGTGTTTTGATTGGGGGCTGGGCTAGTAATTCATGCTTGAAGGATTGGGGCAACGTCCCGTAAGGAGAGGGAACCGCTTGGCTTTGAATTGAACCAGGAATTGAATCCTGATAGATGTATACTTGTTCTTGAGGAATTGCTGCAAAATCAGCTTCTGATACACCAAAATTTGAAGAAAGCACGTCTTTGGGAGTATGTGCGAACCAATCCGAGATGGATAGGGTGTTCAGATCGGAAAAGCTGCCATCATCAAAAACCAGCAAAAATTCACAGCCATCCTCAAGCCCCTGTATAGAGTGGGGAATGCCAGGAGGAAAGTACCAGAGATCCCCGGGACCCACATCAGCAATAAAATTACGTCCATTTTGGTCAACTGCCGTAATACGAGCACTTCCCAACAGCATATAAGACCATTCCGCCTGCTGATGCCAGTGAAGCTCACGTACACCTCCCGGCGTCAAACTCATATTCACCCCGGCAAGGGTTGTGGCAATAGGTAATTCTCTTACCGTTACTTCTCTTGACCACCCACCATGATTAAGCTGCATATGGGCGTCAGAAAAAGAAAATCTCATATTCGGAATGAGACCATTGTCCGTTACGGGGGGAACCAGCATATCGGGATTTTGTAGATCCCTCATCACATCACGTGGGCCCTTGTCGATGCCCCCAGCACCATCGCTTCTGATGGGTTGGGGGATTCTTACATTTTTCGGGCAATCATTATGCATCATTAGATCTTCCTCTCCAAGTTGAAGCTTGATGAAGCAAGGGATTAGAGAAAATCTGCATAAAGATTTTATGATCATGTGGTGAGTTTTATGCTGTATGCGTCAGATCTGCAAACTGTGCTTGAATGATTTGAGCTAAATCGTGTGGACTCAACTCCAGTTGGGTCCCAATTTTCCCACCGCTCACAACGATGGCTTCCAGTTCCAATGCAGGCTGGTCGATAAAAGTGGGGTAGAGCTTTTTCATTCCTATGGGGGAACAGCCACCGCGAATATATCCCGTATACTTTTGCAAATCCTTAACTGGAAGCATTTCAATTTTTTTCTCTCCCGCGGATTTGGCTGCTTTTTTGAGATCAAGCTCTTTATGTACAGGGATTACAAAAACAAACAGATTTTGTTTGCTGTGTGCAATCAAAGTTTTGAAAACCATTTCTGGGGCTCTCTCTATTTTCTCAGCCACATTCATCCCGTCTATTTTTCCGTCTTGATGATCATAACTCAAAATATTGTATTGTATGTGTTGCCCATCCAATATGCGCATGGCGTTTGTTTTGCTGGAACTCATCTTATTTCTTCCTTTCTTTAGAGTTTTTCCAATTGATCGACATAATCCTTTGCATCCTTAAGGGAAAGATCCTTAGCGGTTCTCAACTCTTTTATGGCTTGAATCTTTTTTCCTTCCCTAATTAGCAGGAGCAACTTTTCATTGATATCTTCTGAAGCTCCTGCATCTAGAACATGTGTAGGAGTGGCAGCAATAGTACCTGACAGCGATGTTCCTTGTATTCCTGAACGATTTTCAAGACGCTCCACGTCGGATTTCAGGTCATTAAGACGCGATTGAAGGCTATAGACCTTAATAAAAAGTATGACGGAGAGGAGCAACGCGATTATTGCTATATACTCAATAGCTGACAACAGAATCCCTCCTAATTCACTTAGTTTCATCGCAAAGATGCGCACTAAAAATTTGTTTCTTATTTATAGTATAGCATGATGATAGAGGAGAAGAGGAAGACGCGTACAAATTGACTTTTTGCAGGCAGAGCGGTATATTACAACTTATTATAAACCTTTTAATAAATACTGGAAAAGGAGTGTATTCAAATACAACCAGTCTCCAATAATACCATTCGGGTTAAACAAATTAATGTAGAGTTAGTTAAAAACACACTGAAATCCAAGGAATATGCAACCAAGTCATCCATAGCCAGTATCACAGGTCTTAGTGTGGCAACCTGCGGAAATATTCTGAATGAGCTTCTTCAAACCGGGGAAGTATTAGAGACGGAATTGGAAGAATCGAACGGCGGACGTCCGGCTAGACGGTACAAATATAACGCTGATTATTCATATATTATCTGTTTAAATGTGAAAACGGAAGGCGGTATACATTCTCTTACTTATGCTGTTGCTAATTTGCTTGGTGATATCATCATCGAGAATACTTCCATAGTGCCCCATATTGATTATGAGGTCATAGAAACCCAAATTGGAGAGCTGATTAATAACTATGGAAACGTCAAAGCCATTGGGATTGGCATACCTGGGGTTGTTCATCAAGGGATTATCGATGTTTGCGATCTCGACCTGCTCATAGGAGTCCCTGTAGGTCCACGGCTTCAAGATAAATACGGATTAGAAGTTACCATTGAAAATGATATGCATTTGACAGTCTACGGATTTTATAACATGCAGAATTATGATGAGGATAAAACCTTTGCTATTGTTTCGTTTCCCAAAGACAATTTCCCCGGAGCGGGTTTTATTGTCGACGGACATTTGTTAAAAGGAAATACCAAGTTTGCGGGGGAGGTGTCCTTCTTACCCTTTGATTTAACAAGAGAGGAACAGCTTAAACAGTTAAATAGCACAGAGGGATTTGTTCCTCTGGCGATCCAAACGATTACTTCCATTATTGCAATTATAGACCCTGTATCTATCGCTTTGACTGGAGAGTTATCCAAGCCGACTCTGTTGGATGATATTTATAACGGCTGTCTAAAAGATGTACCCAAAGAACATATGCCCGAGATTTTTGTGAAAAACGATACGCATGATGAATATATGTATGGGTTGATTTCGGTGACCCTTGAAAGTCTGACGTACAATTTGCAATTGGTGGAGAAAAGGAAATAGGACATCGTTCAATAAAGCATGAGAGGATGAGATCAATGACTCAAAAATCAATTGCATGGACTACAGGAACATGGACTAATCACCCTGTATCATCCATAGAAGAAGACCAGTTTCTTAAAGTTGAAACCAGAGAAGGAAGCGACTACTGGGAAAAAACTTTGTATGGATTTGAACGCAGTAGCGGACATTCCCTGCTTACAGACTGGGAAGAAGGCTCAGCCATCGAAGTCACGTTTCAATTAGGCTCATTTACGGAGCTCTATGATCAGGCCGGTATAATGCTGTATCAAGGACAGCAAAAGTGGATTAAAGCTGGGATTGAATTAAATGACGGAATTCCTCAATTAGCTGTCGTAGTTACAGATGGCTATTCCGATTGGTCATTAGCTCCTGTACCTGAATGGGTAGGGAAAAATGTCACGATTCGTGCTTCACAGCTACAGGATGCAGTTATCATTAGAGCACGAACCGAAAATCAAAGATGGCGCACCGTACGTGTAGCACGTTTTCCTTATGAAACGGGACAACAGGCGGGTCCTTTTGCCTGTGCGCCGACTCGAGCCGGCTTTCAGGTTATCTTTACACGCTGGGTAAGCACTGAACCAGATAGAGATATTCATGTAGATCCGCCATTTGAAGAATAGCCATTTTACTCAACAATAGAAGAGTTATAAATAGGGGAGTACTTATTGGAGATAATACAGTTATAAGCTCTAGAAGTTTTTAAAATAATACTTGACATGAAACGCGTTACAAACCTTAAGATTCATTTAGAAGTACTTATAACACATTAGCATAGAGGTAACGTATTTCTATCTAGTTAATGAAAAACATCAGCAAAGGCGGAGAAAATATGAGTACACAGTTTCCAAAAGATTTCCTGTGGGGCGGAGCAGTTGCTGCTAATCAGCTCGAAGGCGCTTATCAAGAAGATGGAAAAGGCTGGTCCATTCAGGATGTAACTCCTCGTGGTGGTTGGGGGCCCGTTACGGATGTACCAACAGAAGATAACATGAAGTTGATCGGTATTGATTTTTATCATCATTATAAAGAAGATATCAAACTTTTTGCGGAAATGGGCTTCAAAGTATTCCGTACTTCTATTGCATGGTCACGTATCTTCCCTAAAGGTGACGAACTGGAGCCTAACGAAAAAGGCTTGCAATTTTATGATGATTTGTTTGATGAACTTCACAAATATGGAATTGAGCCACTCGTTACATTATCTCACTATGAAACACCTTTACATTTGTCCAGAGAATACGATGGTTGGGTAAACCGTAAGCTTGTTGATTTTTATGAGCGCTATGCTACAACTGTATTTAATCGCTACAAAGATAAAGTTAAATACTGGTTGACTTTCAATGAAATCAACTCCATTCTTGAAGCACCATTCATGAGTGGAGGAATTAGCACACCAAAAGATCAACTTAGTGAGCAAGATCTTTATCAAGCTATTCACCATGAGCTCGTAGCGAGTGCAAGAGCGGTAAAAATCGGTCATCAGATCAACCCTGATTTCAAAATTGGCTGTATGGTGCTGAGTATGCCTACTTATCCGCTGACACCTAATCCAGACGATGTGATTGCTGCGATGGAATTCGATCACAGAAACATGGCATTTGCCGATATTCACGCAAGAGGTCAATACCCAGGTTACATGAAACGTTTCTTTAAAGAAAACGGAATTTCTATTCACTTTGAACCAGGTGATGCCGAAGATTTGAAGCATACCGTTGATTTTATCTCGTTCAGCTATTATATGAGTACTTGTGAGACAGCTGACGAAGCTAAAAAAGTCAAAGGTGAAGGTAACATCCTTGGTGGTGTCATCAATCCGCATCTCGAGGCAAGTGAGTGGGGCTGGCAAATTGATCCGCAAGGTCTGCGTTATGTACTGAATACGTTCTATGATCGCTTCCAAAAACCACTGTTCATCGTTGAAAATGGCCTGGGCGCCGTTGATGAACTGATCACGAATGAAAAAGGCGAAAAAACGGTTGAGGATGACTACCGAATCAACTACCTGAATGATCATTTGGTTCAAGTTGGAGAAGCTATTGAGGACGGAGTAGAGGTTTTGGGCTATACGTCTTGGGGATGTATTGACCTTGTCAGCGCTTCGACCGCTCAGCTTAAAAAACGTTATGGCTACATTTACGTAGACCGTCATGATGATGGCAGCGGTACACTTGAAAGATATCCGAAGAAATCGTTCCATTGGTACAAAGAAGTTATTGCTACGAACGGTGAAAGCTTGAAACGTTAATTTATAAATAAACCAGTGATTAAGTATTAAATATACAATGAAGGCTTATAGATAGCGACCGCTTCTTCTCTTTTACGAAGCGGTCGCTAATTTTTTAGGGGTATTAGCAACCGAATTACAAACTGAGGACGAAAGGACTTTCATGAATGATTCGTAAGCGTTATTTATTGATAATTGATGATAAATAGATTGGACAAAAATGAATTACTGAGATATATTGAGACTTATTAAAACGTTAATAATAACTATGCTAAAAATTGAGTCCAGTATAAATTAATGATTTTTTATTGATGAGGGCAGCAGAAGGAGGAAAATAATGAAGATTGAGCATGTAGCGATCTGGGTGAGAGACTTAGAAAAGATGAAAAGCTTTTACGAGCAATATTTTGATGGTAAATCTAACGATAAATATTATAACGCTACAAAAGGATTTGAGTCCTATTTTATCACCTTTGAGGATGGAGCAAGGTTAGAGGTTATGCGTAAAACGGGAGTAGATCATTCACCACAGATAAATATTACGGGCTGGGCTCATGTGGCATTTTCCGTTGGAAGTAAAGCTCAGGTGAATGAAAAGACAGAGCAGCTCATGCATGCAGGATATGAAGTTGTGGGTCAGCCAAGATTGACAGGTGACGGCTATTATGAAAGCGTAATTAAAGATCCAGAAGGTAATTTGGTGGAAATTTCAATGTGAGTAGCTTTCCAGTTCTGAAGAGTTGATTGAAGAACGTTTATACGCCAAAAGTCTCTGCCACGAATATAATCAGCTTCATCCTAGGAAATATCGAAGAACGAGAAACACTCATCAAAACTTTACTTGGGAAGACAACTGATAGAGTGTTACCAAACAAAAGAACAATTTTGCACAGATTTGTTCAGGGAATAATGCAATAATGTGCTTAAGTGGAATATTCTTTAGCCTATTCAGAAAGGAAAGAACAATCATGAAATTGATGTTTATATCAGATATTCACGGCTCATTACACTGGTTGCAATTGGCACTGGAAAAGTACAGGGAGGAGAAAGCCGATCGTCTTATTCTGCTCGGAGACTATATGTACCACGGACCACGTAATCCATTACCAGAAGGGTATAATCCGGCAGAAGTGGCAGCTCTGCTGAATAAGTACAAGTCCCATATTGCGGTTTCTGTGCGCGGGAATTGCGATGCAGAGGTGGATCAGATGCTACTGGAGTTTCCTATGATGGGTGATTATGCTTTGTTGCACCATGAAGGACGGAGAATCTATGTCACGCACGGACATGGCTTTAGTATCGGAAATTTACCACCACTGGAAGCGGGAGATGTGTTCATCCAGGGACATACTCATATTCCGGTAGCAGATGTGGAGAATGGGGTCTTTATACTGAACCCCGGTTCGATCTCGCTGCCAAAAGAAAACTACCCATCCTCTTACGGTGTGCTGGAGGGAGCACAATTCACTGTGAAGGATTTTGATGGGAATACGGTGAAAGCAATCACCTTTTCAAACTAATTTATTCCAATGTGAATGTAAATTATTAAAACTTTTTCGCTTCGATTGAGACAAAGATCATATTATTGTATGATAGGAGCGGAGTCTACATTATGAAAAAGAAAGAGAGCTTCAATACATGCAAATTAAGGATTCACATTATAAGATGCCGCCTGAATGGGCGCCACATGAACGCACGTATATTTCTTGGCCTGTAAAATCTTCAATGGTTTACCCAGATATGCATGCTGATGTATGCAAGGGGTATGCCGGAATTGTACGCGCCATGGCGGAATTTGAACCAGTTACTGTGGTCGTAAATCCGGATGATCTGGAGAGCGTTAAGGCGCTTGAACTTGGGGAACGGGTAGAACTGCTGCCGATTGAGCACAGCGATGCGTGGCTGCGTGACAACGGCCCTACTTTTCTCACAGATGAGCATGGTCAATTGGCAGGTGTAAACTGGAAGTTTAACGCCTGGGGCGGCAAATACGCTCCATGGGATCTAGATGACCAGGTTGCGCCGCTAATTTTGGACCAACTTGGAGTTCCACGGTTTGATGCACCGCTTGTGATGGAAGGCGGCTCACTGCACGTAGACGGCGAAGGCACACTGATTACAACCGAAGAGTGTTTGCTCAATCCCAATCGAAATCCGGAATTAAGCAGAGAAGAAATTGAACGGTATGTATGTGAGTATACAGGTGTAGAGAAAATAATATGGCTAAAACGTGGTCTTAGTGGCGACGAAACAGATGGTCATGTGGACAATATTGCTTGTTTTGCAGCTCCTGGCAAGGTCATTATGCAAGTATGTGATGATCCTGAGGATGAAAATTACGAAATCACGCAGGAAAATCTGCGTATTTTGGAGCAAGCAACGGATGCTCAAGGCCGTAAGCTGGAAGTGATTCGGATCGGCCAGCCACCGCGCGTGGATTATGAAGATAGCCGATTGACACTGAGCTATATTAACTTCTACTTTGTGAATGGCGGCATTATTTTGCCGGTGTTTGGCGGCACTGCCGCTGAGAGCGATCTTGCAGCTGAGCAAGTGCTGGCAAATGTATTTCCAGATCGCACCATTCGTACTGTAGACGGTATGGCGGTCATCCGTGAAGGCGGTAACGTACACTGTACGACCCAGCAGATGCCTGCTGTAAAGCGTTGAATGATACAACATCTAAAAGGAGGACTAACGTGAGAAAAGTAAAAGTGGCAGCAACTCAAATGAGCTGCTCTACCAATATCGAAGAAAATATTAGTAAAGCAGAGAAGCTAGTACGTGAAGCGGCAGCGCAGGGCGCACAAATTATTTTGCTACAGGAGTTGTTCGAAACTCCATATTTCTGTCAGAAGGAAAAATCTGATTATTATTCATATGCAACTGAGCTGGAGCACAACAAGGCGGTTAACCATTTTAAGAAGATCGCCAAAGAATTACAGGTTGTGCTGCCCATCAGTTTTTATGAAAAGAAAAACTACGCGCGCTACAACAGTCTTGCTGTCATTGACGCAGACGGTGAAGTGTTGGGTAAATACCGTAAAAGCCATATCCCTGACGGTCCTGGGTATGAGGAAAAATTTTATTTTAATCCGGGCGATACCGGTTTTAAAGTATGGAATACACGTTACGCCAAAATTGGGGTAGGCGTGTGCTGGGATCAATGGTACCCTGAGGCGGCCCGCTGTATGGCGCTCATGGGCGCAGAACTTTTGTTCTATCCGACAGCTATTGGCTCGGAACCGCAGGACTCTGCCATTGATTCCAAAGATCACTGGCAGACCTGCATGCTGGGTCATGCGGCTTCCAATCTGATTCCAGTCATTGCTTCCAATCGGATTGGAACTGAAACGGACGAGGACTCCAGTATTACATTCTACGGTTCTTCCTTTATTGCCGGACATCAAGGTAACAAGATCGCAGAAGCGGGTCGTACCGATGAGGAAGTGCTTACTGCTGAATTTGATCTGGATGAGCTGGAAGTAGGACGGATTGAATGGGGCATTTTCCGTGACCGACGTCCTGAACTGTACAATATGATTGCCACCTATGATGGTGATTTAAAAGTATAATCTGTATACGGATAGACAAGCTTCCCTTGACGTCAAGCTGAGGTGTTTCCTTTCATTGGACTCACCCGGCTTTTCGGGCAGGGGATTTTGGAGTGTGTACCCAACGGTTTCAAAAGAACGGACCGGTAGGTGGTCCGGAATATTAGCATGTTTTTTTTCACACAAAAGGGACATTCCTCACAGGTATGTTCCTTTTTTATGTCTCAATCCAGTTAATCTATAGACTGAAACTATGATTCACTACATAAAATAGCATTAGAATTTATGAATTAGATGATATAAAATCAAACCATAAGGAATGATCATACTCAATAACATCTCGATATTCCCGAAAGTGAAAAAAATCACATATGAAAATGCTTTAATGGAAGCTTTAACATGAAATTTGTAAACTCGCAAGGAGGAAGAACAATGAACCACTATCCTGCTATCTTTGAACCTCTAACCATACGACGAATGACCTTGAAAAATCGGATTGTTATGCCCCCGATGGGAACTAACTTTGCTGCCATGGACGGAAGCTTTGTTCAGGATCATATTGACTATTACGTGCAACGGGCCAAAGGTGGTACCGGCTTGATAACAGTAGAAAATGTTTGTCTGGATTTCCCGATGGGTACGAACGGAACAACCCAGTTGCGTATGGATAACGATCAGTTTATTCCCGGACTGTTTAGATTAACAGAAGCCCTGCACTCTTATGGAGCTTGTGTTTCTGTACAAATTAACCATGCGGGTGCTTCGGCTTATGGGGGACGACTGAACGGAGTTCAGCCTGTATCTTCTTCGAGTATTCCTTCCAAAAAGGGCGGGGTGATTCCAAGACCTCTACAAAAAGAAGAAATTTACGCCATTGTGCGCAAATACGGAGAAGCAGCGGGAAGAGCACAACGAGCAGGATTTGACTGTGTTGAAATTCATGCGGGACACTCCTACTTGCTGAGTCAGTTTCTTTCGCCAATGTATAATAAACGCACGGATGAATTTGGCGGCAGCGCAGAAAATCGTACCCGTTTTGCCAGATTAGTCATTGATGAAATTCGTTCAGTGGTGGGCCCATTTTTCCCTATTTGCTTACGGTTTAGCGCGGAAGAGTTCACAGAAGGTGGGAACACATTGGAAGATACACTCGAGTTATTGGAGTATCTTAATGATGAGGTAGATATTCTGAACGTTTCTGCTGCTCTGAATGATTCCATCCAGTTCCAGATTGACGGGATGAACTTGCCGGATGGTTGGCGCTCATATATGGCCAAAGCAGTAAAAGAAAAATTCGGGAAGGTCACGATGACCTCAGGAAATATTCGGAACCCACAGGTTGCGCAGGATATTTTGGAGAGAGGTGACGCTGATCTTCTGGCTATGGGTAGAGGCTTGATTGCAGAACCGAACTGGGTGCTTAAAGTGCAAAACGGCTACGAACATTTGCTTAGAAAATGTATCTCTTGCAACATTGGTTGTGCAGATCATCGTATCTCCAAAAGTAAACCAATTTGCTGTACGGTAAATCCGGATCTCTTCAAGGAAGCTGAATACCGGAAACAACGTGTAAAAAACAACGTTCAGGTTGTTGTGATCGGTGGTGGGACCGCTGGTATGGAAGCTGCATGTACGGCAGCCGAAGTAGGCTGCAAAGTAACCCTCTTTGAGGAAAAACCAGAGTTGGGCGGCTTGGCTCGTGATATTGCCCGCCTGCCAGACAAAACACGCATCAATGATTTCCCTGATTATCTGATTCAGCGCACCAAACAGTTAACCAATCTGAACATTGTAACAGGGACCCGAGCCGATTTGGCGATGATTAGTGCTCTGAATCCTGATATTATTGTCAATGCGACGGGGGCCACACCACTTCTTCCGCCCATTGCAGGTTTACATGAGCAACTGGGTAAACTAGGTACAAAAGTGTTCTCCATCTTTGATCTTTTGCACAACATGGAGAAATTCCAGGAATTTGAAGGTAAACGCATTGCTGTAGTTGGCGGCGGAGCCGTGGGACTGGATGTCGTCGAATATTATGCAGAGCGTGGAGCACAAGAGGTTTCTATTATTGAGATGATGCCGTTACTGGGTAAAGATCTGGATATGATTACTCGGATTTCCATGATGAAAATGGTAGAGGAGCGGGAAGTGAACGTCCATACGGAAACAGCATTGACAGAAGTGTGTAGCGACCGCTTCAAAGTAAAGCATGAAAAACAGGAGTTTGAGATTCCTTTTGATCTTGGATTCGTATGCTTGGGTATGCGTTCACACAGTCCACTGATGGACAGCTTGCTCGAATATGGTAAAGAACATCAAGTAGAAGTTATTAATATCGGGGATAGTAAACAAGCTCGACGTATTATTGATGGCACACGTGAAGGTCGAAATATTCTGAAAACCATTCAACGGGTAGACGAATTTAAACATGAGTTTTCTTATTCTTACTGATTTGACAATACAAGTGATGGGTGTTCACGATGGCAACTCAGTGAATATTGAGGTTGAAGAGACGGCTTGTCTTTTCAGCCTTTTTTATTTGAGTTTTTCCGGGAAGGAGATTGATTCCTCTGTCATTTCAAAGGTAAACTATGGAAAGCATATATAGTAAGTAAGGCTATTTTAACGTGGGGGGATGAGCGTGAATCAACTCTTTAGTGAAATACCGGGTGCCAGCAGGTGGAGCCACGTGGAAGAAATTCATAGAGGCTGGTCCAGTGACAAAAAATATTATATTCAAACCACTGACGGTAGGGACTTGCTGCTAAGAATAGCGGATATGGTACATTATGATAAAAAGAAGCGCGAGTTCGAAGCTGTAACAAAACTGAACCACGTGGAGAATCTGTTCATGTCCCGGCCGCTTGAATTTGGGATTTGTCATGATGGTCAATCTGTATATTCCCTGTTCACCTGGATCGAAGGGAAAGATGCTGAAGAGATTATCCCTACGTTAACCGCAGCACAACAGTATCAACTCGGGGTTCAAGCAGGAGATGCATTGAAAAAAATGCATGAGATTCATGTGGAGCAAGATCGAGTCCCATGGGCTGAACATTATAATGGCAAAATAAACAGATATATTACAAACTATAAGTCATGCGGTATTCCCCTAAAGGGAGCAGATCAAGCCATAAGCTTTATTGAGCAAAATCGTCAGCTATTAGAAAATCGTCCCCAGACTTTTCAGCATGGGGATTATCATGTGGGCAATATGGTGGTTACACCATCCGGTGAACTGGGTATCATTGATTTTAATAGAATGGATTTTGGTGATCCTTGGGAGGAATTCAATAGAATTACCTGGTGTGCAGCATTAAGTCCTTTATTCGCTTCGGGCCGTATCCACGGTTATTTTAATAACCATGTACCTGATTTATTTTTTAGATTAATGGCTCTGTATATTGCAAGCAATCAGCTTTCATCGGTTCACTGGGCCATTCCATTTGGCAAAAAAGAGGTGGACGATATGGTGCAACGAGCTGAAGAGGTTTTGGAAGCGTATGATTACTTTCAAACCTATATACCGAAATGGTATGTGCCCAGTTACCGCGACTTGTAAAAGCGAAGACCGCCCCTCCTGGGAGTGACGGTCTATTTTTTCTATTATTGTTTCTTAATCTTATACGTAAATTCCCAAACGGCTTGATGACCTGAGTAACGTCCACGGTTTTCAGTAACCGTCACTCTTAGCTTAACGGTAGAACCTTTGGCAGAAACAGAGGAGACCTTTACATTCTTGGTGGCTTCACCTTCATCAGGAATTTTGTCTTGTTCCTCGGCATACGCATAGAGCTTAATGCTGCCCCCTGTTTTGACCTTTACCTTTACGCTGTTGTCTTCACTAATGGATTGGCCCGCCACCTGGGCAGCAATGGCCCATTCGTTGCCTACGTGATCGTTGGATACCAAGGTTGCTTGTTGAAACGTAACGATATACGTTGATGTTGCTGAAGCTGCGAGCGCGTACGTTCCATTGAACATCAGGGATATTACTACCAATAGAATAGCCGATGCTTTCGTCCATACTCTATTCATTCGCCTGTCTCCTTCAGTTGGATATATTGAGGGAAATCCCTCTATTCTAATTATCGTTTGCATCAAAAAAAATTGTTAATGGTTGGTAAAAAAAGAGTTTGACTTCTTATTGCATCACTTGTGATCTAATTTAACTATGACTTGAATTTATTTAGTAGAGAAAGGGAAGGGAAAATTTGATGAAAAAAATATACAGTGAACAAGAAATCATAGATATGACTATTAAGCTGCTTGAACAAACTTCAATATATGAAGAGCAGTATGAGCAGTATGTAAGACGACCTTTCCGTACGGATTTTTATGATGATCTTAGTCCGTATGTGCAAGTAGGCAAGCGGGGTTATACGCTCCAGATGTATGAAAGAGGCATACAGATGCTAAACAAGCTTACGAAAGATGTAGAGGATGTGATTTATTGGATTATCGAAGATACGATTCACATCATTGCTCATCTAAATCTGCTTCGCAAATATAAAGTGGATAACATAAATACTCATTTAAAATATACCAAGGAGATCATGAAGGAGCTGACAACTGTAATGAACAAAGCCTTTTATGAAATTGGAGGAATCTATCAGGAATGGCATGAAGCAAATAGAAGAGGGGAGCTGGAGAACCCATTAAAGTAAAACATAAAACTTAAAGAAACAGTTGACAATCAGTGAGGTAAAATTTACAATTTGATATTAGTGATAATGATTATCAATATCACTAATTTTAAGTATGTTTTGCACTTACTATATTTCAAAGGAGATTTACAACATGCATCGTATGATGAATAAGAAGTTTCACATGATTTTATGTGCACTATTCGTAGTGATTTTCGTTATTTCAGGTTGCGGGAATGCTGGCAGTTCCTCTGATTCATCTGCTAAACCCGCGTCGTCCGCGAAGGAAGAGGCAAGCAGTGATTCTGATACGCGTACAGTCTCTACGGTAAAAGGAGACGTGAAGGTGCCCGCTAATCCTCAACGGGTAGTCGTGAACTGGTATGTTGGCGATGTATTTACACTAGGGATTAAGCCGGCCGCAGTCATGGGGTGGAAACAAGAAACAATGCCTTTTTACGATAAATTTAACGACATCCCCAATATTGAAAAGTGGGAAACTGAGGAAATTATGAAGTATGATCCTGATCTCATCATTACATATGATACAAAGGATTATGATAAGCTGTCTAAAATTGCGTCTGTTCTTGTAATACCTGAGGATAAAATGACCTCTATAGAACGTTTGAAATTCCTTGGTCAGGCCACAGGACATGAAGCAGAAGCAGACAAAGTGATTTCACTGTTTGAAAGCAAGCTGAGTCAGGCCAAAGAAAAACTAAATTCCGACATATTCAAGGACAAAACGTTTAGCATTTTCGAGGATTGGGGCAGTGGCTCTTACGGAATATATTATGAAACAGGCTCACGTGGAGGAACGTTGCTTTACAATTATCTGGGACTTCACAAACCGGAAAAGCTCAACACATTGGTTAAAAATTCCGGAGAGAGTCGGGGTTCTTTATCCTACGAGGTAGCTGCTGAATACTTTGGAGATTATGTCCTTTGGTTTAAGCAGGAAGGCAAGGAATCTGAATATGCGAAGACAAAAATCTGGAGCAGTATTCCAGCCGTTAAAAACGGACATCTCATCGAAATTCCAGCGAAATATGCAGGACTGTTCTATTATTCGGACGTTGCTAGTATGACGGGACAGCTAGATTATATGATTAGCAAATTGCTGGAACAGGCTAAGTAACGATGCATAAACTAAGGGTGTAATCGATGTCTACTCACAAAGAGCCAAATAAAAAAGGAATATTTCATTTTGTAAGCTACATGATCGTGGGCGTGTTCCTGCTCCTGCTGGTTACCGCAGCATCTATTACCTTTGGTGCTGCGGAAATGAGCCTGAAGCTGGCATGGGGTGCTATATTTCAGTTTGATCCCAACATTACAGAACATCAGATTATTCACACCTTGCGTTTTCCACGAACCGTGGCAGATATCATTGTAGGGTGCAGCTTGGCTGTGTGTGGGGCAATTATGCAGGGAACCACTCGTAATCCACTAGCGGATTCGGGACTCATTGGCATAAGTTCTGGCTCGACATTTGCTATTGCGTTATGTATGGCCTTTCTGCCTGGTCGCACCTACGGAGAAACCATGCTGTATTCTTGTCTAGGTGCAGCAATCACTACAGGCATTACGTATTACATCGCATCTATAGGCAAGCGAGGAATGACGCCTCAGCGACTGGTGCTGGCAGGAATGTCCATCTCCATGCTTTTTGGTGCGTTTAGTACGTTTATCGCTATTAAGTATGAGATTGGCCAAGCCCTTGATTACTGGTCTGCTGGTGGTACAGCCAGTGCCAAGTGGGGTGAATTAGTTTTCATTGCGCCACTGTTTGTAGTGGGTTTGATCTGTGCCATCGTGCTTTCTCCCTCGATTACGATTTTGAGCTTCGGGGAGGATGTGGCATCAGGCTTGGGTATTCGTGCAAACAGGATTAAGCTGTTTTCAACCTTAATTGTATTAATTCTAACGGGGTTATCGGTTATTGTGGTCGGCCCTGTTGGCTTCGTTGGTTTGATCGTGCCACACATTATGCGCCATCTGGTCGGAACGGATTATCGGTATATTATCCCGGCCTCAGCTTTGTATGGAGCAGTCTTTCTGTTGGCGGCGGATTTACTCGGACGTCTGATCAATCGTCCTCACGAAACACCTCTTGGCATTATTTTTGCCTTGGTGGGCGTACCCTATTTTCTCTACCTTGTGCGCAAGCAGAGGAGGGAGTTTAGTTGAAACTGTCCCGTAATACCAGGGGGATTAGCATTATTTTACTGTTAGTAGTGCTGACGCTGCTAGTGGCTGTACTTAGTATGAATGTTGGGAAAATGAACCTAACTCCACTCGAAGTTTTCAAGGTCATCATTGGCGAAGGAACGAGCAAACAGAACCTAATCGTGTTTGACTTTCGACTGCCACGTATTGTGCTTTCTATATTGGTAGGTATTGGCATGGGGATATCAGGCTGTATTATGCAAAGCTTGCTCAAAAACGACATGGCCAGTCCGGGAACACTCGGCATCAGCTCAGGCTCAGGGTTATTTGTACTTATGTATATTACGTTGTTCGCTAGTGAAGGATTGCTATCGCCTATTCTTCTTCCTGGGCTGGCTTTTGCAGGCGGCCTTACGGCAGCATTTATGATTTTTATGTTTGCTTTCAGGCGGGGAAGAGACATCTCGCCTACAGGCTTAATTTTAACTGGTGTCGCTATGGGCAGTGGCTACAGCGCATTATCTCTGATGTTGACACTCCGGCTAGACAAGCAACAGTATGACTTTGCTTTGAGATGGCAGGCTGGAGACCTGTGGGGGGATGACTGGAGCTATATTATGGTGCTGCTCCCGTGGGTGCTTATCATCTGTTTTTACGTTTTTTACAGGTCTAACACACTCAATACGTTGAATTTGGGGAATCAGACAGCATCAGGCCTCGGCGTAGCAATTAAAAGGGAGTTTATCGGCTTGACGATTGCTGCCGTTGCGCTTGCTTCTGGTAGCGTGGCACTTGGCGGAAATTTCTTTTTTGTAGGCATGGTCAGCCCCCATCTAGCGCGCAAGCTAGTAGGGCCCAATCATAAGCTATTGCTACCTACGACGGCATTAGTTGGTGCACTCGTCATTTTGATTGCTGACACACTTACTCGGACGATTAGTTTTGGGGCAGATATTCCAACCGGAATTATTATCACCATACTGGTCACCCCTTATTTCCTTTACTTACTGTCGAAAGCCAGTTAAATGCAGATAAATGAAAAGACGCTAACCCATGTCCATAGAAAAAATGGCTAGGTTAGTATCTTTTTTTGTTACTACTTAGGTCTCCTTATGGAAAAACAATTCTTTCTCACATTCTGTTAGGATTTCCGGCCTTCGTCTTGAAGGGTGGGGATTGTAAAAAATTGATTTGCTATAAAGCTGAACAATTATTGTAGGAAACACATTATCATTGTAGGAGTTTTGATACGTTGGGCCAATAAGTTGTCACGATTGTTCAAACTCAGCCTACTTAAAGCCTAATCCTTGGCATAATTCAAACCCAAGTGATAAGCTTGGTCCAGCAGCATTTCAAAATGACCGGAATTTGAACTCAGGGTCTCATATAAGAATTCAACCTTGGAATTGGAAACCCCGCAATAATCTGCAATTCCCACATTCAGCAAATGAGTAATCATTTCATCATACTTACGCTTTTTCATCTGTTCCTTCGAAACTCCGGCCAAGCCAATCCACAAGACATGCTGATGATGCAGGTAATTCGAACCGTACGCAAACCCATTGTTCCATACACGGTCAATATAACCCTTCAGCATAGCTGGCAAATTCCACCACCAAAGAGGAAAAATAAATGCCAATGCATCATGCTCCTTCATCCGCCTCATTTCCATTTCTACTTCAGGGGAAAAGGACTGTTCCGCAACTGTCAAATCCGGTTCATCTACTCCTTTTAAAATAGGATCAAAACCAATCTCATGCAAATCCAATAACTCATAATCGTGGCCTGCATCGGCAAGACCCTGTACGAAACGATCAGCAACCTTAAAGGTCAAGGAATCTTTTCTCGGGTGTGAAACAACGGTTAATACTTTCATGCTTCTTCACTACCTTTCTCAATAGTTTACTTCTAGGAATGCTCAATGCTTGATGCTATTATATACAGTAGGAGAATAATCTGGAAGTACGCACTTTTAAGTTCTATAGGATGATACAGGTGCCATAGGAACATGGAAGTGCCCTAGGTAGATTCCCTAGAAACTGATCTGAGTAATGAATTTAAGTGATGGTTGTTCTGAGCAAACGAAGCCTTCTAAAGGAGGATTAAGAAATGACTGAACAGATAAAAAATAGGGTTCAAAAGAAGTATCAAGTTGGAGTGGAAGCGGCTTTAGAGGTGATGGGAGGGAAATGGAAGCCTTTGATTATCTACCATCTGATGACAGGACGGAAACGAACATCTGAGTTTCGTCGGTTAATACCCGGCATTACACAAAAAATGCTGACTACTCAGCTCAGAGGCCTAGAAAAGGATGAGATCGTTACACGAAAGGTTTATAATGAAGTCCCTCCTAAAGTGGAGTATGAGTTAACGGACTACGGCTGGGGATTAAAACCCGCGCTAGACCATTTATGCTACTGGGGAGAGGATCACTTGGATAAGATCCATGGAGACAAATTCAAGGTCTTGGAAGAATTCTAAGGCTGCTGTATAGAGTAACTTCAAGCTAATATTAAGCCCTCACAAAGCATTCAGTCAGAATAGCTTGTGAGGGCTTAACTGTCGTAGGTTAATATAACAGACTAACTGTCGGTCATTCCGTTATCATAGCTTAACTGCCATTCAATTCCGAACTTATCTTTAAGGCTACCGCAACATTTACTCCAAAATGTTTCTTGAAGTTCCATGCTTACGGTTCCTCCTTCTTTTAACTTATGAAAGTACGATCGAATTTTCTCTTCGTCCTTATTGACGATGGCGAGGCTGATGTTGTTTCCGGCTACGAAAGGCATACCAGGAAAAACGTCTGAGAACATGACATTACTACCATCAATTTGAAGGCGCGTATGCATGACCAAATTTTTGGCTTCTTCAGGGAGAGGATAATCGGGATTGGGTGGTGCTTCACCGAACGTCATCATTTGTGGTTTCTCAGTCCCAAATGCCTCTGCGTAAAACTCCGCTGCTTCACGACAATTTCCATTAAAGTTAAGATAAACATCAACAGACATGTGTTTCACTCCTTCAAGAATCATTATTTACTTGCAAACAAACAAAAATACAACAAGATCCGTTTTGCGAAAGTATTTGCGGCTTAACATGTTCAATTTTTAAAAGAAATGGGCATGATGATCAAAGTAATGGTATGATAGCTTAGTTAAATCTGAACGACTAGTAATGGAGTGATCATATGGGTGGAAAAAGCAAGGGCGGCGGGACCGGCAGAGGTACAGGTAGTAAGGGCTGGACACGCTGGAACAAAACTGCGAAGCCAGTAAGGACAAAAAGCGCTTCTACAAGCGCACCGGGAAGCAAAGCGGCAGGTGGCACAAAAGGCGGCACTGCCAAACCAACAAGGAATAAAAGCGGCGGCAACAGTAGCAAATAAGCCGGGAAAGTATAAGTTGTCGTAAACGTCGAACATCTGATTAAGCAAGAACAATCAGGTGTTTTTTTAATTATTTTACTTAAACTCGCATATTATAATCAGAAGCAGGTGAATCGTGAGAATTAACAAGTACATCAGTGAGACAGGATTTTGCTCACGTCGGGAAACCAACAGGCTGATTGCAGCAGGGCGAATTACGATTAATGGAAATGTTTGTGAAGCGGGCGCAGAAGTAGGGCAACAGGATATCGTGCTGATTGATGGAGAAGCTATTCCGCTCAATTCCAGTGAACCTGTATATTTGGCTCTGAATAAGCCTATAGGCATTGTTTGTACCGCAGCGGAGCAAGTGGCTGGCAATATTATTAGTTATGTCAATTATCCTTCGCGGATTTTTGCCATCGGCAGGCTGGATAAAGCGTCAGAGGGACTCATTCTATTAACCAACGATGGAAGCATCGTCAATCAAATGATGCGTTCCGAACATGGTCATGAGAAGGAGTATGTAGTGACTGTAGACCAACCTGTTACAAACGAGTTTACGCAGGCCATGTCTTGTGGCGTTGAAATATTGAACGTCATTACCAAACCGTGCAAGGTTGATCGTACGAGCGAATACGAGTTCCGCATTATTTTGACGCAGGGTCTGAACTTGCAAATTCGCAGAATGTGCAAGGCCTTGGGGTACAGGGTGCTAAAGCTGGAACGTGTTCGAATTATGAATATTACCTTGGATCATCTGGAGCGTGGACAATGGAGACATCTTGAGAAGGCGGAACTGGAGCTACTTCTTGCTAAATTGCAATAATGAGTACAACAAAAGTTTATTTGAGAACAGTATGTTCATACAGCCAACGCAACTTTAGTGATACTTTTTACGTAATTTCAACGATACCTTACCCACCAGCCATAGCACAATAGGAAACACGATACCGAAAATCATGGCGTAAAAAGGCCATACTGAAAAAAACTTGATTAAAAATTGCATATTTGGCCAAATAGAATGAACCATTGCCAATGCGATTAGGATCAGAGGAACTAAGAGAGAGTTAGCGCTTCGAAGACGAAAAGCATCTGCAAGCCCTTGCGCTGAAACATATAAAAGCAGTGCGAGTCGGAAAAAAATGGTGACAAACCAGAACACTGCAACGAAAATTTCAAACCGTTGAAGAAACTCTCCGTTACTGATTGTTCGGTTAATAAAAAAAGTAGGAAATGTCAAATTAGATACAACACCTTCACTCATCACGGCGATTATTTGTAGAACCATGAAAAAATACATGCCGCCGCTAATCAAAGCACAAGTTATCACTGTCTTTCTCCACTTTTTTGGATCGGGGATGTGCTGTGCAAAAAAAAGATACAGAATTGCCTCAAGGTAGGGAAAGGCAAACAAATTGAACGAAGCGAGAACGATAGGGTTCAAACCATACTCTAAAATAGGGAGCACATTATCTATGGTGGTATCAGAAAGAAGGGTAACCCTGACCAACAGATACAGAACCAGAAGGAAAAAAAATAGGATTTCCGCACAACGGCCAATTACAGCAGGGCCTGATCGAACGGCAAAATAAATGACTATAAGCATGATGAAATATATCGCGTCGGAGGGAGTTTCCGGCATAATAGCTATCGTGATAAAGTCGCCCAGATTTCGAAGTGTCATAATGAACACAAGAAAGGGAAAGAAAAAAATGAAAACGATGCTGATCGTCCCGCCCAAGGGACCGAAGAGGCAACGGAGATGCTCTACGAAAGATTTCCCCTGCATTTGCCTAGCGATGGAGGCATATAAAGGTATCAATAACAGATGGAAACCTAAGGAGACTGGGATGGAGAGCCAGGCATCTTGTTTTGCGACAGCGGTAATTACCGCTGGGAGCACCAGATATGCGCTTCCTATTTGATACAATGCAAACCACAAAATAGCTTGTCGAACCGTCAAATTGGAGTTCATTCCAATACCCCCCCCTTAAGATAATATTTCTGTAAGTAACCGACTTATTGGTTGAAATAGGATTTGAATGCCCTTCAGTGGAGTCGGCAGTTTAATGTTGGCGATCCGTAGGATAATCAATATAACGCCTATAATCAACAATATCGAGCTGAATACAATTTCACGCACATATTGTTTCTCCTTGAATTTTTTAAACTCATACAAAGATGTTAAAATGGAAGTTACGAGAATCACATAAAGCATTGCATTCACTCCTGATTGTGTATTCCCATATCGATTGGACTGGTAATGTCCCCGAACCGGACTAAACGATAATTGAGCTGAATATCCACTTTAAGCGTTTGAAATTTTTGTGGCCAATCCTCTTTCCATTTATGCCATTCACGTGGGAACTTGCGGTGAAAAGCTTCTCCAAACCCGAATATATCGGAACCGATTTGTTGTGCGTACGAAATGCCCTCCTTCAAAGATTGTTCCAGATGCTCTTTAGCTGATTCTTGAAGATCTCTAAATGTCTCTTCATTCTTAAGGTTGGCATTGCACGAGACCGTTCCGATATTGGATTCTGTATCCACAATAAGAGAAATGTGCGGCTCATGATCTATTATTTTTGGACGCATCTTTACTTTGGAACGGATTACTTCAACAACAAATTTTCCTTTGGAATTCGGACAATCGATGGAAGCTACGGTGCTGGAAACACGATTGGATATATAGGTAAAGGCTTTACTTTGTGAATCATCCATCCAATTGATAAGTCGGTCGCCCTTGAAAACACCAATTCCAGTAAAAAAGTATTTAACATGTTGGGGCGACTTTGTCACATTATCAATAGTTAGACCTTTTTCTAGGTTTGTCAGTCGAATACCGGTGAGAACCGGTTCAATGCCATCATCTGTGAAACTCTGTAAAATATCTTTCACATTGACCGCGGAAGTTGGAGCCCATGCTTTTTCAGAAAGCCTTAATGCCTTATACATATCCATTGCAGGCAAGACCTCGGTTGGAGTTACAAAAGTAACGGCCTCCTTTGCCGAGCTTCCTCTGACAACGGCCAAATAGAAATCAGGCCGAACTTCATGATCACGGAACAGAAAGTCCAGCGGCTCCTTGATTCCTTTTTTTGCCGTTTTTTCATCAAAAATGACAAACTTTAAGTGAGACATATACATTTTTCGGGACGATTCCGTTGTTAATTTTCGAATAGCTTCAAATATGGTATCGGCGCGTTTGGAAAAAACGATCGTTGGCGTCCGTTCCATGGGGGAATTCTGAGACATTTTCGTTGGGTCAACCACTTGTAAACTGACTTCATATTGGTCATCAACTGCATCAATGCCCAGAGCCATCACGACGGAAATTGCGCTCAATTCCTTACTGTTCCAGCAACCCGTAAAAAACACCATTAGCCAGATGGACATAATCAGTAATAAAATGGTGGATCGATACGAGTTCATGATGGTCTACTCCTTTAGTTTTTGCGATGTTTTTTGTTAGTTCTATATGGAAAACGCAATATGGCGTCCCTCTGCTCAGACGATTTGTAATTGGCAAAGGGACTTAAATACGGTACACCGAATGAATGAAGCCCATTGAGATGCACAAAGAGCATGAGAATACCAACAGTCAATCCGTACACACCAAACATAGCGGCTATGCCTATGAAAGCGAAACGTAATATCCGGATTGGAATGGCAAAGGTGTACGAGGGAATGACAAAGCTCGAAATGGCAGTTATTGCAACAACAATGACCATAACAGCCGAAACGATGTTTGCTTCTACAGCAGCCTGGCCGATCACTATTGACCCGACAATAGAAACGGCTTGACCGACCGTCCGTGGCATACGAAGACCTGCCTCCCTCAGAATTTCAAAAACCACTTCCATGATCATCGCCTCAATAAATGCTGGAAACGGAACTCCTTCACGTTGCGCGGATAAGCTTAATAACAAAACTGTTGGAATCATATCCTGATGAAATGTCGTTAATGCGACATAAATGGCCGGAGCCAACATACAGATTGCCAGGCATATGTACCTTAATATTCGAATGATACTACTGTAAATAAAGGATTGATAATAATCTTCTGCGGATTGAAGAAAGTCTACAAACACCGCAGGTGCAAGGATGGCGAAGGGAGATCCATCCACAAATATCGCAATTTTCCCCTCCATAATTCCTGCTGCAATAGAGTCTGGGCGATCAGAATTATAAAAGATCGGAAATATCGTGAGTTGTTTATTTTCTTGGAGACATTCTTCCAAATATTCGCTTTCAAGCACCCCTTCTACATGCATGTTCTTTAACTTGGATATCATGTCCTGCACCTTTTTTGGGTCAGCGACCCCATGCAAATACATGACCGATATATCGGTCTTGGTTTTTTCGCCAACTGTTATGGTAGTTAGACGTACTCTTGTATCCTTCACCCTTCGACGAACCATAGTCGTATTCGTACGTAAAGTTTCTGTAAACGACTCTTGCGGACCTCTGACCACAGGCTGTGTCTTCGAATCTGTAATGCTGCGTTCTTCCCATCCAGGCAAAGAAATGATCAATCCTTCATCCATATCGTCCAGGAGTAGGAGAAGACCACCTGAGAGGATCTGTTCCAAAGCATCTTCAAAGTTTTGAGCAAAGCTTGCTTCACCAATGTCCAAAATTGCGTTTTTCAATAACGGTAAAGTGATCTCGTCAGAGGAGACACGATCATGCAACGGACGGATCACATTGTCCTGTACCTTTTGCATGTCAGTCATTCCGTCCAAATAAAAAAGTGCGGCGTGTTTATGGCCAGCTGTGATTTCACGAACAATAAAATCCGAACTGTTTCCCATGAAGTCACAAATGAGATCGATATTCCGGCATAATTGTCTTGAAAATTTTGTATGTAACTTCATTTTCACCCTCCTCAGATAAGTAGTATTAACAATAATCCGAAATAATACCACAATAATCCATAATTGCGTTTGTTGTCGGTAAGGTCAATGACATCTTAATGGTGGAGGATTCGGGCTAAGTAATTTTTAAAAGACAGCTGCGGACAACAAGAAACTCTTGGATAAGGGGAATTTTGATATAGCAAACAGCGTGAAAGAAACCAATTGTGTGCTTAAAACATCCGTTTGACTACGGAAAACTCTAAATTCCATAGCTGGGCCTAGTCAGGACTAGTAGAAGTGTATATGGAACAACAGCATTTGAATATATGTCCCATTTAAATTGAGGAGGAGGGCATTGAATCCGTTTATATTAGAGTCCATTCAAGCTTATACTGCTGATGTGAAGAATAAACGTTTCCTGAAGAAAAACATACATTTACGATGAAGGAAGAGGAACTGAAAGTACTTTATGGAGTAAGTGATGAAGATAATTCGCATTCATTTCTAAATTATTTTTCGATTACTGTAAACATAGACTAATATTCTGTGTTTTTTTGTTTTATATATCATTGAGGGGAGGAATTCTACATGAACGAACAACTCATAAAAAGCGATGGAATAGTAATTTGTACTGACAGTTTTGGAAAGCAAGTTAACCCGGCAATATTACTGATTATGGGGGCTCAATCCTCACTGGTCTGGTGGGAGGAAGAATTCTGCCAGCGTTTAGCAGAGACAGGTCGCTTTGTCGTTCGCTATGATAACCGAGATGTTGGACGTTCTACAACCTATGAACCTGGGCAACCGGACTATACTTTCGAAGACATGGCAGATGATGATATTCGAGTATTGGATGCGTATAAGATTGAGCAAGCGCATATTGTGGGCATGTCCATGGGCGGCATGCTGACTCAAATGATAGCTCTGCGACATCCAGGCAGAGTTCTAACCGTTACCCTCGTATCAACGTCCAATTTTGCTCCCGATCTTCCACCGATGGAGGAAAAGGTTATGGACTATTTCTCGAATATGGGAGCAATAGATTGGACGAACGAACAATCGGTGGTCGATTTTGTGATAGGTAGATCAAGAATTCTAGTAGGTTCAAAACACGCTTTCGATGAGAAAAAAGTTTATAAATTAGCAAAAGAAGAATGGAAAAGAAGCAACAATATAGCCAGCATGAACAATCACGCAATGCTGTCAGGTGGAGAATCCTATCTGGCTAGGACAAGGGAAATAACCGTCCCTGCTCTGGTTATACACGGTACTGAAGATCCGATTATCCCTTATGAACACGGAATCAATCTTGCTAACGAAATTCCAGGTGCGGTTTTACTGACATTGGAAGGTACTGGACATGAACTTCACTACGACGATTGGGATTTAATAATCGATTCTATTTCAAATCACACTTCGATACCCAATTAAGTCAAACTGATGTGTAGGATAGGCTGAATAAAGCCGTTTTTGAGAGAAGCAATCTTACTGAATAAAAAGGCAATCTCCTTTTTTAGGAGGATTGCCTTTTCTATTTGTATGCCCTTATTTCATGAAAACTGAGCCAGTCTCAGGCACAAGTATCCCAAAGCTCCATCAATTTGGTTATGGCTGCATCAATGTTGTCTAGGGGCACACCATCTCTGGCTTCCGTAGATATACCTTCTAGAAAGGTAACGAATAGTGTGGTTAACATGCTAACATTTGTGGATTCTTGAAGTTCTCCGTTCTTGGTAGCTCGCTCAATACGAGCATGGAACTTGTTCCTAGTCACTGCTCTTTGCCTGGTCAATAGTTCTCGAATATGAGTGTTTTCCGGCGAACAAGTATTTGCAGAGAATATGACTAAACAACCCAAGGGATGGGTCTGCTCAGTCTGCATGATTGCTGAACATCTTAAGGCTAATTCAATAGCTGTGCGCGATGAAAGTGAATAGTTTGTAAGGCTTGTCGATACTTGTCCGTATGTAGCCAAATACTGGTCCAGCGCTTCTTTGAATAATGCGTCTTTTGATTCAAAAGCTGCATAAAAGCTGGCTGAGGAGATGCCGCCCATCGCCTTTTTGAGCTGAGCCAAAGAGGTTGATTCAAATCCATGCTCCCAAAACAACATCATAGCTTGGGAGATCGCTTCGTCGCGACTGAATTTACGTGGTCTTCCGGTTCTAACCATGGAGTCGCCTCCTTTTATCTTGTACTTATATACTAATCGATCCAAAAGTAATTGACAAGACCGAGAGGCATCTTTAAAATATGGAATGATTGATCCATAATTGAAATAAAAGGAGGGCAAATCATTGGTATATGTGTTTGATTTTTCGCTTGAACTTGTTTTGAAATCGATATTAAGGAGCTGCGCTAATGTCCAGCAATAATTCTTCTACTACTGCAAAGATTGCTTCTTCCGTCTCATCTGAGCGCTTTCCCTGGCTTGGCCTGCTCGCTTTGGCTATGACAGGATTCATCTGTATTATGACGGAAACGATTCCGGCTGGTTTGCTTCCGCAAATAAGCAAGGGACTTTATATTTCAGAGGCAATGGCTGGTCAACTGGTCACTGTCTATGCCATCGGTTCTTTAGTGGCTGCCATCCCTGTAGCTATAGTTACCCGCCAATGGCGGAGGCGTCCGCTGTTACTTCTGGCTATCTGCGGTTTCCTGGTTTTTAACAGTGTCACCGCAATTTCCTCCAGCTACATACTGACGCTGGCTGCCCGTCTGCTGGCAGGAGTTTCGGCTGGAGTTCTATGGGGTATGATCGGCGGTTACGCTCTCCGCATGGTCTCTGCTACATTGAAGGGGAGGGGGATGGCGGTTGCCATGGTTGGAACGCCCATCGCCTTGGCTATTGGTGTCCCGGCGGGAACGTTTCTGGGGAACCTTATGGGTTGGCGTTCTGTTTTTGGAATCATGTCGCTACTGACTGTTATACTGATCGCGTGGGTGCTTTGGAAGGTGCCGGACTATCCGGGACAGTCCTCCGATAAGCAAGCTTCGATCTATGCAGTCTTCCTTACACCGGGGATTCGGCCCATACTATTGGTTGTACTGACCTGGATGACAGCACATAATATTCTCTACACTTATATTGCTCCATTTCTTGCGTCCAATGGGATGGGGGAGAGAGTGAGTCTGGCGCTGGCTTTCTTTGGCATTGCTGCTCTTGTAGGTATATGGATAACTGGCGTATTCATCGACCGTTGGCTGCGTAAGCTTGTCCTTATTAGTCTTATTTCCTTCGTCTTAATTTCTATTGCCATGAGCTTTAGCAACTCCAATGTCCTTATCATCTATATCATTGTTACGGTATGGGGTTTAACTTTCGGCGGCGCAGCAACGCTATTGCAAACGGCGCTTGCTCAGGCTGCAGGGGAGAGCAAAGTGGATATGGTGATGCCGATTAACACGACCGTATGGAATCTGGCTATCGCTGGCGGCGGGATGGCTGGGGGTATTTTACTTGAAACTTTTGGTGCGGGATCATTTTCATGGGCATTATTCACGCTCTTATTCCTTGCGCTTCTCGTGGCTTGGGTTGGCAAAAAGCATTCTTTCCCTCCACAGTAATATGGTAATTAGTGAAGATTTTTTTAAAAATTTTCTTGTTATGACTTCTAACTTTAATGCACAGAAGATGCTGTCCCAAGGACAGTTGCAATAAAATAAAGAGCATTGTCCAGGTCGATGTTGTCGACAGGGCAATGCTCCTTGTGTTTGCATTCAATCTTACTATAAAAATGAGGTGCAATACGCACCAGACTGGACAGCCTGTAGTTCGACTTCGCCATCCTCCAGAACTAGTAGCAACTGATGCTCTGTGTCTGCGAACGGCTTGTCGCCTGAGGGGAGTTGGGTATGTACATAGACTATATTATGATGGTCCCTCTTCGTTCCTTTGTAAAGCCAATAAAATGACCCATACTCTTGGTGGAAAACTGATTACGATGGATGGGAAATCTACAATAAAAGAGAATTTTACGTTGGTTGAAAAACATTTATTGAAATAATGCACAATTAGATTAAGACTAATATTTATTTCTTAGAAATGTTATCCCGCCGGGTAGGGCTTTATTTGGTTCGTTCTATTTAGTAAATAGTCTGTGCTTGTATGGTGGAAATTAGCTAGTCTAATTAAAATCTCCGTTGGAATGTCTATTTCCCCACGTTCATAATTGCTGTATATTCGCTGGCTACAATTCAGATAATCGGCCATTTGAGTTTGAGTCAAATCCTTATCTTCACGTAAATCTCGAATCCGTTGATACATCATATTCACCTCGAACTAAGAATATCTTAGCGAAATAATCGCTATTGATTTTTAGCGAATAATTCGCTAAAATTAGTCAGAGGGTTAATAATACATATCATGAAGGAGTAGAACATGAGTATCTTGGAGAGCTTTTATTACGGAAAATGTAACCCAAGTGAACGAATCAAATCGAAAGACACTGAGTTTGAACTGGTCTCTCAGAGAATAGCCGATGCTGAGGAAGCCCTCAAAACAAAATTGCCAGAACAGGATTACAAATTAATTGAAGAGCTTTCGGATTTACAAGATGTTTTAATTTCCTTATTGTCCGCTTCGGCTTATATTGAAGGTTATAAAATGGGGGCACTAATAATGATTGACGTATTTGACGGGAAAGAAGAGTTGAAATAGGTAGTTCAGAAGATTGTAGGGGGCGATTATAAAAAAAATTTGAAAGGTAGCTCCTTCATGAGGAGTTACCTTTTTTATTTCTAAAAGTAGCTAGCCTGCCGGATAAGGTTTTTTTTGTTTCGTTCTGTTTAACAAGTAGTCTGTGCTTGTGTTATGGAAATCAGCTAGTTTGATTAGAATCCTTGTAGGAATATCAACATCGCCGCGTTCGTAATTGCTATAAATTCGTTGACTACAATTCAAATATTCAGCCATTTGGGTTTGAGTCAAATCTCTATCTTCACGCAAATCTCGGATTCTTTGGTACATCTTCTCACCTCCAAACCAAGAATATCCCAGCGAAATAATCGCTATTTATTTTTAGCGAATATTTCGCTATTTAGTCGGAGGATTTCATTTAGGTTTAGAGCATGAAGGGAACAAATATATGTGCATCCATATATTGTTTGAAGTATATGATTTTGAGACTCAATGTTTTTACCAAATATGCGCACCCACCGTTTCTTACTGCGCTTGCTTCTGTAGACATGATTTATGTTCCCTAATTTGGTTTGTTGAAAAATCAAAAGGTCGGCACATTGGCCGACCTGGTTCACCGAGGCTCGAAAGCGGCGGTGTGTTCCTTATTTAATTTTCCATGATATAAATATATCATGCTAAAAGTCTAACGAACGGCCATCATTCGGTCAAAAGTTATTTAATAAACAGTCTCTTTTCACAGGTTATAATAACCATTTATTATCCAAATACTATGAATAGATATTATTACAGGAAAAAACATCTACTATATCCCTCTATTTTACAAGTATATATAATTCATGTTAGTATATTGATGAAAATACCAAATATATGAAGAGAGGATTGATTTTATGCAAAAGTTTAAGCAATTGGGTATCGCGTCATTATCAGCTCTTATGTTATCATCGTTTACACTTCCTGCTTTCGCTAATGCTCAAGCTGTAAACAACGTAGAATCTTCTATAACTTCAGAGACTAAGATAGACTTGGAAAATGGAATTGTTGATGAAAGAGTAGAGCAAGAATTAAGACAAGTTGATTATGATGACCTTTTCAAAACTGTAGGCACTAATCTTGGAATGGTCGATACTCAACGTCCATCTGGGGAAGTAAGTACACAAGGCTGGAGATCAAAGTTCGCAAAGGAAGTAGCGTTAGAATTAATTTCTAAACTGAAAAATATTGGATCACGTGCTTGGAATGAACAGATAAAAATTTATGTAGATAAGATACCACTTTTGACCGACGGTGCAAAAGAAACTTTGAAATATTATCTTGGTTATCAAGTAATAATGCAAGCTTTGGATATCATGGTAGATTTCACAGGCACAGCAGAGGACGGTCTTGCTTACGCCTTAAAATATGTTGGGTTGCCTGCGTGGTTGGCCGAACCCGCATCCAGAGCTATTGTCTTCTTCTTGCTGTAAAATCGGAAAAAAGGGGGACTAAACGTGTACATACTCGCATTGATTATACTTATTACTACAGGTTTGGTATCCATAGCTGATATTTTGTTTGATATAAAAGATTCCGGTGAAGGAATCAGGTTGATGGTTAAAACTTCACAGGCTCTATTCTTTTTATCATTGTTGTTTTTTACAGTAAAAAGCGGTACTAAGAAAAGAGACTGAACTCGTCACACACAGAAAAAGGGTGGAGTTGATAAACTATATCAACTCCACCCTTTTTAGTTATTCGTCGTACGTGTTGATATAACCACTGCTTCTATTGGCTTAGCAAACAACTTCACTTCCATTGTTTGTTTGTTATTTAATCACTTCCAGTCTCAATGCAGCAGCTAAAATACTCAATACCTCGATCTTGATCCTCCTAAACGTGCCCTCGCTAATCCCCATTTCCCCGCAACTAATGTAATCAAACTCTCCTCATCATCCAAATAACTGCGCTGGATAACCTCTCGTTGTATACTGGACAATTTGCTCATTGCAAGCTCCAGCAGCCGATCTTTAGCCTGAAGCTTTGCCTCCCTGTTCACGTTGTATGTGGCGATGTTCTCCGTTTGCTTGGATATTTCATTTGCCGATTGATGCTCTCTATATGAATACGCCTAAGTAATTGCTGCTTCCCGACGTACAAAGCCAATCTGACGATTCTGACGAACTGTTTCCAAATATTCCTCCACCGCAAGGCTGGTTGCTTTTTCGTCGACTAAGTCCTCCTGGTAACCATATTCCAATAAAAATTTTCGATAACCCTTAGTCATAGCGTGCTGCTCCTTAGGGAGATTACTTTGATGTAAATTGACTAAAATAAGATATATATTTCGAATATTCTGCTGAAGATGAGGCATTAGAAAGGTACTTCTTTATAATGAGGAGGAGCTGTATTTAATAAATATAAGTCAGAGGTCGTAGGGATTAAGTCTTCTAATTCATATAACAATTAGTAATAAAGATGGTTTTCCATAAATTTGAATAATGTTATTATGTCTTAATGACTCAACCGAGGTAAATTATGACAACAATTAAAGTGACACCTGAACAACTTATAACTGTCTCTAAGAAATTTGAGCTTGCGCAGCAAACGGCGATGCAAATGAATAGTCAGTTATCGCAGCAAATTTCGTTTATGGAACGATTTTGGGAGGGGATAACAAAGGAGCAATTCTATTATAGTTTCCAAACATCTCAGAAGAATATGGCTGACTTTGTTACACTAACAGATTCGATTGCTAGAGAACTACGGCAGCATGCAAATAAATTTAGATTAGCAGATATGATGGAGAATGGGAATCTAGACCCAGGTTGCTTGCCACCTCCACCGAATACTTGCGCAGTTCCTGTTGCAGATACACGAAATGCGCTCCAGAAATCGGCGGATAGCTTAACGGAGCTTGGTCAGGATTTTGTAGCAGCTAATTCAGAACGATATGAGAAAAAATTTGATTCAGTATGGAGCTTCCTAGATTATATGTCGTACGGCATTCCAAAGGGAATGTATCAAGGGTACATGGAACGGGCAGCTAAACAAAACGATTCATGGAATGACATGCTCAATTTCGGTACATTTGGAGTATCGGGCATGATTCAGGGAGCATTTAATCCCACAAATGCATGGTCAAAAGAACATATGGCAAATTTGATTGGTACGGCTAGTTTGATGATAGGTTCTACGACAACTAAAGCGCTGATTAAGCCCAAGAATATTTTGGAGGGATCTGTTAAGTATGAAGGTGCTAAAAGTACAAATATTTTAAAAGAAAGCGAACAGCACCCTACTTTTAACACAGAGACAAGAGATGGAAAAGGCTTTACTGGTGCTGGCTCAAAGGATTATGATACATTTGCAGAAGCAGAGTACCAATCAATAAGAAAATTAAAGATGAAGGATATTGAGGAGGTTGCTCGTAATACAAGTCTTAGTATTGATGAAATAAGAACTATGAAAAAGCATTTATTTTTTGGTAAGCATGAAGTACCTCAACCGGGAGGAATAGAATTTAGGCTTGAACGATTTACTGCTGATGATGAGATTGCTTTTGCATGGAAAACAGCCCAAAAAGGAGAGTTATCTCCTGAACAAAAAACATGGTTCAAGCAATTGGCTGAACATGAGCTAACAGAACGTAAATTAATGGCAGAAGGGCAGAAGTACCGCACGCTTGAATCTTGGAATCAAGAAAAGGGAACCTACGAAGGTTATCCGCCCGGTGCTCACGAAAATGCCCCTTCTCAACCCAATAAATCCTTTCCAGGCTATGAAGATTATTACTTTAAAAATATGTTTAAATAAGCGAGGTTAAACCATTTGGGAAGAATACTTAATCAAGCTGTAGAGCGTTTGTCTTCAATTCATTTTGAAAGTTTAGGGGATCAGCTGTGTGATTCACACCATATTTTGGTAAGTGAATATTTCAGAAGAGTCAATGCATTTATAGAATCTGCATCTGTTTCTGTCGATAAGTATCCCATATTTAGTATCGCTAGTGTGCTTGGAAAAACAGTTAACCTTGATATATCTAAAGTGTGCCCCAAACTTGAAAAGCTAGAGAACATATATATCAAAGCTTTGAGTTACTGTTACTTGGAAATTTCCGCATTAGCTGATCAAGGGATCAAAGAAGCATTAGACCATGTAGATTTGTATGAACCGATAATTAAATTCCTTGAAAGGGGGGGGAGTTTTTATATACGTCATGGTGAAATGCTTGTGGGTAAGTCCGCTTATCCTTTGAACTATTGGCGTAATTTAAACATTCCTATTAATGATATTAGTGATAAAGCTTTGAATAATTTAGATAGTGAATGTAAATGAAATAGATGTGAAAATATTCATTAACTGAAATAAGCGAAGCCAGAACGTAAACAAAATGCGTTCTGGCTTTTTTTGTGAATCTAAGTATACCAAAGCACTTTCAAACGTATAACAAACCCATCTTTTTTAGCTATTGAGTAAAGCTGGTTGGGGAACCACACGTACATTTCATTGATGGAATGTTAGTGTTCTAAATTCTTATATGGTAAAAACTAAATATTCATCCCTCTTTGTTATAGGAAATTCTTCATTTCATTAAATGCTAACTCCCTGTGACCTGCTTGGCAATGTTGCTCACCACCTGTTTCTTGTAATGAACGCAACATTGATTAATTCTTGTTGGATTTGAGCGAGTCGGCTAATAGGTACGTATTGATCATCTTCTCCAGCTAGTAAAAGAACATCTTGATTAATGAATGCTCCAATGCCTTGCATTGTGTGCTTTTCGAAATTTTTAATGAGATCAAAAGGCGTTACTTCACCGGTGTTTTCCATCCCTTTGGTAATCTTCCAATGCAAATCAATATTGTGAGTCATCATCTGTTCGAATAATGTATTCACTTGATCTACTTCATTATGATCGACTAGCTGTATCATACTCTGATACGTTTCTTCTGGCATCCCCATTTTTAAGGCATCTAAGCCACAATAGAAAATGTTAAAAGCAACTACTTTATCGATTCTCTTTTCGAAGGCTGCTGCACGCATAGCTAAATATCCTCCCCAAGAAGCACCTACGACTAACACGATCTAATTTGAAATAATCAATCACCGTTGATATGGGCTTTTCCCAGTAATGAATGAATTTTAGGCCGTTTTTTAAAGCAGTTCCTTGGCCAGGGCCATCGAATACAATAATATTGTAATCAATTCCCTTCATAAATCTCATCATTTTAAGCATCTCTTCCATGTAAGAATCATACCCACCAAAGACAAGTAATGTCTTCGTAGCTCCAGGCACCAACAATTTTACAGCAGGAAGATAGGAATCTTCATAAGGAATCTTGTAGGATTTATAATCAAAATCATGAAAGCCTTTATAGAATGTTTCTCTATATTTTTGATAAATTTTTTCTTTATTGGGGTCTGTGGTTGCAAGATAAAATTCTGCAGCTTGATAGTAGACTGAGGCTAAATCATAGTCCTTGCTGTCTTCGCGTTTCTTTGCAAAATTGAGCCAAGCTTCATACCAGCTATGGGTGTCGTTTAATTTCGGAATCATTTTTTCCAAGTCAGCTTGTGCTCGATCATCTTCTTGATAATAATCATTGATAAAACGATTAATTTGAAGATTGAACTGTTCGTTATTGACATAGGATTTAAACATATACTGTCCTCCTTCAATTTGGGTATGTGCTTACTATAGAGTATAGTTACTACATAAAAAATAATTAGTATCGCATAATCTGTAAGATATCTTACACGGTATATATAAAGTGTTCGAAAACTTACACATAAGGAGCAAGTGGTTAAATGAATGAAGATATCAGAATTTATAAAACAAAAATAGCTATTGAGCGAGCTTTCATTGAATTACTCCAACAACATAATTTTAAAGATATTACGATCAAAAAAATCTGTGATCAATCTCTTATCGGACGTTCTACCTTTTATAGTCATTATTTGGATAAGTACGACTTACTAGAAAAAGTAGTTAAACAGTATGCTTCTGATTTTAAAGTTGAAATTGGGCAGCGTTTTAATTCCACGGAAGATGGCAAGGTGGCAAACGCCATAGAACTTGTAACCGATAATATGATTAAAAATAAGCTCGAAATTTCAACATTGTTAACCGTTCATGAAGTATCCGCTGATTTACGTAAAGAATTTGAACAAATTTTGTTTCGGACTTGTTTAGATTATTTAAAGCAACAGAATTCTTCAACTTCGATCGCATTGGAGTATTTAGCTGAACTATATGCTGCTAACTCAATGACGTCTATTCAGTGGGTTTTGAAAAATGGTAAAGATACTAACATCATTCTTCTTTTAGATCAAATGCAAGCATACATTTTTAATCAGTTAAAGTCTGATCTATATACATATGGGTTGCAGGAATAAACAATGAAGATCTATTTTGTGAAATGCAAAATAACACTTTGTTAAAGTTCAATCGCGAATTAACAAAGTGTTATTTTAAATAATCTTCTCGTTCACAACATCGTTTCACCAAAAGGCAGCTTGCTGGAACTTTAACTTAATAATCCTTGGGTAAGTCCTAATATCTGATCATTCACATGTACATTACTTAATCCCCCGTGATAACAAACTACGGATGCAATGTCGAGATCTAAATACTTTTTCAATGAGAGATGAGCTGCATCCATATCCGGTGTGGTCGGGACATGAATTCCCCCGAGAATCCCGTTAACACTGTACATCGAATCCCCGGCAATAAGAGTCTTACTTTGCATTAAATAAAGGCTGATATGACCAGGGGTATGCCCAGGCGTATGGATGACTCGAATTCTGCCGCAAAACGGCAGTTCCTGACCATCTATTAAGGTATCGTCCACTTTGCCCTTCGGGGGATTCTCAAGGTGACTATCTTTTAAAAGGGGGATATCCCCCTGAATATACGGCTTATCTAGTTCGTGTGCATAGACTTTGATATGATGGCCACACTCCTGCAAAATCTCAGGAAGACAACCTATATGATCCACATCTTGATGCGTCAAAATCACAACTTTTAGTTTGTCAAACGACACACCTACCTTTTCCATAGCCTCGCGTAAATCTTCCATTTGCCCAGGGAATCCTGTGTCTATTAAAACAGCGGTTTCTTGATCCCACAAAAGAATGGGGTGAATCATATTCCCATGAAAATCTAGCTGAAGCATTTCTACTCCCTGTGAAATTTTCAAAATATCGGGCCTCCGTAAAATGAAATTGCCACCCCATGCTAAAATAGGTTCAAGGGGCGAATCCAACTCTGTGGCGTTGCCGTTCCTTAATGTCAATGGATACGGTGCGAATGGATGTAATAGGAATAACAAGCGTCTGATATTGCGTAAGGTATTTAACGAACTTGTCGTCAATCTGATCCAGTACCCCGTCGCATACATGGGTCCCATCTATAAAATGAATAGTTACTTCCTCGCCTTGTAAGCTTGCTAACATGATATCACCTCGTATTATTTCTTGAAGTTTCTTGCAGATCATTAGGTTTTGAGCATACTCTACAAAGAAGTTATCACTTGATCAATAACACCATATTCCAGTGCCTCCTGAGCGGACATGTAAAAGTCCCGGTCCATATCTTTTTCGACTTTTTCAAAAGATTGCCCGGTCCGTTCAGCTGTGATACGGGTTGCCTTTTCACGAGTCCATAAAATTCGTTTTGCGCTGATTGCAATATCGCTGGCCTGACCTTGTGCGCCCCCGTGCGGCTGATGGATCATTATTTCACTGTTCGGCAACGCCGAACGTTTCCCTTTGGCGCCCGCTAGCAACAGGATCGCGCCAAACGAAGCAGCGAATCCCGTACATATCGTGTGTACATTGGGTTTGATGTACTGCATCGTATCATAAATGGCAAATCCTGCGGAAGTAGAGCCACCCGGGCTGTTGATATACATGTAAATTTCTTTTTCCGGATCTTCTGCCGCCAGGAACAATAATTGAGCAATAATACTGTTAGCCAAATGATCATCGATGGTTGCCCCGACAAACACAATACGATCCTTTAAGAGTCTGGAATAGATATCGTACGATCTTTCACCTTGAGCGGTTTGCTCGACAACATAAGGAACATAAACACTCATTCTGATACCCCCAATTTCCCTGTTTTCAGTTGATTTCTCCTTGTAAACGAACCGAGGTCGTAAAAAGATACGGAGGTTTCAATGGGAAAACGATTTGCGTAAACGGTGTAACTTTTACAACCACTTGTTCGTTTACATTCGAGGTACAAATGGCTTTGCTCTAGGAAAGGGCAGAATAAGACTGTGGAGGAGAGGACCTATGCGCATAGATGATTCTATACAAATGACAGATAATACAATAAACATCGAGAACTTGGAGGAATTACAGGCGGTCCTGAAACGTTACTGTCTGTCGCTTACGAAATCAAATTGGGATGCGGAAGAACTGGCTCAGGAAACTTGGATAAAAGCATTAGGTAAGTTAAATAGCTTCGAGCATACAAACCCCAAAGCACTTTTGCTACGAATTGCTAAGAACACCTGGATTGATGATATACGGAGAAAAGCAGTCTACACTCGAATATTGAATAGGGAACAAGCGAAAGTAACTGTACCGGATCATGGATCTTTTGAAATAGAGATAGCGTTGCAGTCCTTAATGAAACATTTATCTCCGCTTCAGAGAACTGTTTTTTTGCTGCGAGATGTGTTTGGATATTCGATTAGCGAGACATCCGACATGCTCGAAACAACGGAGGGAGCGGTAAAAGTTGCACTCCACCGGGCACGAAAATCGCTTGAAGCAGTCAAGGAGGATCTCCTCAAAGGAGAGTTATCCTTACCGGAAAGTGAAAACTCGAAGACTTTTCTAAGGGCGTTGACGGCGGCATATCAGATGGGAGATATTGCAGCAATGGTTATGCTCTCACATCAGGATGAAATGGAGCCGGACGTGGTGATCGGAATCGTCAATCATAAGCTGCACCGGAGTCTCGCGTTAGTAAAACAAACGGATTCCCATACCATGAGTATGATAGCGGCGTAGTTTGCGAAGAGAAATGCGGGGCTGATCATAGTGGTTGTTTCTGACCCGGGGGTAGTGTCAGCTTCGCTAGTACTACCCCGTGTAGATCAAGAGGGTACTAGCGCATAGGACAAGCACATTGCGAATTTGTCTAGCAAAGCCACCTACCTAAACGAAATGAGTGTAATATTCCAAACGTACTTTTATTAATAACGATGCAAGAAGCCATCAACTAATTTGGCGTTTGTCATCTGAATTACGGACTGATTTTCCAGTTCCTCGGCCATATCATCATCCGTCATGGACACGAAAAAAATAATATCTTCTTTGGATTGGCCACATTGATTAAAAAGTACATCGTCTGTTTCCTTAACTACCTTGGCCATAATTTTTATCATTTCATCTTTATAGTTAAACACATTTTCGGTTGCATACAGAAATTTGCTAATATGATTGAGATGTGTTGTATCGCCATATTGATATTCGCTTAATCCCCATCTATAATAATTTTCATCTTCCTTGCTGTTGCACAGGTCTTGGGCTTTCATGTTTGTGATATGTCTAACAAGTGATTCCTCCGTATTAACAGCAAGAAACAAGGTGATAAAATCGCTGTCTGTGCCAAAAGCACAAGTGTAAACCTGCTCATTCTTCACTTCTTCCAGTATGCTTTTAAGATCATCCAAAAATCCTGCCCTAAATCTTTCCTCAAATTCATTTAGAAAATTGTTCATCTGGTTCATATACTCCTTTATCAGTTTTATACTTGCTTAGAAAACCCTTTTATTTGTTTTAAAAAAGTTGTTATAATTGTTAGATCAGTGTGTAGAGATATTGGTACTAGTTTTAATGACCAAAAATATATGTCGCATGATACGTCTACCATCTGAAATATTTTTATTTCGGAGGGAAACAATATGTATAAGGAAGAAAGACTGCCTCAAAACGCAAAAGAAGGTATATTATTTTTATTGATTATTTCAATTATTTCAGTAAACACGATCGCCCCCATTATTATGGGATTGGAACGAGGCTTTAGTAAAGAAAACTATTTAGAAACGCTAAAGATTATTCCGTTTATGTGGATTATCGTTGTTTTGTTAGTAAGATTGGTTGCAGGACCGTTAGTGGGTAAAGTGATACCCAAATTCGTAGGACAAACAGATGGATTTAATGCTAGAGTTTTATTGAATACATTATTGAATGTTACAGTCTTATCTATGCTTCTAACCATTATAGGAACTTGGGTTGGTACGAAACAAATAAGCCTAGAACCTTTTCAGAACTTCTTTCACAGTTTTTTTTAGAAATTTTGGTGTAGCATTTTGGATTGAGCTATTGGTCGCTCAGCCAATAGCAAGATTTGCAATGAAAAAAATACACGTAAGACAGGCTAGCAAAGCAGAGAGTGTAAATCCGTAACACGATACCAAAGGCATAATAAAAAAACGTATAACAACGTGGTTTTTCGTAAATCGGTAAGTTACAAACCATATAAAACAAGCGCTGGTCCCAAGCTGGAACCGGCGCTTTTTCGCGTTTCGGATTACGAACTTTCGTCAGGCCAAGGAGGGCGGGTTGGCGACTTATTTCCTAAAATGACGCATTGCTGTCCGTTCTCCTCTATTCTTACTGGGCCGTTAAAATCAGTGGTCCGTCCGTAGTAACTGCGATCGTATGCTCATATTGCGCCGACAACTTGCCGTCGGCCGTTCTCGCCGTCCACTGATCGTCGTCGATCGTGATACGGAACGTACCTTCGTTGAGCATCGGTTCAATCGTAAACACCATGCCTTCCTTTAACCGAATGCCTTTGCCGGCTACGCCGATATGCTCGTAGCTCGGCTCCTCGTGCAGGCTCCGCCCGATCCCATGCGCCAGCAGATCGCGTACGACTGAATACCCGTTGGCTTCCGCATGTTGTTGAATCGCCGACGTTATGTCGCCGAGCCGGCCCCCCGGGAGTGCCCGGGCGATCCCCATATCCAAGCATTCCTTTGTCACCTTCATTAATTTTTGCGCTTCCGGCCGGATATTGCCCACTGCATAGCACCAGCACGAATCGCCAAACCATCCACCGTATTCCACGACGATGTCGAGCTTCAGCAAGTCGCCGTCCATAAGCGCCTGGTTCGAAGGAATGCCGTGGGCCACCACATCGTTGACCGAAATGCAGGTTTCGGCGGGGAAACCGTTGTACCCTTTCGTAAACTGCTTGCCACCCAGCTTGGTGATGTGTCTGGCAACAAAGTCATTGATTTCCCGGGTGGTGATCCCAGGCTCGATCAGTTTGGCCACCTCGCGGTAGCAGTCCGCAACGATTTGGCTCGCCGGCTTCATCTCTTCGATTTCCCTAGGTGATTTTAAAATGATCATTTTTGTCTATTCGCTCCTTATCAATTCTATAATTTTAAAAACCGGACGATATCTTCGGCCTCTTCGTGCAGCTTTCCGCGGCGAAGCGAAAGCGACGCGCAGCCGACCAAGGCGGCCAGCAGCATTTCCGCGCGCTGTAGCCGATACGGTGGCTCAGCCGCGTTTCCGCCGGAAGCGGCAGCCCCGTCCGCCGCACGACCGGTTTCCAGCAGCGCGGCAAGCGGCGCGAGCACCTCCCGGCGAAAGGCAGCCGAGAGTGGGGCAGAGCGCGCTTCAGGCAGCGAGGCAAAGCCCTCACCGGCCAGCTTATGCAGCAGGTACAAGGCGTGGTCCTCCGCCCAAAGCTGCAGCAGCCGAATGCCGGCGACGGCGACGGAGTCAAGCTCTGTGGAAGCAGCCGTTTCGCGGCTGCTGCTTTGGGAATCCGCGGCAGCCGAGTTACCGGTGTCCGCCGCAGCAACCAAGCCGAAATGCCCGCCTGCCGGCGCCTCCCCCGAAGCCGAAGCGCGTGGGGCCTCCAGCCATCCCCCGGCCCGCTCCAACGCGTCCCACAGCAGATCGTGGAGCAAATTACCCTTGTTGCTGTAATAATGGTATACCGTGCCATAGCCGAGTCCCGCCTGCACGGCCACATCGCGGATTTCCAGTAAAGGCCCTTTATTTAAAAACACATCGGCAGCGGCTTTTCGGATTTGCGCCAGACGCCGCAGCCGGATCTCTTCGTTTTGTTCCTTCGTACGTGGAGACATCTCGTCCGTTCACCTCTTTTATTTTTGACCTACTCTTATGTCAATATAAAACATCGGCTTGCGAATAACAAGAGTCGGGCAAACAAAAGTCCCGGCAACACCTCATAAACGAATGAAGATCAGTTATATATCAGCTCAATTTTAATGGTTTGATTGTACTGATATCATTTAGCTGGTCCCAGGTGAGCAGAAGTTATGCTATACTTGCGAAGTAAAAGGGGGTGCCTACTGATGGAGAATCTATTGGGATTGTCTGTGACTTCTTACACTCATGCAAAGCCAATTATTGGGAAAGCGTTACTTTGTATGGGGCGAAACAATTTTTAACGCTACAAGCTTTTTTAATATTTTTGGCTTTGCACCTTATTTTAAAGAATCCAAATAAGGGGCGAGCAAAATTGAGATATACGAATGCTACAAAAGTTTTACCTCAAAAACTAATTATGGAAATCCAAAAATATGTTCAAGGAGAGACGCTGTATATTCCTAAGCCAAAAACGGAATATATGGATTGGGGAAGTTTGAGTGGCGGGAGAAGGTTGCTTGAACAGCGAAATGCTGCAATCAGAAATGCTTTTCAAAATAGCAGCAGTATCGAGCAATTAGCTACGGAGTTTTTCCTCTCTACCGAAACCATTAAGAAAATTGTGTATTCACATAAAAATACCTAGTTTGCAAAGTGGCGTGGTGCTATACTCGCGTCAATGAATTTATTTTTGGCCTCATAACATGGTGAGCTTAGGGCGTGACCGGATGATCGTGGTGAAAAATCAATCCGGTCACGTCTTTTTGTTTGGCAAAAGGTTTGATATGTGTTCGCATTTCATTTTCTCTCTTGAGCTTTTTTACATACCGTTCTTGATCCCAAAATTCCGTTCACCCTCCCCGATGATCCAACAGACCCATTCTATTTCAAAGGCTGTACTCCATTTTTCATTATTGTTTTTATGCCAAAAATGATTCTAAATCGTTGTTTTCATTTATTAAGCTTATTTTAATCTTTAAAATATGAATATAAACAACAGCAACAATTAAAGGGAAAAATGTATTGATTCATTGTCTTAAAACAAGAAAGTGAGGAAACGATTACTATGGGAGAGCAAAAAAGTAGAAGTAGACATCTGATTGATCCGGAAATTATCAGTGCAGTTGATTTAATACCAACAACCGATCTTACCGAATCTACACTAATGGAAGCACGTAAAAATCAATCTCAAATGATGCAACAAATAGATGTAACGCAGATGTTCCCTATTACATTAGAAAAAAAGGTTGTGCCAAGTTACTTTAGTGGTCCAGATATTCAAATAGAAATCATTAAGCCCAAACATTCAAAGCATCATAAGATGCCTCTATATTATTCGATACACGGAGGCGGGATGGTCTTAGGAAGTCCAGTCGTGGATCGTCCTGCTAATGCATCTCTTGCTGCACAACATGGTTTCTGTTGTGTATCCGTGTACTATCGCCTAGCACCAGAGCATGTGCAGCCAAGTCAGTTACAGGATTGTTATTCGGGCCTAAAATGGTGTATTGAACATGCGGAAGAGTTAGGGATAGATACTCAGAAAGTTGCCGTAGGGGGCAGCAGCGCTGGCGGCGGTCTGGCGGCTGGCCTAGCCTTGTACATTCGTGATCAGAAGGAATTCGAAATCCATCATCTAAGATTGATGAGGCCAATGCTAGACGATCGGACAAGTACCGCACCAGAGCATCCATACGCAGGAGAGTTTATTTGGACAAAACAAAGTAATTATTTTGGCTGGAAATCTGTATTGGGGGAAGAACCGGGTCAAGAGGAGGTAAATGAGTATTATGCGCCGGCCCGTGCTAAGTCATTGGCCGGGTTACCACCGACTTATATAAATATAGGTACCATTGATTTATTCATTGATGAAGCATTGGTTTTTGCCAAACAACTGGCTTTTGATGGAGTCTTAGTGGAATTACATGTCTATCCCGGGTACCATCATATGTCTCCTGCGTTTCCGGATGCACATTTTTCAAAAGAAGGGGCCAGAACAAGTGAATACGCCTTACTGAAAGCGCTGGAGATCTTTGATATAAATTCTAATGAGTATAATGCTAAACGCTAATAAGGTACGACTGCAGTATATAAAGCACTGATGAAGAATATCCATCAGTGCTTTTTCATACCTACTTATGATCTGAATAAACAATTTATGGATAGATTCGGTTGAGAGTCATTGATACTTCTTAACAATGTAGTAATTCTAATCTGATATCATCTTTTTTTCATCTCTTCCGACTTTTACCACCCATTTAGGGTAAAATAGTACCAAGCATAAAATCCAACAACGGAAGTGGTGATGTCCCATGACAACGAGCAGCAAACCGAATAGACTATCCAAGGAAAAATCACCGTATTTGCTACAGCATGCTCACAATCCGGTAAATTGGTTCCCTTGGTCAGATGAGGCTTTTGAAATTGCTAAACGTGATAACAAGCCTATTTTCCTATCTGTTGGCTATTCCACTTGCCATTGGTGCCATGTAATGGGGAGAGAATCTTTCGAGGATGAAGAAGTGGCTGAGGTATTAAACAGGGATTACGTATCCATTAAGGTGGATCGTGAAGAACGTCCAGATGTGGATCATATCTATATGTCCATCTGCCAGACGATGACAGGGCATGGAGGCTGGCCACTGACAATATTGATGACGCCGGATCAGAAGCCTTTTTTTGCGGGGACGTATTTGCCCAAGGAGCAAAAGTATGGCCGTGTCGGACTGTTGGAGCTGCTGAACAAGGTGGGCGCCCGGTGGAAAGAACAGCCCGAAGAGCTGGTGGAGCTGAGTGAGCAGGTGCTTACCGAGCATGAGCGGCAGGACTTGCTTGCAGGTTATCGCGGTGAACTGGATGAACAGAGCTTGAATAAAGCTTTCCATGAATACAGCCACACCTTCGATAAGGAATATGGCGGCTTCGGGGAAGCTCCTAAGTTTCCTTCTCCGCATAACCTGTCTTTTCTGCTGCGATATGCACAGCATACGGGGAATCAACAGGCACTGGAAATGGCAGAGAAAACGCTAGATGCGATGTCCCGTGGAGGAATCTACGACCACGTAGGCATGGGGTTCTCACGATACTCCGTGGACGAGAAATGGTTGGTGCCGCATTTTGAAAAAATGCTGTATGACAATGCTCTGTTGGCCATCGCGTATACAGAAGCTTGGCAGGTGACAGGCAAGGAACTGTACCGACGGATTACAGAACAAATCTTTACATATATCGCAAGAGACATGACGGATGCAGGGGGTGCCTTTTATTCGGCGGAGGATGCGGATTCCGAAGGAGAAGAGGGGAGATTCTATGTCTGGGACCACTCTGAGGTAAGGGCTATACTAGGCGATGAGGATGCCGCCTTTTTCAACGATTTGTATGGGATTACACCTTACGGAAATTTTGAAGGCCACAACATTCCAAACCTGATTGATATCAATCTGGAAGCCTATCGGATCAAGCATGACTTGACTGAGCAGGAACTGGAGCAGCGGGTTAGTGAGCTACGCGCCAAGCTGTTTGCTGCCAGAAAGCAGCGGGTTCATCCTCATAAGGATGACAAGATTTTGACCTCGTGGAACGGGTTGATGATTGCTGCTCTTGCGAAGGCGGGACAAGCTTTTGGAGACACAAGATATACAGAGCAAGCTCGGAAGGCTGAGACGTTTTTGTGGAACCATTTGAGACAGGAGAATGGACGGCTGTTGGCACGTTATCGGGACGGAGAAGCAGCTTATCCCGGTTATGTAGATGATTATGCTTTTTATGTGTGGGGCTTGATCGAGCTGTACCAGGCGACCTTCGATATAGAGTATCTGCAACGGGCGTTGACGCTCAATCAAAATATGATCGACTTATTCTGGGATGAGGAACGGGACGGATTATTCTTTTATGGGTCAGATAGTGAGCAGCTAATTGCCAAGCCTAAAGAAATCTATGACGGTGCGATTCCGTCGGGTAACAGCATTGCGGCTCATAATTTTGTGCGGCTTGCACGGCTAACGGGTGAATCCCGATTGGAGAATTATGCAGCCAAGCAGTTTAAGGCTTTTGGCGGCATGGTTGCTCATTACCCGTCAGGCTGCTCAGCCTTGCTCAGCGCGTTGTTGTATGCAACAGGAACGACAAAAGAGATTGTGATTGTAGGTCATAGGGACGATCCACAGACCGTACAGTTCATTCAGGCGATTCGAGCGGGGTTCAGGCCGAATACGGTCGTTATTCTGAAGGATGAAGGACAGTCGGAGATTGCAGAGACAGTTTCCTATATCCGTGATTACAATCTTGTGGAAGGCAAACCAGCTGTATACGTGTGTGAGCATTTTACCTGTCAGGCACCTGTTACCAGGCTTGAAGATCTGAAGGTGTTGTTGGATTGAACTGAATAAAGCGATCAAACCTAATCCCCTCGGGGGTAGTAAGCATAAGGTGATTTTCGAAAATAACCCTATGTTTGCTACCTTCAAGGGGATTATTTTCATATTAAGAGGTAGGTATAGTGAGATGAAACTAATATTTTCTTAACATATGCTACGCATTTTTTTTAATATTTTTTAGGTATATTATATCAAAGAACCGGTTCCGACCAGCCTTGCTGTTTTCGAAAATAAGTACATATACCTATTTAACTAGCGTGTTTATATCTTTTATGTCCAAGCGTTTTAGCAGCAGATGTGAAAAATGTGAAAGAGAGTCTGTCGGGTGATTGTCGTCATCGGCAAGACGAAGAGATTCGCCATAGGTTAGGAAATCCAGGAAATGAAATGGAGATGTTTATTAATGAAGAAGTTATCGGGAAAAAAGTGGCTAGTCGCAAGGATGCTCAGCAAAAATTTTAAAACGAAGCTAATGGTCGCCTTTATTGCATTTCTGATTTTACCGTCCATGATCGTGGGGGCTTTGTCGTTTATAAGCGCGAGTCAGCAGATTCGAAAACAGATTGAAGAAAGTGCCGAGCAGGCTATCATCCGCACTAATTTTATTATTGATAGTACTATTGAACCCAAGGTACATGACGCAGAATATTTTGCAGAAAGACTAAAAGGCAATCGGGTAGAGACGGAGGAACAAGAGGCCAAACTGGAAGAGTTTTTCAAGCAATATGCTGCACTTCATCCTGAAGCAGAATCCATCTCTTATGGTACGAAGGACGGTAAATTTACAACCTATCCACAGAAGCAATTACCGGATAATTATGATCCACGAGTCAGACCTTGGTACGATAAAGCGATAAAGGAGCAAGCAAAGACAGCGATTAGTTCTCCCTATCTTTCGGCAAGCTCGAAGCAAATGACGGTTACGGTGTCCAAGGCAACGTTAGATGGATCGGGTGTTATTGGCATTGACCTGAAAATAAGTGGTATTAAAGAGACGTTGAACAATATTAAAGTAGGTCATGAGGGTTATGCTATATTGCTAGACAGCAACCATACTTACATTGTACATCCGACGAAGGAAGCAGGCACCAAAATTACAGATATTGAATCACGCATGTTTCAGAGCGATACTGGTGAATACGAGTATGAGTATGAAGGACAGCCCAAATATATGAACTATGCGACTAACAAGCTAACTGGCTGGAAGATAGGCGGAACGCTATATTTGTCTGAAGTCGATGAGGCAGCAGGACCGATTTTGATCAGCACTTTACTAACCATCATCGGTTGTCTTGTGATTGGTATTATCATCGTTTATTTCCTGATCCGTTCCATCATCAAACCGATTTTAAAGTTAAAAGAACAAGCGGTAAATGTGAGCGCCGGAGATCTGACACAGGACATTCAAGTAAAGAGCGAGGACGAGATCGGAGAATTAGGAGTGGCTTTTCAAAATATGCAGAATAACTTGCGATCTGTCATTCAGAACGTAGGGAACAGTGCAGATCATGTGGCAATTTCTTCGAATGAACTGACAATAAGCGCGGAACAAACCAGTGCTGCAAGTGAGCAGGTGTCCCAGGCTGTGCAAGAAATAGCCAGTGGTGCAGAGAAGCAGACTACAGGGCTGGAAAATAATTCGGTGGCCCTCGATGAAATTGCACAAGGAATCACCCAAATCGCTGAACGCTCGATTTCGGTAGCCGATTTGGCCAAACGATCTGCCTTGCAAGCCGAGGAAGGACGAAAGTCTGTTGAGCAGACAGGTGAGCAAATGAATTCCATTCATCAATCAGTAGAGCGTTCCAACCAGATGATTCAAACCTTGCAAGCCCGCTCTCATGAAATCGGTGAAATTACGAAGGTTATCGGCGATATCTCCAATCAGACAAACCTGCTGGCATTGAATGCAGCTATTGAGGCAGCCAGAGCGGGTGATCATGGAAAAGGCTTTGCCGTCGTTGCTGATGAGGTGCGCAAGCTGGCAGAGCAGTCTCAGACATCCGCCACACAGATTGCCACCTTGATTGCCGAAATTCAGCATGAAACCGAAACAACAGTGAAGACGATGGACAGGGTTACGACTGAGGTGCAGGATGGACTGCAGATTTCCAAAGCAACCATTGTCAAGTTGGGTCATGCGATGGAAGGCATTCGAGAGACAACACCTCAGGTAGAGGAGGTCGCTGCGATTGCACAGCAAATATCAGCCAGTGTACAAGAGATTGCAGCGACAGCCAACGAACTTGCGACGATTGCAACCGGTAATGCCGCCACATCTGAGGAAGTTGCCGCCTCCTCACAAGAGCAGCTGGCTTCCATGGAGGAAATATCAGCTTCTGCACAGTTGCTTTCAACCATGGCTACTGATTTGAAGGTGATGATCAGTCGTTTCAAATATTAAAACGAGCTTGAACCCTATGGAATCTATAGTACAATGAATGCTCGGGACAGTTCTTTAAGCCTTATGGCATAAGGAATCTGTCCTGAGTTTTTTATATTTTCGATTTATTGTACAAAACATGGAAGATTATAAGGGGGCGAACACTTGGTTCGAGATTTAATGCTATGTGCTATCGTGATATTATTGTTAGTTTTGGTTTTTCAGCGTCAGCTTGTTCGTCAGACGATCGCAGGTGTATTTTATGGAGTGGCAGGAATTCTGCTCTTATGTATTGGTATAAGTGATAAAACACTGCTGACCTGCTTGCTGGAGCTAGGGATTGGTCTAATGTTCATGACTCTGTTTGTGCACACTTTAACCACCGCTAAGTATACATATGGACAACGTTTGTTAAACAAAGACCGTGATCTGCTGAATTTACTTCGGGTCCAACCGGGTTTTACCTTCAGGCTGGAGAAAAGTGGTGATGAATTTTATTATAAGCTGCTTGAAGGGGAATTGCTGAAGCGCGTAGGTCTGAATCTGCAAGTCAACTACAACAAAAGGGAGCATGTGAAGCGTCTCGGGGACATATTGGAGCTTTCCTCTGAAACGATGGAGCAGCTTAGTCAATACTACAAGCAAGCCTGGTTTGGTGATCGAGCCGTATTTGAATTGGAGTTTTGGGAATATTCGGCTCTCATTACCTTACATCCGGTTAAGGAGGACGGGATTACTAGGTATGTTATCGGTCACGTGTTGGATATTACGGAGTACAAAGCTTCAGAGCAGAAGAGAAAGGAGATGGACGAAGCTAACCATGCGAAAAGCATCTTCTTGGCTCATATGAGTCACGAAATCCGCACCCCGCTGAATGGAATCATCGGTCTGTCAAAGCTATTGAATAAGACTGAACTGACTGCCGTTCAAAGAGATTACCTCCACAAGCTTCTTGCCTCCTCGCGTACCCTTTCATCCATGCTCAGTAACGTATTGGATTTTTCCAAAATGGAAGCCGGCAGTCTGGAACTGGAAAAGGTAGAATTTGAGCCGGAAAAAATGCTTCGGCATCTCGCAGATACCGTTGGAACTTTGCTGGAAGGTAAGGAAATAGAGATCGTATTTATAACGGACCTGGCGTTACCGAAAAGGTTTAAGGGAGATCCGCTTCGAATGGAGCAGGTGCTTTCAAATCTTTTGACCAACGCTATCAAGTTTACGGATCAGGGACATGTATTGTTACAGGTGAAAATGCTCAGTCAGCAGGGCGGACGAGTAGGCGTTTCTTTTATGGTAGAAGATACGGGAATAGGAATTTCCGAGAAGTGTATGGACAAGCTATTCGTCCCTTTTATCCAGGCGAGTACCTCAACCAGCCGCAGATATGGGGGCTCTGGGCTGGGTTTGGCCATCAGCAAGCATTTGGCTGAAGCTATGGGCGGGAAAGTAGAAGTGAAAAGCCGATTAGGAGAGTACAGTCAATTTTACTTTAATGTCGAGTTGGATACCGGGGAATTGAATGCGGGAAGCACACAAATAGAAAAACAAATCAAAGGCAAAGCCTTAATTGTTGCGCAGCATGAACTGGTGAGGTACAGTTTGAACGAATTACTGCAAGATTTGGGGCTAAAACCATTCACTATTTCATCCTTCCAAGAAAGTATGGACGCTTTTCAAAAGGGTGAGCATTTTGATTTTGTTATCATTGATATGGGGATGGAAGGTTTTAGAGAACTGGACTCCCGGAGGCAATGGCTTCAAATGCTGGATAGGCAGATAACTCAGATCATTGGACTTACAACCGTGTTTCAGATGGAAACCATAGCTGATGGGGACATGGATCATAGGATAGATGCCTTTTTGTCCAAGCCCGTTACCCGGAACGCTCTGCTGGAGGTTCTCTGCTGGAAGAAGGAACAGTCAGTGCCTGCAGATGGTAATACTCTGGAGACTCATATGACCATGAGTTCCCGCAATGAGGTGGGGGATACAACACAGAATTATCAAATTCTCATAGCAGAGGATAACGAAATTAACCAGGTGGTGATTACCGAGTTTTTAGCAGAGCGTAACTTTGAGGTAACGATGGTCACGAACGGAAGAGAACTAATAGCGTTACTGGAACTGCGTTACTGGGATATGGTGTTGCTTGATCTGCATATGCCAGAGATGGATGGTTTTGAGACGGCGAGACATATTCGGAGAAACAAAGCTTTTAACAGGCTTCCCATTATCGCTTTTACCGCTGATGCTGTGCAGCATGAACAGGAAGTTTGTCTTCGTGCCGGTATTAATGCCGTGCTTCTCAAGCCTATCCATGAACTGACCGCTGCTAGAGTGTTAACTAGTTGGATTAACTTAGCATGGCTGCAAGATTTACATGGTATTTACGCAGATCAGGCGATAGCCGCTATGGATGGCAAGGTGTACATTTTTCAATTTGCCCTTTATAAATGGATTCAAGAATACCAGCATCTTGATAAGAGAGTACTGAAAAAAATGGGCAATGGGCAGTTATCTTCTGCTCTTCGATTAATCCACTCGCTTAAGGGAGGAACGGGGAATCTATGCGCGCCAGAGCTGCTGGCAAAGGTGATAGACCTGGAAAAGGCATTGAAGCGCAGCAATGAAACCTCAACAGGTGAACTGTATCCGGACTGGAAAGAGCAACTCAGTACGGTTCAGAAGGAGATTAATCAGATCAAGTCATCACTTCCCTGGAGCTGACCGTATTATTGCATAAATTTGTAGCCGATTCCCCAGATGGTCTTGATCAATTGCGGTTTCTTAGGGTCTTTTTCAATTTTTCTGCGTAAATGGTTAATATGTACGTCCACAGCCCTCTCATTAATAAAGGAGTCTGTGCCACGGAGAGCTTGAATCAAAGCATACCTGCTGAATACAATTCCCCGGTTCAAATAAAAAAGCTTCATGAGCTCAAATTCTGAATATGTTGTCTCCACATTCTGTCCGTTAACGGTAATCATTCTTTTCGCTAGATCCAAAGTAATGCCCGTTTCAGGTTCAGGTGCTCTGCCTCTTCCTTGCAAGCGTGTGATTTCAATACGACGGAAAAGAGCCTCCATCCGTGCTTTTAGCTCTTGCATACTAAAAGGCTTGCAAATATAATCATCTGCTCCCAACGTAAGTGTACGAATGCGCTCTGATATGTTGTTTTCTGTAGAAATCACGATGATGGGCACGTCCGTATGCTTGCGTATCAGTGGGCAGGGATTTATTCCATCCAAATCTGGAAGCAACAGATCCAACAAAATAATATCGGGCTGTACGATCTCAAGCCTAGCAATACCCTCAGACGCTTGTTCCACTCGAGTAACATTGTAGTCTTCTCCTGTTAAATACAAGGAAAGGGTATCTCCCAGCATATTGTCATCTTCAATAATTAAAACATTAGACATGATCATATTTCCTTATCTTTCTATCAAATTCGAGCGAAATAGTTAGGATAACTGCAATGTTTACAACAAGTTTTTGGCAGGTCCTGTTGATAGAGTAAACTCCTTTGGACAGTCTGTCAAAAGATCAGGCTTGTTGTGGCAATCCTGTGGACAAATAGTCCAGATGTATATCTATTTGATATAGAAATGTACTATTTTTGAGATTTATTTCTATAATTCGACATTTTTCGTTTTCTTATAACAATATACTACAAGTCGTTGATGATAAATTACAAAAAATTAACAAAACATCTCAGAAACATGCATTGACTTAAATGAAAATTATGGTATTTTATTACATAGGAGTTGACATCCTCTGATAGGCCTCTTAGAGAAAAACCCACTATTTAATCTTCTACTAACTTACTCTCAATGTGCTATCTCTGTATTTAATTTTCGTACTTTAATTGTTCTTGCGATCATACTTATGATTCTTTGGTGTGGATATCCCATTGTGAATTCAGACTGTCTACTCTTTTAGATTACATATTTACATTTTTTTGCTTTCCATGCTTGTATTTTTTAAAATCAGGTCAGCGGGAGGACGAGAGATCATGAACACATTCGAAGTGCTGGAGTCCAATGTAAGATCCTATTGCAGAAGTTTTCCAGTTGTTTTCAACAAAGCTAAAAACGATGTACTGTACACGGAGGCAGGCAAGGGTTACATTGACTTTTTTGCCGGTGCAGGGGCTTTGAACTATGGGCACAATAATGATTTTATGAAAAACCGGATATTGGATTATTTAACTTCCGATCGGATTATGCATGGTCTGGATATGTACACGACGGCCAAGCAAGAGTTTATGGAGTCTTTTTCAGAGCGTATTCTCCAGCCCAAGGGCTTGAATTATAAGCTGCAATTTTGCGGACCGACCGGAACCAATGCAGTGGAAGCAGCACTGAAACTTGCACGCAAGGTGAAAAACAGAAATGGTATTTTTGCTTTTATGGGTGCGTTCCACGGGATGTCGCTGGGCAGTTTATCTATTACCAGCAACAACTCCATGCGAGAGAGCGCAGGGGTTCCCCTGAACAATGTTACCTTCATACCTTATAACAGCACATTTAACGGAATGGATACCATTTTGTATATGGAGCAGCTTTTAACAGACACCCATTCGGGTGTGGAAAAGCCTGCCGCGATCATTTTGGAAACGGTACAGGCTGAAGGCGGTATTCATATTGCAGAGACCGAATGGCTGCGTGATTTGCGACAGCTGTGCGATGATCATGATATTTTACTCATTGTTGACGATATTCAAGTCGGTTGCGGCCGGGTTGGTTCGTTCTTCTCATTCGAGCGGGCGGGAATCGTTCCTGATATGGTTGTTTTGTCCAAATCGATCAGTGGATACGGATTGCCAATGTCTCTGTTGCTACTCAAGCCAGAATTGGATATATGGAGTCCGGGTGAGCATAACGGCACCTTCCGTGGAAATCAGCTTGCTTTCGTCGGGGCAAAGGCTGCGCTGGAGTTCAGAGATACGGTAGAGCTGGAAGCACAAGTGAAGGAAAAAGAGGCATTTGTTCAGCAGTTCTTGCGTGAACATATCCAATCGATAGATCCTCTTATTGAAATTCGTGGCATGGGATTGATCTGGGGGATTGATGTGTCTCATCTGGGAGAAGCGTTCGCCAAGGAGGTAGCGTCTCTCTGCTTTAGTAGGGGACTCATTATTGAACGTGCTGGGCGTAACGATACGGTAATTAAAATTATGCCAGCGTTAACGATAAGCTTGGAAAACTTGCGTAAGGGCTGCGAAATTATTAAAGAAAGTATGGCACAAGTAACCAGTACCTTGGTTACGATGTAAATCGATCAGTAAAGCCCCTTGGCTGGAGCTGCCGTCTGCTGTAAAGCAGGTATGGCGGGCGCCGTCCAAGGGGCTTTCTAGTAAAAAATTAAGAAATAACCGTTTGCGCGTATTTTTGTGCGGATTGCTCTAGTTGCTCATCGGTCAATACTGCAGCACCATATTGTACGAAATAAGGGAGCAATTTGACACCAATCATATGGGCTGTAGCTTCCAGAGGTCTCAACAGCTCTTCAATCGTATACCTGTTCCGTCCGTCATGTTGATAATTTTCCTCAACGCTGGCAGCAGACAAGGCGATCAACAACTCTTTGCCCTGTAGCTTGCCACCTTCGCTTCCATAAGCCCAGCCGTAGGTTAGAACCTTATCCAGCCATTTTTTCAGCAGGGAAGGAGTGCTGTACCAGTAAAAAGGGAATTGCAGAACGATACGGTCATGCTGCTCTAGCAGTTCCTGCTCCTGGGCGACATTGATTTGCTCATCTGGATATACCTCATACAGGTTGTGAATGGTTACGTCAGATTGTTTCTTGAGTTCTTGCACCCATCTTTTGTTAATGCGAGATTCCGCAAGATCAGGGTGAACGACAATAACGAGGGTTGACATTTAAAAAACCATCTCCTTCGAACTTATTTAATGTAAGTAAATAACCAATACATATGTAACAATTTTAGTTTCAACTTATGGAATTGTCAACTCTATTACATTTTAAGCTCTATATTCAAAAGACTCCGGCAAGCTCATGCCGGAGTCTCAACAAATGAAGTGTTTTTACATTAAGCGATATGATTAAGAGCAACAATTTTGTTTTTCCCGGAGCGCTTAGCTTGATACAGATAGTCATCTGCTTGCTGAAAAAATACATCTTTATCTTTGTTCATTTCCTCTGTATAGCTTTTCAGTCCAATGCTTACGGTTACAGAAACGATTTGCAATTTCTCCTGAAAGGTCATTTTCTCCACTTCACGCCGGATGTTTTCGACGATCTGATAAGCTTCTTCGAAAGTATGCTCGAACATCAAAATAGCAAATTCCTCACCGCCATAGCGAGCTGCAATGTCATTTGCGGTAATCTGTTCTGTAATGATTTGCGAGATGCCTTCCAAAATTTTATCTCCGAACTGGTGTCCGTAAGTGTCATTGATCTTCTTGAAATTATCAATATCCACTAACGCCAGATGGATGATCGCGCCTTGTTCCGCATATTCGAGTGCTTTTTCATAAAAGTTTTGAAAGGACAAATGATTGTACAGCTTTGTCAAACCATCAGTCATTGACATTTTGCTGATAATCGCGTTACTGATCATTAATTCCTGTTGGGCGCGCTTTGTTTTATACAAATCCACTAACAAATCGCGGCCGCTGGCCTGAATAATGAGAGCAATAAAGGTGGACATAATTAAAAAGGTTGGAATCGCCACGATATCAAAGTCTGACAAATAGCTGCGGAATGATCCATCTGCTGCCAGCAACAGAAAAAAGACGACCACTTGCAATACAAAGGAAAGCCATATTAAGCGACGATTGAAGAACAGAATAGAAGAGAAAATAGGCAACAAACATAGCGCAGGAATAATCCGAATATCATAATTTAGGCGAATAATCATCCAGCAAATGACGGTGCTTGCCATAAACAGGATCGCAAAAGAATACCTGTTAAATTTAAAATGAGCCAACTCTGCCAGTAAGTTGGAACCACTCATGATTAGCGTGGGAACAATAAGGGTTCCGACGTAAAATTCATAAGGCGAAGCGTGGTAATCAAGAAATAAGTAGCTGCCCAGCTGGACGATAAAATGTACAGCTATAATCATCCAATACAGTAATAACATTTTGCGTACCCAGCGGGCTTGCTTTGTTTTGTAATCCATGGTTTGAGTAAGCCGTTTTGTCTTGTTCATGATGTCACCACACTTAATGTATCTTTAGCCATTCTCGTATTATAAGATACTATGTGATGAAGTTGAAGCTAATTTTTTTGAAGGCCATGAACTTGTTAGCCTAGCAACACTTTTACTTGGTGATAGCCCCGTCCCCTTCAACCGGCAGGATATTATTCGCAAGGACGGTGCCAAGGTAACTGTAACTACACCCTTGGAGACATGTTGTGGATTCGTGATATGAATCACGTAGGTATCACCGCGGAAGACACGGATGACTGTGAATTCGTCCCAGGCTGTAGGAATGCACGGATCAATACGCAGACCATCCCATTCGGGCTGAATACCGAGAATGGATTGAGTAATAGCTATAAAGTTCCATGCCACTGTACCCGTCAAAAGACCCAACACATGATTATATTCAAACATAAAGCCGTTCTTTCTTTAGAAAGACATTTCCTGCCTTATACAAAATGTGCTTGATTTTCTAAACCATTCTTATGGAATTTGCAAAATATTTGAAATGGGTAAATATACCTTTTTATGCTAAAATAAAAAAGTTAGAACTTAGCAAGGCAGGAGGTTGCAAGAATGGCACCTATCACATTATTTTTCATCCCGTATGCAGGCGGATCGGCGTCGGTCAGCTTCAAATGGAAAAAGTTGCTGCTTCCGCAGATCAAGCTTGTTCCACTGGAATTAGCGGGCAGAGGTATTCGTTCTGGGGAAGCGTTAAAGGAAAGCATTGAGGAGATGAGCGAGGATCTGTTGCACAAGATCAGCGAAGAGATAGCCCCGGGCGATCCTTATGCCATATACGGACACAGTATGGGGACGATGATCTCATTCGAGCTGTACTACAAGCTGGTGGCCGGTGGATATGGAAAGCCTGCTCATCTGTTCGTTTCAGGTGGACGGGCACCGCATGTCCCAAGAAATTCCCCGTGGTTACACGATCTGCCCGCAGATCAGTTCAGGACGCATTTGCAGCGGTACGGTCAGCTTTCGGAAGCGATTTTTGACAATCGGGAATTATACGACTATTTTATGCCAGTGTTAAGAGCGGATTTCAAAGCTGTCGAGTTGTACAAGTACATGGCTAAAGCCGTACCTTTACATTGTCCTATCACCGCTTTGACGGGAATGACCGATAACACGGTGACCTTACAAGATGCGGAGGCATGGGCACACCATACGGATCAGCAATTTCGTATGTTTACCTTTGAGGGAGGACACTTTTTTATTCATGATGAAGTGGAACGGATTACGCACATCATCAATGAGACCTTGGAGCAGAGTACGGTAACAAGTAGCATACAACAATAAAAATAAGAGGTGATTTTTAGTGACAGTAGGTGTATTGGCACATTTGTTTGGCAAGTTGCCTTATCGCGAATTGGCTGCAAAGGTAGGCGCAGCGGGCTTTACTCATGTTCAGCTGGCTCCGTGGAGAGCGATCAGTGATGTGGATTTTAATAAACCGGGTAAGTTCAATCCGGGATTGGCACTGTCTATCGCAGAAGAATTTCGTAAGCATGGTGTATCCATATCGGTGCTCGGGTGCTATTTACATTTTTTTATACAGGATGAGGAATTGCTGCGTGAAAATGTAGAGCGCTTCAAAGAGCTGATCCGATATGCGGGTCTGTTAGGAGCACCAATGGTTGCAGCTGAAGTCGGACGTAATGAGGACGGTACCGCCTATACGGAACGTGACTGGAGAGTTGTAAGGGAAGTAGTACGTGAATTAGCAGATGAAGCGGAGAAGTGGGGCGTATTCGTAGGATTGGAAGCTGCAAACGATCACTTGGTCGGAACCGCCGTAGAGTTGGCTACCTTTCTGGAGGAAGTACCTTCTTCACACATCGGTGTTGTGATTGATCCGGGTAATCTGCTGAAAACGGAAAATCTGGCGCAACAGGATGAGATCATCCGCGAAGCTTTCCAACTGCTGGGCCCCCGGATTATCGCAGCGCATGCCAAAGACCGGCGGTTGTCATCGTCAGGTGAAATTGAGACGGTGCCGCCGGGTTTTGGAGACATGAACTATGGCCTCTACATGGAACTACTGGAGCAGTACAAGCCGGGGGTTCATATTATTATGGAAGCTGCTCAGGAGCATGAGATGGCTGAATCCAGACGTTATATCGAAGGTCATTGGATAGCCGCTCAGAAAGCGCAACAAGTGCAGACGAGATAGTGCATTCTTTCATATAATCAGGAATGCTGCGTTAGTAATTGAGAGACTTGGAAGCGCCTCCTTTTCCAAGTCTCCGTTCCTTTATCCTTCTCTAACCTTGCACAACCGCCACGATCACAATGACCCAGCTTGCCAAAAAAGCCACCCCGCCAAGGGGAGTGATTGCTCCAAGCTTTCTCACACCGGATATACTAAGGGCGTACAGGCTGCCGGAAAACAGGAGAATACCCACCAGCATAACCCAACCTGCGGTTACGATGAGAGAAGAATGGACAAGGCTGTCAGCAAGAACTCCAAGCAGTAGCAAACCCAGTCCATGAGCGATTTGATATTGAATTCCTGTCTGGAATATACTGAGCATGTCTGCGGAAAGTCTTTTTTTCAATGCATGCGCGCCGAACGCTCCCAGAGCTACGGCTAAAAACATCACGATACAACCAAGCAATAGCAAAATTTTCATGTTTTAACGCCTCCCTGTGAAATAGTACCGATTCCAATCGATTTCGTCAATTTTCCTTGTGAATCTCTAAACTTATAGAATTTTTCGACTCTCATTTGGCGCCTAGTATGATATATTTTTTCCAGGGCCAATGCGAAGCATTTGGAGCAATAGACAGCGTGTCCTCCACCTTTTTTACGGAAAAGTGAGGTGATGATGCTGTCTTTTTATGCTGTCGTTTTTCGGAATAAATTCTTGTGTAAAGCCAAAATTGATAATGGAGAGGATGAATGCAAAAGTGATCAGCAGAAAATCCGTGTTCAGGAAATCTGTCTCTATGGTCATGTCAGCCATTTTGGTACTTCCGTTAACCTTGGGGTTATTTCAGGCAGGACCCGACCGTGCATCAGCCGCAACACCGGAATCGACACGTTTTCTACAACTATATAAACAGCTAAAGGATCCGGCTAGCGGATACTTTTCAAAAGAAGGCATCCCTTATCATTCTGTTGAAACGCTCATGAGCGAGGCTCCGGATTACGGACACTTAACGACTTCGGAAGCGTACAGCTACTGGATGTGGCTGGAAGTGCTGTATGGTCATTATACCGGGGATTGGGGGCATTTGGAATCCGCATGGGACAACATGGAGAAATATATCATTCCTGTTAATGAAGGGGACGGTAAGGAAGAGCAACCGACAATGAGTAACTATAATCCGAACAGCCCCGCCACTTATGCCGCAGAATATTCGCAGCCGGATCAGTACCCAAGCCGTCTGAGTGGTCAGTATGGTGCTGGCAAGGATCCACTGGACTCTGAGCTGAAGGCAACCTATGGCAACAACCAGACTTATCTGATGCACTGGTTGTTGGATGTGGATAATTGGTACGGCTTCGGCAATCTTCTGAATCCGTCGCATACAGCTGCCTATGTAAACACCTTCCAGCGTGGGGAACAGGAATCAGTCTGGGAGGCTGTACCACATCCATCACAAGATAATCATAAGTTTGGCAAGCCTAATGAAGGGTTTATGAGCCTGTTCACTAAGGAAAATAATGCCCCGGCACAGCAATGGCGCTACACGAATGCCACCGATGCGGATGCACGGGCAGTTCAAGCGATGTACTGGGCTAAGGAATTGGGATATGACAACTCCGTATATTTGGATAAAGCCAAAAAGATGGGAGACTTTTTGCGGTACGGCATGTACGATAAATACTTCCAGAAAACCGGAAGCGCTTCCAATGGAAGTCCTATTGCTGGTACGGGCAAGGATGCCAGTCTTTACCTAATGGCATGGTATACGGCTTGGGGCGGCGGACTTGGCCAAAGCGGCAACTGGGCTTGGCGAATTGGTGCCAGCCATGCGCATCAGGGCTACCAAAATGTCGTTGCAGCGTATGCGTTGTCCGATCAAGATGGTGGATTAATACCGAATTCACCAACGGCGGGACAGGACTGGGCGACCTCGCTGAAGCGCCAACTGGAGTTTTATACTTGGTTGCAATCCGATGAGGGGGCCATTGCAGGCGGAGCGACGAATAGCTGGGATGGTGCCTACAAAGCTTATCCATCTGGCACAAGTACCTTTTATGGTATGGCTTATACAGGGGCTCCTGTATATAACGATCCACCATCCAACAACTGGTTTGGGATGCAGGCTTGGCCTGTCGAGCGGGTTGCCGAGCTGTACTACATCTTAGCTAAGAAAGGGGATACTTCGTCCGAGCAGTTTAAAATGGCTAAACAAGTGACGGAAAACTGGATAGCATGGTCCAAGAGCTATGTATTTGCCAACGAACGGCCTGTGACTGATGCACAGGGATACTATTTGGACGCTCAAGGTAAGCGTATTCTGGGTGGCAAGAATCCGAAGGTGGCTACTACAGCGGCTAAAGGTGAGTTCTGGCTGCCGAGCAATCTGGAATGGAGCGGAAAGCCTGAAACCTGGAGCGGATTTACCAATCATAAAGGGAATACCAATCTCCATGTGGTAACAAAGAATCCGGGGCAGGATGCCGGAGTGCTGGGCAGCTATGTTAAAGCACTTACTTTTTTTGCTGCTGGAACGAAAGCTGAAAAAGGAGACTATTCCGAGTTAGGCAAGGAAGCTAAGGATCTGTCTAAAGCTTTGCTTGATGCTGCATGGGGTTATAACGATGGTATAGGCATTACAACGAAGGAAGCGCGAGAGGATTATTATCGCTATTTCACTAAAGAAGTGTATATTCCGAGCGGCTGGAGCGGTAAGACTGGACAAGGCAACACGATCCCTGGCACCGACGCTACGGCTTCTGATCCGTCCAAAGGCGGCAATGGTACGTATTCCAGCTATAGTGACATCCGGCCTAATATCACTAAAGATCCGCAATGGTCTTATCTCAAAGATAAATACACGACTTCTTGGAACAATCAGACCCAAAAATGGGATAAAGGCGCTCCAGAATTTACGTATCATCGTTTCTGGTCCCAAGTGGATATGGCAACGGCTTATGCCGAGTATGACCGTCTCATTAACGGTAGTGGACCAACCGAGCCGACAGCTCCCAAAGCTCCGGCAAATGTGAAGGCAAACGCAGGGGATGCTCAGGTTACACTAACCTGGAGCAAAGCGACGGGTGCCGATAGCTATACAGTCAAGCGCTCGACAACCAGTGGTGGCCCTTATACCACAGTAGCAACGGTAACAGACAGCACTTACAAGGATACAGGAGTGGTGAATGAAACCACTTATTATTATGTGGAAAATGCAACAAGTTCTTTAGGAACCAGCCCGGATTCTGCTGAGGTCAGTGCCAAGCCTACGGCAGCACCCATTCCGGCAACGGGAGATGTGATTGCCCAATACCGCGTGGGCGACACCAACCCGGGAGATAACCAGATTCGGCCACTTTTCCGTATTGTAAACAAGGGTAAAGATGCTGTTGACCTGAAAAATGTCAAGCTGCGATACTACTATACTGTAGATGGCGACAAGTCACAGGAATTCCATTGTGACTATGCACAGTTGGGTAGTAGTAACGTTCAGGGACGTTTGGTGAAACTGGATAAGGCCGTTACAGGTGCAGATTATTATCTGGAAATCTCCTTTGGAGCTGGTGCTGGAAGTCTGGCAGCAGGGGAAAATACAGGGGATATTCAGATTCGCATGAACAAGGCGGACTGGAGCAACTATAACGAAAGTGATGATTTTTCCTATGATTCAACCAAGACATCTTATACGGATTGGGACAAAGCACCTTTGTATATAAACGACAAACGTGTCTGGGGTCTGGAGCCTTGATTGTGAACTGATAGTGGAAATTGCGGGCGGAATGTGAGATCATTGAATTCACTTCCGTCCATTTTTTTGTGATCGGATTCGTGGTACACTATGATCGTTACATCATTACATACATGACCGAGGTGACCTGAGACATGAACGACAATTTGGCACAGGCTCTGAATGAGCAAATGAACTTTGAATTTTACTCTGCTCACGTATATTTGGCGATGGCTGCTTATTGCTCCAGTGAAAGTCTGGATGGGTTTGCAAACTTCTTCCTGGTACAAGCTGAGGAGGAACGGTTTCATGCCATGAAACTGTATAAATACATTAATGACCGTAGAGGACGCGCCACATTGGCTGCATTGCCAGAGCCGAAAAATAGCTACGATTCCATGCTGGACGTATTTGAGCATGGCTACAAGCATGAGCAGCAAAACACACAAAAATTTTATCATTTGGCTGACTTGGCCCTCGATGGACGCGAGCATGCAACGATCCATTTCCTGAAATGGTTTATTGATGAGCAAGTCGAAGAGGAAGCTCTGTTCGACAGTGTTATCCAGAAGCTTAAGCGCATTGAAAGAGACAGCAACGCCTTTTATATGCTGGACAGCGAGTTTGCTAAACGCAGCTTTACTGCCCCTGCGGAGTAATACAGCATACATGGTTTGTTTTGAATGCCGGAGCTAAGACCAGCATTTTATTCGTCTAGAAAGTAGAGGAGCCCGATTTTCGGGCTTTTTTGCGTTGACTTTAATTAACGAACTCCCACCTTTCGAGGGGCTATTGTTATTTTAAATGGAGTTATAGAAAAAATTAATTTGTCGCTGAATGGTGAGCATGCTACAGTTATGTTAACTTTTATATCTTATTAAATAGATGGGAATAGTTATATAGTGATTCACTCGTTTTATAAAAACATTATAAGGAGGCGGGTTAGTATGAGTGAAATCTATCGTCTGGCACTCCAGGAGGACGCAGAAAGATTGCAGTATGTGACGTATGAGGCGTATGAAACAATTCGGCAGTTGGAGCTTCAATGGCCTGCCGCTCAGGCAGACGTTGCTCTCATTCAAGAAAACATTAAAAATAATGATTGCTATGTGCTGGAAGTAGACGGTGTCATTCAGGCTACCGTTAGCCATCTCAAAAATAGAGCCCTTAATTTTATAACCGATCTACCGTTTGTGATGTGGTTTGCTGTAGACCCGGCTGCCCAGGGCAAAGGATATGGGAAAAAACTGCTGAATTGGGTAGAGCAAACGATTATTCGTGACAAGGTCGGTGCTCCTGCTGTGACACTGGCGACTGCGGAAAAGCATCCCTATTTGCTATCCATGTACGAGCGTTGGGGGTATGAACGTATCCATGCTTTTGACCATGGAACAGGGAACGGGACGATGCATTTACTGCGTAAAGTGGTGAATCCTGAATTATTCTCCACCTACATTCGTGAAAAAAATGAAGCCGAGACAGCTAACCAAAATTAGACGCGATCATAGGGAACGAATGAAGTTTGTATTGTTCAGCCTAATGGCTAATCTGCCTAATGCGATTACCGGAGAAGCCTGGAGTTCGCAGCAAAATAATAAAGCAGGCTGTGCTCGCAGAGGAGCTTGGTTTTGATGCGTATGGTGTGGGGGAGCGGCATGGTACGCCTTTTTTGTCGTCTTCACCTCCACTCGTTCTGACCGCTATAGCAGCGAGAACTGAACGGATTCGTCTGCTGACGATGGTAACGGTGCCTTAGTATTCTTGACCCGGTACGCGTAGCTGAGAATTATGCGACACTGGATCATTTATCGGGTGGAAGATTAGAACTGATTATCGGAAAAGGCAATGACCCACGTCATTATCCGTTGTTCGGAATTACGGAGGAAGAGCAGTGAGAGTCGCTAGCAGAACGCTATCGTCTGCTCAAGCGGCTCTGGAGCGAGGAAGAAGTTACGTGGGAGGGCAACTATCGGTCCCCGCTGTATCAGGTCACGACCCAGTCACGCCCGTATCAACAGCAAATTCCGATATGGCATGGAAGTGCCGCCAGCACATTATCAACGGAGCTGGCGGCACAATATGGAGAGCCGTTATTTTCTTCTAATTCTTTGCGTGGATGGGCTGGGAGAGCAGGAGCAACTTGAACAGCTGCATCGGTTTGCTGAGGATATCATCTCTATACTGCGCGAGAGATTCCCAGCACTATTTGGCAGCAGGTGCCGAATCTACACAAAGAAAATGGATCACTGGCTGCTACTCCTAATGAGGCTTCTCCATTTCTCCTATTTTTCAGTTATGATTGATGAAAATGCTACCCTCTCTCTTGAAAGCAACCGAAGTAACGGTGTTTTCGGGTCAATAGCGACTGAGAGAGTTTTTTTTAGTTCTAGACAAATTGACAGAGATAAATAAAAAGAGTAACGTAAATGTATATTTATTAAAATCATATAAAATTAATCGGATTAATTAAAATCTGAGATGTAGAAATCTGACGATATAAGGAGGGGTTTTTTTGAGCGACTCGCAATCTAGCACGACCAAGCGCTGTATAACCGCTGAGGATTTATATCACCTTCATTGGGTTAGCGATCCAGCTATTCATCCTGTCAGCGGTGAAATCGCTTACGTAGAGCAGCATATTAATAAAGATCGGACCGATTATAACTCAGGAATTTGGCTATTATCGTCCGAAGTCGCTGTCCCGATACCCTTTACATACGGACCGAAAGATGAAACGCCTGTCTGGTCACCAGACGGATCACAACTAGCTTTTCTTCGTACGACAGACGGCAAGCGCCAGGTATGGATTATTCCAGAACGCGGGGGGGAGGCACGACAGCTTACACACGTAGAGAACAACGTTCGTTCATTAGCCTGGTCTCCTGAGGGGACCTGCATATCGTTTGTAGCTAAAACGGCCGAGAACCCGTCAAGCCCTACATCCGATGGAGGAACTCAGGAGGCACAACTTAAGGGACGAGTCGTTAATCGAACGAAAGCTAAATCCGACGGATATGGACTGTGGGATGATACTCGTGATCACCTGTATGTAACTAATGTGACTTCGGGGAACACAGTTCAACTGACTTCCGGCGCTTATGATGTGGCGGAGCCTGTGTGGTCACCGGATGGTCAACGTATTTTATTCGTCGCCAGAATAGCAGAGCATTCGAAAGAGGATACGGATTTACGTAAGCAAAATGATTTGTTTACGATAGTTCCTGTGATTTCAAATGGTGATGCAGCAGCACCGCTTAAGCTGACCCATTCTGAACTGCACATCGAGAGTGCTGCTTATTCTCCCGACGGTTCAACGATTGCCTTTTACGGTCATGATCGACATGCCAAAGGCGCTACTCAGACTCGACTGTATACGGTTCCCTCCAGTGGCGGGACGGTAGTATGTGTTAGTGAGACGCTGGACGCTCACATCGGTAATGCCGGTATGAGCGACATGCGTTCACATCTCCATATAGGACCACCACGCTTCAGTGCGGATGGTCAATCCCTGTATACGCTAGTAACTCTTGAAGGGAATGTACACGTATATCAGTTTGCGCATGATGGAACTTTTAAAATTTTAACGCAAGGAGAACGGGAAATTTACCAATTCGAGCTTACTTCGGATGAGCAGCATATCATTGCCGCTTCCACTGAAGTGGCTTTACCAGGCGATTTGTTCCGAATTGCGATCCATTCAGGAATTGAGGAACGGCTGACCAGAGTGAATGACCCTCTGCTTGATGAGATTGAGATCAGTGTGCCTGAGAGCTTCTGGACTGAGGTTGAGGATGGACGACGGGTGCAGGGATGGGTGATGAAACCTGTTGGATTTAAGGAGGGCGTATCTTATCCTGCCATATTGGAAATTCACGGTGGTCCTCATGCCATGTATTCCAATTCTTTTTTTCATGAATTTCAGTTGCTGGCCGCTCAGGGATATACAGTCATCTACACGAATCCGGGAGGAAGCCGAGGGTACGGACAGTCTTTTACCAATGTCGTCCTTGGAGATTATGGCGGGCGCGATTACACCGATCTGCTGAGCGCAGTGGACGAGGCTATACTTCAATTTCCATTCATTCATCCAGAAAGGCTGGGCGTAACAGGGGGCAGCTATGGTGGATTTATGACAAACTGGATTGTCGGCCATACCGATCGTTTCCGCGCAGCTGTAACCCAGCGTTCCATATCCAACTGGCTATCGATGTATGGGGTGAGTGACATAGGGTACTCGTTTACAGAAGACGAAGTTGGCGGGAATCCGTGGGAAGATTTCGAACTCCTGTGGAGACAATCTCCGCTGGCTTATGTGCAGCAAATCAATACACCGCTGCTCATATTGCACGGGGAGCAGGATCTGCGTTGCCCAATTGAGCAGGGAGAGCAGCTGTTTACAGCATTACGTCGCTCGGGGAAACCTACGCAATTTGTCCGTTTTCCAGCTTCAAGTCACGAGCTTTCACGAAAAGGGCACCCGCAGCTTCGCGTGGAACGACTGCAACGTATTACTAATTGGTTTGTCAAGCACCAGATATAACACATTATGCGTTTCTTGCACTTACGACACAGAAATTTTTACAAAAATCATTAAAAATTTACAAACAATGCCTGATTTTTAGACAAAAAAGGGTATTGTTTGTGTGTATAATATATTTATACATTATAACGTCATACTTTAATTTATTTTGTGTTTATAATAACATAAAAAATCATATATCACATTTTTTTCTTATTAAAGGAATTCAAAAAAATATTGACATTTTTCTAGTCCATATTTATTATATAAGTAAAATATTTCACATTTAATTCTTACTTATGGAATAACATTTTGTATGACCTCAGCACTTTCACATCACATTCATCTATGATGCTGAATTTTGGGTTCCAAGCCTGAAATTCCAGTATACTCCAAAGTTTTTTACACTTCCAAGTTTACTCACACATCATCTTTTGATCTCAGTTACACCACGAATGGAAACTCCATAACCAATTCACTTTTACAATATATATTTACTTTTTTTGGAAATCCATATTGTTACTTTTTGCCACATCTTTGTGGGGAAGAAAGGGGTTTGGTATGAATCGCATGGCTTTGGTTTTTCCGGGACAAGGATCTCAGTATGTAGGGATGGGACCCGCATGGCATAGCGATTTTACTGAAGCGGATCGTTTGTTTGAAGAGGCTACTGATATTTTGGGATATGACCTGAAAGCATTATGCATGGCAGGTCCGATCACCCAATTATCCAGGACATTCTATACTCAGCCCGCACTTTTTACGATCAGCGTCATTGCATTCCGTCGTTATATGCACAAAATCGGAATTATTCCCGAATTTTCAGCAGGTCATAGCCTGGGTGAATATTCAGCACTGGTAAGTAGCGGTGTTCTATCCTTTGGCGACGCTTTACGACTGGTACAAGAGCGGGGAGGCTTCATGGAAGCAGCCGCAGAGGCCGGTCTGGGCAGCATGATTGCCATTCGCGGAGCTGAGTTGAACGCCGTGGAAGAATTCTGTCGTCTGCACTCCACAATCGATCAGCCTGCTGTCATTGCTTGTTACAATTCGCCTAGTCAATATGTCGTCTCTGGTCATCATACATCGGTAGCTATGGTAGCTGGCAAGTTAGAACAGCGGGGGGCCCAAATTACTCGCTTACAGGTTAGTGGTCCTTTTCATAGCCCGCTTATGCAACATGCTGCGGACAGGCTGACCATCGAGCTGCAAAAATACACTTTCCATGAAGCGCAGTGGCCCGTGATCTCCAATGTGACCGCTCTGCCATACCCTGATGTAGACAGCATTCGTCAAGGATTGATTTTGCAAATGACTCACCCGGTTCGATGGATTCAAACCATGCAGTATATGGCGAATCATGGCGTGAAACAAGGCATCGAGTTAGGCCCACGAACGGTGTTGAAAAATTTGGCGAAGGAAATAAACACTACCATCGAAGTGCTGTCTCTGGACAGAGAATTGGATCGCGTTGAACTGGAACGCCGTTTCTCGATCCGTGATTGGGTTGCCCGTTCCCTTTCACTGGCTGTGTCTACCCCTAATGCCAATTGGAATGAAGATGAGTACCTAAAGGGTGTTATTTCACCTATCCGAAGACTGGAAGAATTATTGCGAAACTCAGAATCAGGCAGTAGTCCAACACCTGCTTCTGAGCAAAGACAGGAAATACTGGGGTGTATTTCCTTGGTGTTGCAAACCAAACAGGTCTCCGAAGGAGAGCAGAAAGTAATGCTAGAGCAATTAAGGGGGGATCAGGATGGAACAGTTTCAAACTTTAGTTGAAATCATTCAAGACCGTGCAAGCCGGGATGAGAACGGGATCACCTTTATTTCCGGTGATAAGCAAGAGGAATATGTGTCCTACAGTAAACTTCTGGAGCAAGCATCACAGGTGCTTCATGCATTACAGGAAAAAGGGATACAACCTGGCGATGAGCTGATCATGCAGATCGACGACAATCATACCTTTGTGAATGTATTTTGGGGCTGCCTGCTCGGTGGAATCGTTCCTGTTCCTGTAAGCATCGGGAATAATGATGAACATAAAATGAAACTGTTTAAAATCTGGAATACCCTATCCCGCCCTTATATGATTGCGGATGATAAGGTAATGGAACAACTGGAAAAGTACTCGCACCAGCACGGATTGCTGGATTCCTTTGAGCCTGTTAAAAAAGCAACTTTTTCAAGCCATACATTCGACTATTCCATTGAGGGTAAAGGGGCAGTTCATGCATCCAAACCGGAGGATTTGGCTTTTATCCAATTTTCCTCAGGCTCTACAGGTGATCCTAAAGGAGTCATGTTGACACATGAAAATCTGGTTTACAATATTCGGGATATCGCAAATCAAACAGGCATGAGCTCCAAGGATGCTTATTTGGGTTGGATGCCGCTTACGCATGACCTGGGATTGATCGCCTTTCATTTAACCTGTGTGGTCGCTAATGCCAAGCAGCTGATTATGCCGACGGCACTTTTTATCCGACGCCCGTCTTTATGGCTAAAAAAAGTATCGGAGCACAAGGTGACTCAAATATGCTCTCCCAATTTCGGATATAAATTTTTTCTCGATCAGTACAAACCTGAAACAGCGGATAACTGGGATTTGTCAAGCGTGCGTATGATTTTAAATGGGGCTGAGCCGATATCTGTAGAGCTTTGCCATGTGTTTATGGATGCGATGAGTGTTCACGGTTTGAATAAAAATGCAATGTTGCCTGTCTACGGATTGGCAGAGGCGAGTGTGGGAGTTTCCTCTCCACCTCTGGACAAAAGTACCTTTATACCCATTCATTTGAACCGGCAGCAGTTACACGTGGGTGAACCCATAGAAGAAGTGGACAAGTCCGACAAGCGGTGTCTTACTTTTGTGGATTTGGGGTATCCGATGGCCAGCATCTCTGTCCGCATTTGCGATGAACAAAATCGGGTGCTGGAAGATGGTGTGATTGGACACACGCAAATCCGTGGCAAAAATGTGACCGCTGGATATTACAACAATCCAGAGGCTACTTCGAAGGTCAAAACAGAGGATGGCTGGCTTATCACCGGCGATTTAGGGTTTATGCGGAACGGCCGCCTGACTATTACCGGTAGAGCCAAGGATATCATTTTCGTAAACGGACAGAATGTCTACCCGCATGACATCGAGAGGATTGCCGAGGAACTGGATGGCGTGGATCTCGGGAAAGTAGCTGTGTGCGGTGTACATGATGCGCAGACCAGGCAGGATCGTATTGTTGCCTTTGTGATGCACACGAAAAAGATAGAGCATTTTGTACCGCTTGTCCAAAAGCTGAAAAGCCATCTGAATTACCGGGGAGGCTGGCATATTCAGGATATAGTTCCGATACGGCGTATTCCTAAAACAACCAGTGGAAAGGTTCAGCGCTTCAAATTAGCCCAGAGTTATGAGCAGGGCGAATTTAATGAGATATTGACAGCACTGGCTGAGGCCACTCAAACCGTGCAAGCAGCTGAGCGTGCAGTCTTGCCTCAAGGAGAGATAGAACAGAAGCTGATTGGAATCTGCCAGGATATTTTAAATGTAAAATCGATCGGGACGGACGATAGTTACTTTGATATCGGAGTGACCTCCTTGCAGCTCGTTCAAATTGTGGACGTGTTGGAGGATCAATTAGGGATTCATATTGAGGTGACGGACTTCTTTTCCTATCCGACCATCGCCAAGCTTGCTGCATATATCTCTAGTCAGGGCATGAGCAGGGATCCGGCTGCAACAGCACAGTCCGAGGCCAAGGAGGAAGCAAATGTCCGGGATATCGCCATCATCGGCATGTCAGGCAAGTTTCCTCAAGCGGAAACATTGGAGCAGTTTTGGGCGAATGTGGCATCAGGGGCTGACAATATCGGCCCGTACAGCGATGAAAGAAGAAAAGATGCCGAAGATTTCATTTCCCGTCTGAATACGAAAGGACGGAATATGCAAATTGCAGAAGGCGGCTATCTGGATGAAGTAGACAAGTTCGATTACTCCTTCTTTAAGCTGACTCCACGGGAAGCCTCACTCATGGACCCGAATCAACGGTTATTTCTCCAAACAGCCTGGAGCACGATTGAGGATGCAGGGTATGGGGGGAAGCAACTGGCAGGCCAAAAGGTCGGCGTGTATGTTGGCTTCTCCAAAACCAGCTTCGAATACGAGCGTTTGTTGTCCGAGGTGGAACCAGGCGCGCTGCCGAACTTTGCCATTGGTAATTTATCATCCATTATTTCCAGCAGGATTGCCTATTTGCTCGATCTAAAAGGTCCGGCGCTAACAATTGATACAGCATGCTCTTCATCACTCGTGGCAGTGCATTTGGCCTGCAAATCCATCCTTAGCGGAGACTGCGACATGGCCTTGGCAGGTGGAGTGAAGACCATTTTGCTGCCGCTGAAAGCGGGCATTGGCATGGAATCCTCCGATGATCGAGCACGCGCCTTCGACGACCAGTCGGACGGAACAGGCTGGGGTGAGGGAGTTGGAGCCGTTTTACTGAAGCCGCTGCGCAAAGCGGAACAAGACGGTGACAACATTTTAGCCGTGATCAAGGGAAGTGCTATCAATCAGGACGGCAGCACGATTGGTATTTCCGCGCCGAATGCGCTGGCTCAGGCAGAAGTGATTTCGCAGGCGTGGCGCGATGCACGGATTGATCCTGAAACGATAAGTTATATCGAAGCACATGGCACCGGAACCAAGCTGGGCGATCCGGTTGAGATTGACGGCATTACCAAGGCTTTCCGCAAGTATACACAGCGTAAGCAGTTTGTGGTAATCAGCACGGTCAAAACGAATATCGGTCATTTATACGAAGCCGCCGGAATTGCGGGCTTGATCAAATCCGTACTGTCCATGAAGCATCAACAGATTGCGCCGCTCGTTCATTTTCGCACGCCAAACAAGAAGATCCATTTCGAGGAATCTCCGGTATATGCCAATATGAAGCTGAGGGAATGGAAGACGAACGGCTTCCCGAGAAGAAGCGGGCTGAGTTCCTTTGGATTCAGCGGGACAAACTGCCATGTGGTACTGGAGGAATATATTGCAAAGACGGAATCGGATAAATCCTCCACGGGCAGCAATAATGGATCATCACCGCTGCTGCTGACCCTGTCAGCGCGGAGTGAATCCGCTTTACGCGAGCTGGTCGGGCGGTACGCAGAACGGTTTAGACGGGCGGAAGAACTCGTGATGAAGGATGTATGCTATACGGCTAACACGGGAAGAAGCCACCTGAATCACCGGATTGCGGTGACTGCGGCAGGAGCAGATGCGCTGAAAGCAAAGGTGCTTCAGTTGCACGAACAAGGCAGAGCCGTCGATGGTGTATACACCGGGAAAGCGGATAGCGCTGGTGGCACAGAGACGGTCACTGGAAGCTTGGACACGTTGCAATCACTGGAGCAACTGGCTGCCAAGTATGTGCAAGGAGCGCAGATCGATTGGAATGCCCTCTATGCAGGTAAGCACTATAAAAAGGTTTCTCTGCCTACGTATCCATTCGAACGGAAAAGATGCTGGATTAACGTACCCGAACAGGTTCGAACGGAACAGAAGGTACCAGTTCATGAAAACTCAACAATAAAGGAGTCTGGAATTATGGGGAACGAGTATTTAGCGCCAGCATCTGCTACCGACCAGCACAAATCATCTATTCTTCAAAAGTTAGCGAAAATGATCGGTAACGTGTCCCAACTCAGCCTGGAGGAACTGGAGCCACAAACACATTTTCTGGAGCTTGGGCTGGATTCCATTAATTTGTCCCAGGTTCGCCACAGTATCAAGGATACCTTCGGACTGGACATTCCAATGAACGAATTTTTCGAATCGTTGACCACGCTGGAGCTGTTGGCAAGCTACGTAGCCGAGCGGGTGAGCATTTTCACTTCTGCTGAAACCCCGGTTCAATCTGTGGAAAATCGTCCAGAAACAACTCTGAATCAGGCAGCTTTCCCGCTAACCCAACCGTCTCATGAATCCGCTGTTCCGGCTGCGGCATCCGTTTATGCCATAGACACGGCTGGGCAAACACGAGCTCAAAGCTTTCCAATCGCTACAGCTCCTGCGGCTGTAGAGCGAATTTTGGAGCAACAGCTACATCTGATGTCACAGCAGCTCGATGTTCTCCGGCATCAGCCATCTGCATCCGTAATAGCTTCCGAGCCATTTAACCCGGAAACGAGCGTTTTGCTATCGGCAAGTAGTGAAAGTCCGCATATCATCCGTACCGAATCCAAGCAGAAAGTCGCGGCTGCATTAGCACCAGCTTCATCCGTAAAGGCTGTTTTCAAGCAGACAGGCAATGAAGCCAAGCCGTATACGCCTTATAAAAAGCTGGATGTTAAAGCACGTGAATTGCTTTCGCTCCGTCAGGAACAACACCTGCAAGAGCTGATTGAGCGCTACACGACCCGTACGCGTAGCACCAAACAGTACACCCAGCAGTATCGCTCCGTATACGCCAATAACCGCAATGTGGCTGGTTTCCGGCCTGTTTTGAAGGAAATGGTGTATCAAATTGTATCCCAACGCGCCGATGGTTCAAAAATTTGGGATCTGGACGGCAATGAATATGTCGACTTGACGATGGGTTTTGGTGTGAATCTGTTCGGACACAATCCAGCCTTTATTCGTGAAAAAATTGAGGAAGAGCTGAAGAACGGCATGTGTATCGGCCCCATGTCCAACATGGCTGGGCAAGTCGCCGAGCGAATATGCAAGATGACCGGTGTGGAACGGATTGCCCTGTATAATTCCGGCACGGAGGCCGTCATGGTCGCGCTCCGTTTGGCACGTGCTGCCACTGGACGAGCTAAAGTCGTCCTTTTTGCTGGCTCGTATCACGGTACATTCGACGGGGTGCTGGCACTGGGGAGCGCGGGTGATGACAAGGAGCATTCGACGCCTCTCGCTCCAGGTATCTTGCAGCATATGGTCGACGATATCGTCGTGCTTCATTATGGAGCGGACGAATCGCTGGATTATATCCGCACCCATGCGCATGAGCTGGCCGCGGTTGTCGTGGAGCCGGTGCAAAGCCGCCGTCCAGATTTTCAGCCTAAAGCTTTTTTGCAGGAAATTCGCCAGATAACGGAGCAGTCGGGTACTGCCTTCATTTTTGATGAAGTCATCACAGGCTTCCGGATTCAGCCCGGAGGGGCCCAAGCGTGGTTTGGGGTGCAAGCCGACCTCGTGACCTACGGTAAAATCATTGGCGGCGGACTGCCCATCGGCATCGTAGCCGGAAAAGCCGCCTTTATGAACGGGATCGACGGAGGCACGTGGAGCTTTGGGGACGATTCCTATCCGCAGCATGAGCAGCAGCGAACCTTTGTGGCAGGAACCTTCTGCCATCATCCGCTGGCAATGGCTGCATCCTTAGCGGTGCTGGATCATTTGGAGAAACATGGCGAGCAACTGCAAAATCGCTTGAACAGCCGCACCTCGGCGTTAGCTGCGGAGCTGAACAGCTATTTCACTGACGAACGCGTACCTATGAAGGTCGTTCACTTTGGCTCCCTATTCCGCTTCGTGCTCAAAGGCGATCTGGAGCTGTTCTTTTATCACATGCTGGACAAAGGCATCTATATCTGGGAGGGACGAAACTGCTTCTTGTCCACGGCCCATACCGAGGAAGATATTGCGCGAATCGTACAAGCGGTCAAGGATAGCGTGAACGAGCTGCGTAAAGGGGGATTTTTACCGGCCCCGCCCCCGAATGGAAACGGCCCAGGGCCGGGCAAGCAAACTGTACCTGTAACTGTACCTCCAGAAGCTGAAGCAGTGAGTGTTCCAGAAACCGTAATTGCGCTGACTCCTGATCAAAAGCAGCTTTGGTTCGCCTCTGTTTCAGAACGAAGTGACTCTCAATCTTTACACGAAACCGCCTTGTTGCGGTTTCGTGGTCCACTTCAGCAGGAGGAGTTCAACCGGGCTGTCCAGACCATCGTAAACCGGCATGAAGCCTTACATACCTTTATGAGTGGTGATGGGGAAACTCAGGTGATCGCTCCTGTGATGAAAGTGGAAGTTCCGCTTCATGATTTTACCAGTCACCACCCAAATGAACAGGAACAACATATCCGGGCATGGATGATCCAGGACAGCGAAACCCCGTTTGCCATGACGCCAGGAGATCCGTTATTCCGAATCCATCTGCTGAAAATATCAGATGAGGAGCATCTGAGTGTCTTTACGTTCCATCATTTTATCGCGGATGGCTGGTCGATTGGTGTATTCATTCAGGAACTGGAACACATCTATTCTGCGCTTGTCCGAAATGCTGACTACAACCTTCCCGATCCAGTACCTTTTCGGAATTACGTTGTTTGGCAGCAGGATCAATTGAAAGCCGGGAAAGAAGGGCCCCTTACTTTTTGGTCAGCAGTGCTGGAAAATCATCCGCCTGTCCTCAATCTACCATCTCCGGTGAGGGGAATACAGATTCCGTCTTCTAGCGGAAGCAGACATACTGTAATGCTCGAAGCGCCGCTCGTTAAACAATTGAGATCCGCCAGCATAAAGCTTGGCACCAGTCTTTTTATAACACTGCTATCCGCCTTTCAGATTTTTCTGCATCGCCTGACAGGGCAGCAGGAAGTAACGGTGGGGGTTCCTACTGCAGGACAATCCCATATGGACGCCTTCTCCCTGATCGGCAACTGTGTCAACTTACTGCCAGTGATCAGCGAAGTGCGTCCTGATGCTACTTTTACAGAGCATGCCCAAACGGTCAAAAAGCGCATGAATGAACTGGACAGCTTCCAAAAGTACAGCTTTGCCGGACTCGCTCAGCTGGGGCTAAAGAATTTGCCTGTCATTAACGCTGTATTCAATATGGATCGACCGATTCCGCGTTTTCAATTCCATGGAATGGAAGCAGAACTCATTGAGAATGAGGTATCATTCAGCAAATATGAGTTGTTTTTGAACGTGACAGAGGCACAGAAGCAATTACGTCTTGATTTTGACTACAATTCGGATCTTTTTCAGCAAAACATCATCGAAGCTTGGTCAGGGTATTTCCTGAATCTGCTGCATTCCATTGTAGAGGAAGAAGGGGCTCGCGTTTCCGCGATGTCTTTACTTCGTGCGTCAGAGAACGAACAACTTCGAGCTGCATGGGCAGCAAATACCGATGCCAACGGAAACTATCTTTGCGTTCTCGATGCCTACAAGCATTTGGCACCTGTCGGGACAGCAGGGGAGGTGTATCAAGCCTCAGTAGCAGGCCTGTTGGGAACGACCCGGGAATGGGCTTACGTGGAAAACGATGGCAAGCTGCAGCATATTGGCAATTTGAATCGGACTATCCACATTCGCGGACATCAGGTTAATCTGGAGCAGTTGGAGAAACACCTGCTGCAAATATTAAAATTGGAGTCCTGCGTCATTACACCACAAACGGACGAAGCTGGAAAAGTCTCATATATAACCGCCTATGTGGTCGCAAACGCATCGAAGCCTTGGGAAGAAAACGCACTAAAAAAGGCTGCAATCGAAATTCTTCCAGATTATACGCAGCCCCGTTTTTGGATTCCTATGGATCATATTCCTCTTCTGCCGGATGGTCAGCCTGATCTACAGGCTCTACCAGCGCCAGAACGAGCAAGTGTATTCGCTAAAACAGACGTCGCTTCTGAGAACCACGGCGTAGAAGATCAGCTCGTGAACATTTGGATGAACGTTCTGAATGTAACGGATATCAGCTATGACGATAACTTTTTTCAACTGGGCGGTGATTCGCTAAAAGCGACGGTCATTCTGTCGAGAGTCAACAAGGAATTGGGTGTACACATTCCACTCAGCCACATTTTTGAGCTGCAAACGATTGCTGAGCTGGCTACATATATTGCGGGTGGAACAAAGCAGACCTATGAACCGATTGTATCTGTAAAATCGCAGGCCTTTTATCCGGTGTCTTCTTCCCAAAAGAGAATGTACGTGCTGGATCAAATGGGAGGCGGAACGGCCTATCATATACCCGGTCAGCTTTTCATAGAGGGAAATCTGGAGGTCCCCCGCTTTGTTGAAGCCGTTAAGGAAGTTATTTTACGACATGAATCCTTTCGGACGTATTTCGATCTGGAAGACGGGGAAGTAGTACAAAAAGTTCGGGACACGATTCCATTCGACATCCCCTATACCCGTATTTCCAAAGAAGAAGCAAAACAGGCTCGGGCCTTGTTTGTTCAGCCTTTTCATCTGGGAACAGCTCCTTTATTCCGTGCCGAACTGTACGAATTTATCGAAGGTGGCTTCATACTGCTAGTGGATATGCATCATATTGTGTCCGATGGTTTCTCCATGGCCGTGCTGCTGGATGAAATCATTCAACGGTATCAGGGCAGACAGCTTGCGAACATTCAGCTTCATTACAAGGACTTTGTTGCTTGGCAGAAGCAGCAGATCAATGACGACGCATGGCAAGCGCATGAATCATATTGGCTCCAGACCTTGAATGGCGAGCTTCCTGTACTGAATATGCCTACGGACTTTTCACGTCCGCAAGCACAAAGTTTTGAAGGTGACAGCTTGACCGTTACATTGGAATCCAAACTTACTAACACACTCTACAAATTGGCCCAAGATACCGAATCTACGATCTTTATGGTACTTTTGGCAGCTTATAATGTCCTGCTGGGCAAATATTCTAGTCAAGAGGATATTATCGTGGGTACACCTGTTGCCGGAAGACGGCATGTGGATACTCAAGCGATGATTGGCATGTTTGTCAATACGCTGGTTCTTCGCAATCATCCGCAATCTTCTTTAACGTTCCAATCCTTTTTGCAGGAGGTTAAGCAAAATTCGCTGCTGGCACTGGAGCATCAGGAATACCCGTTTGATGAGCTTGTAGACAAGCTGGAACTGGTACGGGACGTAAGTCGAAACCCGGTGTTCGATACGATGTTCAGTCTGCAAAATGTCGGCACAGATGTTTTGGAAACAGGAGGCATTCGTTTTAAACCGGAAGAATTCAACGCGGGCATATCCAAGGTGGATTTTTCATTGCATGTGACTGAAGAAAAAGGACGTTTGTCCTTCACTTTGGAGTATGGCACGAAGCTGTTTAAACTGGAGACCATCCGACGGCTGGCAGAGCATTTTGTGCGAATTTTGGAAACAGTGACGCAGGATGTCGGGGTGCAGTTGGCTGATATTACGATCGTATCTGATGAAGAGAAGCAATTGCTGCTGACCGGATTTAACGATACCGTCGTACCTTTTCCGACAGATGAGACGATCCACGGACGATTTGAAAAGCAGGTTGCAATGACCCCGGAGAACATAGCATTTGTATTTAGGGATCAGAGCTTGACTTACCTAGAACTGAATGAGCGGGCTAATTCACTGGCACGAGTGCTTCGTGAAAATGGCGTTGGTCCTGACAAGCCCGTAGGTCTGATGTTGCAACGTTCGACAGAACTGATCGTTGGTATGATAGCTATACTGAAAGCAGGCGGTTGCTATGTGCCGATTGATCCTGAATTTCCACCAGCCCGTATTAGATACATGTTTGAAGACAGCGAGGCGACTGTAGTTTTGACCCATCGTAAACTGGTAGAAGAGAATAGCTACAAAACAAAAATGCTTTTTTTAGAAGATGAGGAATTATATCAGAGAGAGAAGTCGAACCTGGAAGCGAATGTTCAATCAGAGAACCTAGCTTATGTTATTTATACTTCAGGGTCGACCGGGCATCCAAAAGGGGTCATGCTTCAGCATAGTTCCGTTATGAACTTTATCACAGCAATGCATGAATTGATTGATTTTAAGCCTGACAAAAGGATTCTGTCGCTGACTACTATTTCTTTCGATATTTTTGTGGTTGAGACGATATTGCCGCTGCTAAACGGAATGACCTTTGTACTGGGTGATCGCCATCATCAAGTTGATCCACAGACACTTGGGGAATTAATTGTTGCTCAGCATATAGATTTGCTACAAATGACACCCTCTCGCCTTAAAATGTTACTCAGCAGTGAATCGGGAATGCACGCACTACAAGGTATAAAGGAGATTATTCTTGGGGGCGAGGCGCTTGCGCCTACGTTACTGAAGAAATTGCAACAAATTAAAGGGCTGCGTATCTACAATATGTACGGACCTTCGGAATCAACTGTATTTTCATCAGCTAGGGAACTGACAGGTGCTAAACATATTGATATCGGGTCCCCCGTTGCCAATACGCAAATGTATATCCTTGATGGACAGGGTGCATTACAGCCAATTGGAATCCCTGGTGAGCTATGCATTGCAGGGGAAGGATTGGCTCGTGGCTATTGGAATCGCGCGGAACTGACGGCGGACAAATTTGTAGATAATCCATTTTCAACAGGAACACGAATGTACAGAACGGGCGATCTCGCCCGCTGGAAAGCGGATGGAAATCTGGAGTTTATCGGCCGAATCGACCATCAGGTGAAAGTACGTGGATTCCGGATTGAGCTGGGTGAGGTTGAAAATGCTTTGATTAGCCATTCTGCAATTCGAGAGGCTGTCGTCACTGTAAATCAAAGCAAAGATCATGAATCCGTCTTGTGTGCCTACATTGTACTGCATACAGAAGAAACACCAAGCTTAACCGTAATTCATGAGCATGCCGCCAAGTTGCTTCCGTATTACTCGGTACCGTCTTACTTTGTGTTTCTGGATCGTATACCGTTGACTCCGAATGGAAAAATCGATCGGAAGGCGCTGCCAGCACCGGAAGGTAATATACAAAGAGGGACAGAATATATTGCCCCACGGACGTGGTTGGAAGCGAAACTATCGGTAATCTGGCAGGACGTGTTGGGTTTGATGCAAGTCGGCGTGAAGGAAAACTTCTTTGAAATTGGCGGACACTCTCTACGGGCAATGACGTTGGTCTTGAGGATTTACAAAGAATTGAACAAACCAATTCCTCTACGTAGCATTTTTTACGCACCGACGATTGAACAGCTGGCAGTGGTGATTGAAAATCTGAACGAGGTGGCGTATGCATCTATTTTAGCGGCGGAAGAGCGTCCCTTTTATACCTTGTCTTCTGCACAAAAACGAATGTATATATTGCATCGGATTGATCCGGGTGATGTGAGCTACAACATGCCCGCAGTACTCCAGGTGAGCGGACCGCTGGATGTAAGACGGGTAGAGGCAGCATTTCGGCAGTTAATCTCACGCCACGAGGCCTTCCGCACGAGTTTTGAAATGGTGAACAATGAGCCTGTGCAGCGGATTCAGGAAAGGGTACCTTTTGAGGTGGAGTACGCCAAGGTACAGGAAAAACAGGCAGGGACAGACGCACTTGCATTTGAGACAGAAATAGAAAAATGGGTTAGCAATTTTGTAAATCCATTCGATCTGCAAGCTGCTCCACTGTTACGGGTAGCCTTACTGGATCTTAACGGAGAGGGGACAGAAGAAACACAGCATCTGCTAATGATCGACATGCACCACATTATCTCGGACGGTGTGTCGACGAGTGTGTTGACCCGCGAATTTGTTCGCTTATATAGCGGTGAGAAGTTACCTCCGCTACGGATCCAATACAAAGACTATGCCGTATGGCAGCAAAGTGAAGCGCAAAAGGATTGGATGAAACGTCAGGAAGCATATTGGCTGGATACCTTCCGGAGTGAGTTACCCGTACTGAATCTGCCAACTGATTTTGCCCGTCCGGCAGTACGAAGTACGGCAGGCGATACAGTGGTATTCAGACTGGAACGCGAAGTCAGCGAGCGCTTGAAAGAGCTGGCGGCGCAGACAGGTTCAACGCTGTACATGGTGCTACTTGCAGCCTATACAGCACTGCTGCATCAGTATACTGGACAGGAAGATATCATTGTCGGGACGGCCGCATGCCGATCTGGAGCCGATCATCGGGATGTTTGTTGGCACACTGGCAATGCGCAATTATCCAACCGCTAAGCAAACGTTCCGAAGCTATGTGGAAGACGTGAAAACCCAAGCTTTGCAAGCCTACGAGCATCAGGATTATCCATTTGAAGAACTGGTGGACAAGCTAAATGTGAAACGGGATATGGGCCGTAATCCGTTGTTCGACACTATGTTTATACTGCAAAATACCGAAGAAGGCGAGCTGAAACTGGAGGATATCCGTTTCCGTCCATACGACATGGAGCAGGCTCCGGTGAAATTTGACTTAATGCTGGAAGCGAGCGAGGAAGAAGAAGGTATTCGGTTCGAATTGCAGTATGCAACATCGTTGTATGAGCGGAAAACGATTGAACAGATTACGCGTCATTTTATACGATTGTCTGAGGCTATTGTGGTGAATCCTGATATTAAACTGGGGGAGCTGGAATGGATCACAGAGGTAGAAACAGTGCATGTGCTGAGAGTGCATCAAGAGCGTCAGAAAGCTTCGCGTTACTGGAGCGCATATCTAGACGGGTATGAAGAAGCTTGCTGTTTGCCACAGGCTAAAACTCAGAGTAGAGCAGAGTGTCAAACGGAGCATTTTAACGTAGCTTTAAGTCCGAGTCTGATGAGCGGGATTCAGCAAATCTCCAACCGCTATCAGGTGAATCAGAGCACGCTGATTCAGACGGTGTGGGGCATTTTGCTTCAAAAATATAACGACACGGATGATGTAGTGTTTGGTAGTACGCTGTCCGGAAATGAGGGTGATATTCCAAATAAGGAGCGTATGCTCAGCTTGATTTTGAATACACTCCCTGTACGTATTACCAGTAGTGAGAACAACTCGTTCTGGGAAGTAATGAAACAAACCCAGAAGCAATCAGTGGCTTCTAGTAAATATGATGCTTTTTCACTATATGAAATTCAGAAACTCTCAGAACTTAAGCAAAATTTAATTAATCATATACTCATTTTTGAAAATGACTGGGTGGAGGAACAGTCTGGGCAACTAGGTGATGATATAGAGTCCCACTTTAGCATTACGGGGGTTGAGTCGGTCGAACAGTCCAACTATGATTTTAACCTGGTAGTTTTTTCAGGGAAAAAACCCCGAATGAGCTTTAGTTACAACGCACTTGTGTTTGATCGAGAAAGTATAAAGCAAATTTATGGACACTTGGTGCACCTACTAGAACAAGTTGTGGTTAACCCGGGCATTCAAGTGCATGAAATGAAAGCGATGACCGAACAGGAGTGCAAGCAAATCCTTGTTGGTTGTGGAGATATGGCAATAGAATATCCAAATAAACAGACGATTCACGGTTTGTTCGAAGCTCAAGTTTTACAAACACCAGAGCAAGTAGCACTATTTTTCGAAGGGGAGCAGTTGACATACCTAGAGATGAATGAACGCGCTAACTCACTGGCACGGGTACTTCAAGCGCACGGTGTAGGACCCGACAAGCTGGTTGGCCTGATGGTACAGCGTTCGGCGGAGATGATCATCGGTCTGCTGGCCGTGTTAAAAGCGGGTGGTGCTTATGTGCCGATCGACCCTGAATATCCGTCAGCCCGTATTGAATATATGCTGAATGACAGTGAGGCCGCCGTACTTCTGACCAGTCGCGATCTGGTAGGAGAACACCATTACAGCGCCAACACTCTGTTTATCGAAGATGAGGAAGTATATCAAGGGGAAAAGACCAATCTGGAAGCCACTGCCCAGCCGGAGCATCTGGCTTACGTTATTTATACTTCTGGTTCAACCGGAAATCCTAAGGGCGTTATGCTCCAGCATCGCTCGGTGCTGAACTTTATTACAGGAATGCGCGAAGTGATCGACTTTGCAGCGGACAAAACGATTCTATCGTTAACCACCATTTCGTTCGATATTTTCGTATTGGAAACGATCCTGCCGTTGCTGGGCGGAATGACCGTTATACTTGGTGACCACCGTCATCAGGTCAATCCTCAGGCACTTGGCGAGCTGATTACAGCACATCACATTGACATGCTGCAAATGACGCCATCCCGGCTGCAAATGCTGCTGGGTCATGAGGAAGGCTCTCGTGCGCTCCAAGGTGTACAGGAAATTATGGTGGGGGGAGAAGCACTTCCACCCAAGCTGCTGGAGGCCTTGCAAAAATTGAACGGTCCCCGCATTTATAACATGTACGGACCTACAGAAACGACGGTGTGGTCGGCAGTACAGGAACTTACCCAGGCCAAACAGATTGACATTGGACGTCCTATCGCGAATACGCAAATTTATGTCATTAACGCAAAGGGTGAATTACAGCCGATCGGTGTACCAGGCGAGCTATGCATTGCAGGGGAAGGTTTGGCCCGTGGCTATTGGAATCGCGCGGAATTGACGGCGGACAAATTTGTAGATAATCCATTTTCAACAGGAACACGAATGTACAAAACCGGGGACCTCGCCCGCTGGAAAGAGGATGGAAACCTGGAGTTTATCGGCCGAATCGACCATCAGGTGAAAATCCGCGGGTATCGAATTGAACTGAGTGAGGTTGAGTCGAAGCTGCTGCAAGTTGATTTTGTACGGGAAGTAACGGTCATTGCTCAAGCAGAAGAAACAGGGCAAAAGCAAATGGTGGCGTACTACGTCGCCGGGCAAGAAATTGGCGCAAGCGAGCTGAGAAGCGAACTGGGCCGAGAGCTGCCAAGCTATATGGTGCCATCATACTTTATACAATTGGAGCAGATGCCATTAAGTCCGAATGGCAAAATCGACCGCAAAGCATTGCCAGCATTGAAAGATAATCTGCAAAGCAGAACGGATTATTTCGCACCGCGAACGCCAATGGAATCGAAGCTGACCCAAATTTGGCAGGATGTATTGGGCCTGAAGCAAGTCGGCGTGAAAGAGAACTTTTTCGAGATTGGTGGACACTCACTGCGGGCAACTACCTTGACTTCAAAGATTCACAAAGAACTGAATAAATCCCTGTCGTTACGCAGTATTTTCGAAGCTCCAACGATTGAACAGCTGGCTGTAGTGATTGAAAGTTTGGAACAGATGAAGTATGCATTGATTCCGGTGACGGAAGAACGAACTTTTTATCCGCTGTCCTCTGCACAAAAGCGGATGTACGTATTGCACCAGCTTGACCCTGACGATGTAAACTACAACATGCCTGCTATGTTCCGGGTAAGCGGCCCGCTGGATGTGAAGCGGATGGAAGAAGTATTCCGTCAATTGATCTCACGCCATTCAACACTCCGTACCCGCTTTGAAATGATAAATAACGAGCCGAAGCAGCAGATTCAGGATACCGTATCGTTCGAGTTGGAGTATGCGAAGGTGCAGGTGGGACATGTCGTAGCTTATACAGCAGCAGATCGACAAACCGATGTGGAAGTGTTACATCGTGATGTAGTGCAGGAACGGTATGCATCGGTGACTGAGCAGCTTGTGAGCAAGGAAGTACAAGAAAAGATCCAAAGCTTTGTACGTCCATTTGATCTGCAAGCCGCTCCGTTACTGCGGGTTGCCCTGATCGATTTGGGCGTACAGGGAATAGAAGAAGAGCCGCAGTATTTGCTGATGCTCGATATGCACCATATCATCTCGGACGGTGTGTCGACGGGCGTGTTGACTCGCGAATTTGCTCGCTTATACAGCGATGAAGAGCTGCCACCGCTACGGATTCAATACAAAGACTATGCCGTATGGCAGCAAAGTGAAGCGCAAAAGGATTGGATGAAACGTCAGGAAGCATATTGGCTCGACACCTTCCGGGGCGGAGTGCCTGTGCTGGATCTGGCAACCGACTTTGCCCGTCCGGCAGTGCAAAGTGCGGCAGGGGATACGATCGAATTTGGACTGGAGCGTGAAGTTAGCGAACGCCTGAAAGAACTGGCTTCGCAAACAGGTTCAACCTTGTATATGGTGCTGCTGGCGGCGTACACTACGCTCTTGCATAAATACACAGGCCAAGAAGATATCGTAGTTGGAACGCCGTTTGCTGGAAGACCGCATGCGGAACTGGAGAGCCTGGTAGGTGTCTTCATCAACACGCTGGCGATCCGCAATTATCCGTCTGGCGACAAATCGTTCCTGGATTATCTGCAAGAGGTGAAGGAGCATGCGCTCAGTGCTTATGAGCATCAGGACTATCCTTTTGAAGAGCTGGTTGAAAAGCTGAATTTAACACGGGATACGAGCCGGAATGCGCTGTTTGACACGATGTTTGAGTTGAAAACATTGGAGCAGCAGGAGTTCGAGTTGGAAGGTCTGACCTTGAATTCGTACCCGTTAGGAAATACTACGGCCAAATTGGATCTGTCCTTGGAGACCATGGAGCAGCCGGAGGGGATTGTGTGCAGTCTGGAATACAGCACGGCGCTCTATAAGCCGGAGACTATCGCCCGAATGGCGCAGCATTTTACGGAGATCGTCCGAGCTATTGCGTATCATCCGCAGCAGTCACTGGCAACTTTGAATATGGTAACCGTCGAGGAAAAAGAACAACTCATCTACGGTTTTGGAGAAGTGGGAGTAAGAGATGTTGCTGCAGTTGAAGCAGGAGCCCTGTTCCATACCTTCGTAGAAGAACAGGCTCAGCTTGTACCGGATCATATGGCGGTGGTGTATGAGGAGCAGCAGTTGACGTACCGCATACTGAACGAGCGTGCGAACCAATTGGCTCGGAGATTGCGGAATGAAGGCGTTGGACGCGAGTCAATTGTCGGCATTTTGAGTGAACGCTCCATGGATATGCTGGTCGGCGTATTGGCGGTGTGGAAGGCTGGCGGCGCATATGTGCCACTGGATGCGGATTATCCGTCCGAACGCATTCGTTTCATGCTGGAGAATAGTGGTGCGACGGTACTGTTAACACAAACGGGATTGCAGGAGCAAGCACAGGCATGGCTGGAGGAAAGCAAGCAGTCCTTGACCAGGGGTAAGACTGAGGGTGAGTTGGAAACAGCGACTGGCGCCGAAACGATGGAATCAGGTGCTCTTCATGGAACTGTGAATGGAGCAGCAGATTCGCCAACTGACAGCGAAGCAGCATCCCAATCCGTAGCAAACTTACGTTTGCACACCGTACTAGCATTGGACGACGAATCACTGTACACCGGGGATGCCACGAATATCGAGCCGATCAATGAGCCGCAGGATCTGGCGTATGTAATCTATACGTCCGGTACGACGGGACGTCCGAAGGGCGTCATGATCGAACATCGCAGCTTGGTGAATACAGCTGCGGCGTATCGTCGGGATTATCGCCTGAACCAATTCCCAGTCCGACTCCTGCAACTGGCAAGCTTCTCCTTCGACGTATTCGTCGGGGATATCGCGCGGACGCTTTATAACGGCGGCACGATGGTCATTTGTCCGAAAGACGACCGGATTGATTTCAGCCGTCTGTATGGCTGGATTCGCGATTGCCAGATTACGGTGTTCGAATCCACACCGGCCCTGATCGTACCGTTTATGCAGCATGTGCATGAACAGGAGCTGAACATGAGCAGTCTGGAGCTGCTGATCACGAGCTCGGATAGTTGCAGCGTGACGGACTACCGAGTGCTGCAAGAACGGTTTGGTGCAGATATCCGCATCATTAATAGTTATGGCGTAACAGAAGCGGCGATTGACTCCAGCTTCTACGACGAAGAATTGTTGAAGCTGCCAAGCAGCGGCCATGTGCCGATTGGGCAGGCGTGGCTGAACGCACGCTTCTACATTGTGGACAGCCAGCTGAATCCGGTGCCGATCGGTGTACTGGGCGAGCTGTGCATTGGCGGAGCCGGGGTGGCACGGGGATATCTGAATCGTGCAGACCTGACGGCCGAGAAATTCGTAGCGAACCCGTACGTGCCGGGTGAACGACTGTACCGCACCGGCGATTTGGCGCGGTGGATGCCGGACGGCCATGTGGACTTTATCGGCCGGATGGATGATCAGGTTAAAATCCGGGGCTTCCGGATTGAACTCGGCGAGGTAGAAGCGCAGCTGCTGACTGTGGATGGCATTCAGAAAGCGATAGTCACCGCCTGGGAAAACGAAAACGGAGACAAGGATTTGTGTGCATATGTCGTAGCTTCCGAGGCGCTGAATTTGCCGGAGCTGCGCAGCATACTCCAGCCAAAACTGCCGGGCTATATGATCCCGACATATGTCGTACAACTGGATCGTTTCCCGCTGACACCGAATGGCAAAATCGACCGCAAAGCATTGCCAGCATTGGAAGATAATCTGCAAAGCAGAACGGATTATTTCGCACCGCGAACGCCAATGGAATCGAAGCTGACCCAAATTTGGCAGGATGTATTGGGCCTGAAGCAAGTCGGCGTGAAAGAGAACTTTTTCGAGAT
>NZ_JAXCHD010000015.1:0-99625 GCF_037027525.1 Paenibacillus sp. 203
ACCCGTCCGCCGCTAGGTTATGTAGAAGCAAGCTTCTACATAACCCCGCTCGACTTGCATGTATTAGGCACGCCGCCAGCGTTCGTCCTGAGCCAGGATCAAACTCTCCATTAAAGACCAACCGAAGTTAGTTTATAGAAAGAGCGATAAGCTCATTTTGAAACTGACGAGATGAAATCTCTCATTTCCGCTTCCATTTAATACAATCTAATGGCATGTACCAAAATTTCTGCGTTGGATTTTGTAAACAAAATCCATACTCACTCGTTGTTCAGTTTTCAAAGATCAAACTTGCATAATGTCTTACTTTGTTTCGTCACCGCGTCTCAGTGGCGACCTTTATAATATATCATCTCTTTTTAGAATTTGCAAGAGTTTTTTTTAATTTCTTTTTTCGAGCAAATCCTTCAAAAAGGAACGAAAATTAATTTACCATGAATATTGAATAGAGTCAATACTTTTTTTGATATCAGAAAGTATAAGCTTTTTAAAATAGTTTACTTCCTGATATCTCTGATATGTTTTCTAACCTATCTATTGTTTGGTTTGTGGGACTCGCCCTCTGCGAGCATATTTTGATAGTTCCTTGGCGGGTGCAAAACGGGCATACATGCGGAAGACTGTTTTATATCGAAGTGCGATTGCGTAGCGAATATCTTGATCCAATCGAGTATCGCTCATATCAAGCAGCATTTCATCTAGCTCCTTACGAAGAACGTAGTCAAGTTCCTTGCATTCTTTTTCGTTAAACAGCATTCCCAACATATGACCAAACTCCCCTATCAGCAGATTATATAGTACTTATATTTGCTCAACTATTGTTCCAATCTTTACCTGTTTTTAAACTCAACTGCTAAGGTTTCAAACTTCCCCCGATTAATCTTCAGCTTCTCTTTAAGCTCTCCCCTTTGTTATGTTCAATTTTCAGGAAATATATAAATAATTGGCCATAATATTTTATTGTGACAATAAACGATAAGTTATGCCACTCTCAATAGCAGCTGCTATAAGCAGTAAGATGACAGACCATAGGGATACCCTCAACGTTTGTTTCCTAAATACATTCCACGATGGGCCAGTTCCTTTGCGCTTTAGCCCTATGCTTGTACCTATAGTAGACATTATGTTGATTCCAAACTTCAATCCGAAGGCACAGGCGATAATCAAAACAGGCAATTCAATCACACCGTGAGGCAGTAACCCTTTTACAACAACTTCATACATACTTCTTCCCATATCTGTCTGCAAGTGTACTACAAACCCTAAAACCATACCGTTCACAATCAAAAATATAAACGGTACGATTCCAAATACAGCCCCCATAAATATGACCAGCACACATTTAATTGCATTATTGAAAAAGATAAATACAAAAAAACTCCATTGTGGATGCTCAGAATTCTGCAAGTACTGCGCTACTTCTCCCAGTCCCTCCATTTGTTGCGCCAGCATGGATTGAATAGTGCCTGTACTTAACCACCCCACTATAATACTTGTGCAGAAAAGAAGTGCAGAGATTAAAATTAACCGTCTTGTCATGTGTAAGTCGTGAAAAAATGCGTTTAGTCCCATTTGATAATTCCTCCTATTAGCCCAATGGAATAATTGACAACCCCTGGCATAGCTTTAAGTAAACAAGCACTTCTAGGATGAAAGGGGCGTTATTAACCATGAATTCTTTTTTTTATGTATTAAACGGTAAAAAAATCAAACGATTCTTAATCGTAATGGCTGCAGCCATCTTTACTGTCGGAGTCATTTATGTAGAAACCGATAATGTTACAGTTTTTTCCGAGGAAGCACCAACCGCTATTTATAGTGTGCCCACGGACAAAAAGTTGATCGCTCTCACCTTTGATATTAGTTGGGGCGATAAGCGTACTGCCCCCATCTTAAAAGTCCTTGAGGATAAAAAAGTGACCAAGTCCACCTTTTTTCTTTCTGCCCCTTGGAGTAAAACACATCCGGAACTTGTGAATCAGATTAAAGAAAGCGGATTTGAGATCGGCAGTCATGGCCATAAACACGAAAATTACAGTAGCTTAAGCGATGAAGATATTCGTAAGCAGATTTCAATTGCTCATACCACATTAACCGAACTGACAGGACAGTCCCCGAAGTTGATCCGTATGCCTAATGGCGACTTTGATAAAAGAGTCCTTCAGGTTGCCGGCACTTTAGGCTACAAAACCATTCAGTGGGATACAGATTCCCTGGACTGGAAAAACCCTGGTACTCAGGTCATAATCGACCGTGTTGTAAATAAAGCGCATCCTGGCGATATCGTCCTTCTGCATGCCAGTGATTCCTGTAAACAAACGCATGAAGCCCTGCCCGTCATTATTGACAAGTTGCGCGCACAAGGCTATGAATTCGTGACTGTATCCGAACTGCTTCAACAGGGTACAGTAAAAGGCAAAGAGGTACGCGATCAGGCACTGGGTCTTTAAGGAGTTATTTTACATCGTTCTCAGCTAAAAACCAAAAGCAAATCGACATATTTCTCCCCATTCATCCGCATACTATCCACATTCATGATGAAGGAGGAATACGGCCATGAATTGGACTCGTTTGCGATTTGTTAGCACGGTATGCGTACTGGGCGTTGCACTGAGTGGATGCGGCTCGGATCAGGGTTCTGCGCCCCCCCAGAACAGTTATAAAGAGATGAAAACGATGGTTGTCGATATCCTGAAAAGCGATGACGGAAAAAAAGCGGTAGAGGAGGCTTTAACCGGGGAAAACAGTTCATCCAAAGAAGGACAATCCGGTCAAAGCAGTGAAGAGGGTGGGTCTGGTGGTGGGTCTGGTGGTGGGTCTGGTGGTAGCATGGGAATGAAAATGCTTATGCCCATGCAATCGGCTGAACAGATGAAGATCGCAGTCAAAGATACTTTGGTATCACCTGAATATAAAAAAGAAATCGAAAAAATTATGACTGATCCACGTTTTGCCGGAGAATTTGCCAAAGCCATCAACAGCCAAAGCAAACAGCTTCATATGCAACTTATAAAAGACCCTTCTTATCAAAAATCAATTGAAGCAATGCTCAAGTCACCAGAATTAACCAAAATGTATATGGACTTAACTAAAACCCCTGAATATCGCAAACAATCTATGACAGTCATGCATGATGCCATGCAAAATCCGATTTTCCGACTTGAGGTTATGAATTTACTCAAAACCGTCGTACAAGAGGAGCTTCAACCCAAGGTTGAGAAAAAAACCGGTGAGCAAAGCGGTGCAGGCGGCGATAAGCAAGGTGGTGGTGGAGGTAGCGAAGGTGGGGGCGAAGGAGAACAAGGAGGAAGCCAATAATAAAAAGGCTGGTTTAATAAACCAGCCTCAGATTGTCGAGAAACCCCGTCTTTTGAGACGTGGGTTTCTTTTTCTTTACATCATAAGGCTCTGGTCTCTGGAGAAATAGGGGGTTACCCCTGTTTCTCCAGGCGATCCAGGTGGATCGCCATCTTCTTCATGTTCTGCACGGCTGCCGTCATAAGGGCTTGTTCCCTGACGTTTGGTAGACCGCGCAAACGGCAATAGCGAAACCCATGGAGCTCTTTGGCATCCGCGAAGCTTCGCTCAATCGTCTCTTTTCGTTTGCGGTACAGCCGTTTCCCGGATGGGCTTAGCCGGTTGCTCCGTACCCACTCTTTGCTGTCTTCCCAGACATGCCGAGTCACCACTTTGCGGTGGTTTCGAGCTGGGTACACTGGTCTAGCAGTGGGCAATGCTGGCACTGAGCTGGGTCAGAGACATACTGCCGGTATCCCTTACGGTCCGTCGTTCGGTAGGGCAGTTCCTGTTGGGCTGGGCATCTATACACATTGCGTTTGGCATCGTATTCAAACTTCCATTTCGGAAACAGCCCTTGTCTGGGATGGAATCTTCGGTGAGCAATCATAGCAAAAATCTTTCGGTTTTGAAAACCTCGGCAAATCGGCGTCGTTAAATAACCTGAATCTAGCGCAACAGCTTCTACTTGAAAACCAAAGCGTTCTCTTTGTCGATCCAAACGGGACAAATAGGGGACAGAATCATGTACATTCCCCGGCGTCACATGCACATCCGTAATCAGATTGTACTTCATATCCACTGTGCGGTGGTCCAGATAGAAGAAGCCTTCAGGCTTGCCATCACGGATCATATAGCCGCTGTCTGGGTCGGTTTTGCTCACTTTAATTTCTTTTTCTTCGTTCACTTCCTCTCGGGATTTTAAGGCTTTTTTCCGTGGCTTTTCCGGTCCTCCTTCACCGCTTCGTTAAGCTCGTCCATATAGTCTTTGGTATTCTGCAACACTTGTTCTTTGGTGTACTGGTGCCTGTTAGCATTGGCTTTGACGTGTGTGGAATCGGTGACGAGAACACGCCCACCCACCATTCGGTGAGAGATCGCCTGCAGCACAATTTCATCGAAGATATCTTGAAAGATCGTGGTGTCTTTAAAGCGAGTGCGACGATTCCAGCTAATCGTCGTATGGTCTGGAACTTTATCCGTTAAGCCCAGCCCCAGGAACCAGCGATAAGCCAGGTTCGTCTGAATTTCACGCTCGAGTTGCCGTTCTGAGCGAATGCCATAGAAATAACCGAGAAAGATCATTTTAAACAACACGGTAGGATCAATGGCAGGACGCCCGTTGTCCGCACAATACAGCGGGCTTACCTTCTCATGAATAAAGGAGAAGTCTATATATGTATCCACTTTACGAAGCAGATGATCTTGCGGTACCAGTTCTTCCAGAGAAACCAATTCAAAAGATTGTTGTTTGTCTCGATGAGGTCGCAGCATATCAACACCGTCCGTTCTACAATAGTTACCTATATTATACAACATTAACGCGGTGTCGTCTTAAATAAAATGAACATAAAAAAAGCTGTCGAGACTTTCTCGACAGCCTGAGGCTGGTTTAATAAACCAGCCTTTTTTCTTTATTCAGATTCCGTGTGCAAGATCGTAATCTGAGCAGCAATATCATTGTAAATGGTCCCCGTGGCAGACTCAGATTTATATACAGATGGAGAAAAGTCGGCCTCTGACGGATGGTTATCTGGAATACCCAGCGGAATTTGAGCAAGAAGTTTTGTATGAAGAGTGTCTGCCAGCATAGCACCCCCTCCTCGCCCAAAAACATAGTCCTTTTCTCCAGTGGAGGACACATAATAAGACATGTTCTCCACAACGCCGATGATCTTATGATCCGTTTGAAGCGCCATTGCGCCTGCACGTGCAGCTACAAAAGCCGCCGTCGCATGTGGAGTAGTGACAATGATTTCTTCACTCTGCGGAATCATTTGATGTACGTCAAGCGCTACATCGCCAGTGCCTGGTGGTAAATCGAGAATCATATAGTCCAGTTTTCCCCATTCGACATCACTAAAAAACTGTCTGAGCATTCTCCCCAGCATGGGACCTCTCCAGATCACCGGGTTGTTTTCTCTAACAAAGAAGCCCATAGACATGATTTTGATACCAAATCGCTCCACTGGCTGAATGATACCATCTTCGACAGAAGGCACATCCTCTACTCCAATCATATCCGGCACACTGAATCCATAGATATCCGCATCAATTAAACCCACACGCTTCCCCTGTCTAGCTAAAGCAGCCGCCAAATTTACAGCTACTGTCGATTTTCCGACACCACCCTTTCCGCTTGCAATGGCAATAAATCGTACGCCAGATGCTGGGCTAAGCAGCTCATGTTCTTCCATGCCAACAGCATGTCCTTTGGTCAAAACCGGGTCAGCCGCTTCCTCGGCCTCCTCTCCATTTTGAAGGGCAGACTTTTCATGCTCAGATGCCTCACGAATACGAATATGAACGTGACTTAATCCCGCCTCTTCTAATGTCTGCCGTATTTCTCGTTCCAACTCTTTCAGCGTCTCTTCCTGGCTATTCAGGGTAATGGCAGTCAAGGATACCCGATCCTCTTTAACCACCACATCCCGAATAAAATGGAGATCGACTAGACGGCGTCCTGTATGAGGCTCCCGCACTTGTTGAAGTAGCTCTATAACTTGCTCTCTTGATTGCATGAATTATCAGCACCTCTGCTCTAATGAATTACGGAGTGGTAAACACTTACAGTATACCACTATCTGGCTTCAGGTGCTGGTGAGATCCCCTTTTCCCCGGCACTGTAACGCAAAATCCCCTTATATATGGACGCCGCCACCTGCCTTTGATAGTTCACGTCACTAAGTCGTCTAGCTTCCTCAGGATGGGACAAAAATCCTACTTCTACAAGGGCTGATGGCATTTTGAGAGCTTTCAATAAATAAACTGTGTTCACGGTCTTAGCCACTCTGTCCGTATTTTCCAAGTTGCGTTTGATCTCTTCCTGAATTAAAGACGCCAAATTCCCGTTATCTGCATGGTTAGGTACGTAAAAGGTTTGGGCTCCACTCCAACGGCTCGACGGAATACTGTTCATATGGATACTTAGAAAGAGGTCTGCTTTCTGCTCCTCAATTATACGCACACGCTGCTTCAAATCCTCCGTTTTTCTTCTGGAATAACCTTTCGTTTCTTGCTGCGCCAGGTCGCGATCATCCTCACGTGTCATGACAACAACAGCACCTGCTTGCTGTAAATAATCCCGCAAATAAAAAGCGATTGCCAGATTAATATCCTTTTCAATAATCCCTTCTTTGCTAACCGCCCCTCCATCAGGCCCTCCGTGTCCAGCATCTAGGGCAATTACTTTACCAGTAAGGGGTAAACTCCAATGGGTCCAAGCTCTCGAAGCAGGTATCTCATACAATGCCAGTGTAATAAATAGAACGGCGAGACAACAGCCCAACAGCATTTTTTGCAACGTCCGATAGCGAATCCACAGTGTAACCTCGTTTTTACGATTATTTTTTTGCATAACAAAACGCCTCCGTCCTATACAGATACTAATAATCTATATGGGACGAGGCGTGTAGATAGTACAACTCAGGCATGAACAAATTCTTTCATACCTTCAATCAGCACTTGAGCGACTTCTGGTCGTGTAAATTCAGGTGGCGGGCAAACCCCAGAGCGCAACAATTCCCGTACCTTGGTGCCCGAGAGCGTTAAATGATGCTCCTTGGGATGTGGGCATGTTTTACTTGAGGCCATATTTCCACATCGGGTGCAATAAAAACTGTGTTCAAAGAACAATGGAGTAATCCCCAGCTCTTCAGGTGTAAAGTGCCTGAAAATTTCCTGTGCTTCGTAGGTACCATAATAGTCTCCTACACCAGCATGATCCCTTCCAACAATAAAATGGGTGCAGCCATAGTTTTTTCGCACAATAGCATGGAAAATGGCCTCTCTAGGACCCGCGTATCGCATGGCAGCAGGAAATACCCCCAGAAAAGTCCGATCAGCCGGATAATAATTGTCCAACAGCACCAGATAGCTCTTCATACGCACATCTGCCGGAACGTCATCTGACTTGGTTTCACCAACGAGTGGGTTTAGAAACAAAGCATCCACAATCTCCATCGCGCTTTTTTGGATGTACTCATGTGCCCGGTGTACCGGATTTCGTGTTTGAAATCCTACTACTGTTTTCCAGCCTTTTTCTGCAAAATAGTCGCGTGTCTGTGATGGTGTATAGTAAAACTCACTAAATTGTGTGGGCTCCGGCCGATTCAGCACTTGCACACATCCACCAACATACGTAGCAGGTCGATCTAACAGTTTTTTTACGCCAGGATGAGCCGGGTCATCCGTCTTGAATACTCGTCTGGCTTCCTCAGCCTGATCTACCTGATAAATACTTTCAATATCAAGTACAGCATAAATAGTACCATCTGTTTCACCCACCAAAGCCACCTGCTGACCTAATTTCAATTCACTGGCTACACTTTCTGCAACTGCAAGAGTAATGGGAATACTCCAGACTGTACCATCGGCAAGACGCATATCTGTTACCACTGACCGATAATCAGATTCATTCATAAACCCCGTCAAAGGAGAGAATGCCCCCACTCCAATCAAATCCAGATCAGAAATGGTCCATGAGTTTACACGGATTGGAAACAATTCCTCTGCGGCCTGCAAAAGTGCTTTTTGCTTCGGTCCTGTAATGATTTTATCAACAAGTGTTCCGCCATGCGGAAGAATTGCAGTCATAATGCACTTCCCTTCTCTTCATAAATATGACTCATAGCTACCTGAATACCATTTTATTGATGGAGCCCGCACTCCGTTTTCTCATTACCTGACCAGCGACCTGCACGAGGATCTTCACCTGGTAGGACCTCACGGGTACATTGCTCACAACCAATACTGGGATAATTGCGGTCATGCAATGGATTATACAGCACTTCATGAGTACGGATATAGTTCCATACATCCTCGGATGTCCAGCTTGCCAAGGGGTTAAATTTAACGAGTCCAAACTTTTCGTCATACTCTACCTTTTTTGAATTCGCACGGGTAGGGGCCTGATCCCGGCGAATACCGGTAATCCATGCATCGTATTGTGACAAAATACGTGTCAGCGGCTCAACTTTGCGTATACCACAACATGTGTTTGGATCTGTTTTCCACAGTTCCTCTCCATGCTCAGCCGCTTGCTCTTCAGGAGTAATTAAGGGAGAGACCCTAACAAAATCCAAGTTATATCTGGCTTTCATCTGATCTCGCGTATCATAAGTTTCTTGAAAATGAAAGTCGGTGTCCAAGTAAAAAATGTCGGTGGAAGGGCTAATTTTTTGAAGCATATCTACTAGTACTACATCTTCTGCTCCGAAGCTACAAGCAAAGGTAAGATTGGGAAATGTAAGAACAGCATACTGGATAATTTCCTCTGGCGTAGCCTCTTCCAGTTCAATTGCCTTGACTCTAATCAACGCTTCTTTCTCCAATAAATTCATTATCAATGCGCCTCCATATGAAGATTCATAAATAAGTGTCACTCCAATACCGACTAAACTAATAAGATTAAATACAGTATAAAACTTCCACAATCATTGTCAATCCACCGCAAAATGCCCTGATGCAAGCATTTATCCACCTAAATTTGCAGGAATGTTGCTCTGTCAGCATTCTTTAATGCTTTCTTGCGTATCCAATCAAGTTCATTGACTTTATATAAAATATTCTTATACCAAACATTTGAAAAATGGCCCATAGGCCCAGTGCGCGGCAGCCATCGGTAATGCTGAACAGCTTTGGGTTGCTTTGATCAAGCAAGAACCATCTGTAGAAGAAAGCAAGCATCGTTTCTAAATCTAAGATTATCGAAGGATGCTAACCGAGGGAATTGAAAATGACTTTAGGTTTCACTCTACTATTCTGGAGCTCTGGCGTCAGCGATGCCTTCATTCTGAAAATTATAAAAGGAATGACTGCGCGCTGAACTCTTAGTATACCTCTATTCAATCCTAAAGCGCTCGTAGCGGCAATTCCCGAGGAATTGATCACTGGAGGACACAAGCAAGACTCTTATCGCTACTAGAAGCCTATTTAAAGCCTGTCATCAATGAGGGGCGATATTATGAGGTTAGACAGTCGGACAATACATGGTGCTCCCAGTTATAGTTTGGAGCGATTGCTGTGTAGACTATTTCTATTACCAGTAACATGTACATCGGCGTTGCAATTGCAGTAGCCTAGGAAGCGGACACTGCTAGGCTAAGGACCGTCCTTCTGCTCCGTGCACACAAATAAAAAGAGGTATTCCTTGCCGTATCCCTAGCTAAGCCCAAAACAGCTGTACAAGAGGTATAGACAGTGCCAGCCAGAACATATCAAGGAGGACTTTACATAAACAAGTGAAAGCAAGGTATCCTCGTGAAACAGCACTTAGCAGAAAATATTAAGATGAGGCTATATTGAATAACCGAACATTATATTTTTAGTCACAGGTTATAAACATTACAGAATAAACTGCGTTGAAATAGCAAACTGTATTTGTGTATAACAATATCATCTTCAATTCCATCGTGGATAACTTTTCGTATTCCGTGCATTTGCATGCAGTTATTTATGTATTCGCTGAAACATGCTGAAGCTTGTAACTTTTAGAGTAGGTCTACTTATCCACATGTGGATAATGATCAGGAAATGACTAAATAAAAAAGAACCCTTTCCATAAGGAAAAGGCTCTTCTGTATTCCAAATATTAACGTTTCGAGAACTGTGGTGCACGACGAGCGGCTTTGAGGCCGTATTTTTTACGTTCGAAAATATAACGTTCGGATGCGTTCAGTTTTCCGCAGTATAATAGGAAGAAAAAAATTTTTATTCCGATATGTTAGGGTCTGTTCTGGTTCAAATATGGTCAAAATATGGTCAAAAAAAAGAAACTCCTGCTGACCTTGAAGACGGCAGGAGTTTCTTTTATATTTTTTTATGGAACCAATCTGGATTGACTATATGAAACGTTAATAACAGAGTCATCAAAGAGAACTAAATTATATCCTCCGTCGTGAACAGCACTTTTATATTTAATACCGTCAAGTTTCATAAAATCCTTTACATAAAGCGCAATTGCCTGAGTAGGTAGATAATCAATTTCAGGCTTATTGTAATCTATAGGAGCCGCAAAGCTATCATTAATAATTTTTCGAAAGCTATTACTCTTGCTGTATTCCTCTATACCATGTGTTAAATCAAGCAACTTTAAGTCCTGGTTAGGCTTGCATTCTGCAATACTGACAGAAGTTCCTGACTTTTTGTGTACTTCTTGCAAAACAGTTTCTATTGAGTCCGCGATATAAAGAAAAGGTAAACCAGCTGGGTTAACTCTACCTACCCCGCACCATTGCGCTGGTGGGGCTTTCAGATCCTTTGCTTTATAGTATGGCTTCTTGTCTTCTTTTTCGGCTCTGCCTCTGAAAAAAGGTCCGTCATGGCTAGAGATATTTAATGTGGCTATGTATGGAAAAAAATCCTCTAACAAACTTTTTAAGTTACTGGTGTAATCATTCCAAATTTGTGTAACTTCCTTATCATTTGTAGTTCTCATCGTCATAGGTAAATCTGAATAACTCGGCTGCCCGTCTTGTGAGTTTACCGTCCCTTTGTAAAGAACATAATCATTTTTTTCAGTCAAAACTTATCTTCCTCCTAATAAAGTAGTGCCCTGTTAAACTGATAATTAACAGGGCCTTTGTACCGATGCTTTCGGATACAATGTAAGTATAGTATCACTGGGTGATTCTGTAAATGTATTAAGCAGATTTAATTTTATTCGGGTTAAACTCTTCCCAAGCCTTCTGAACGGCTGCCTCTACTTCTTCCGACTTTATAACAATACCAAGCTGACCTGCCTTAATCGTCAAATATTTAACAGCCTCGTGAAACTTTTTCGCGCCAGCTCCAGCATAGTTTCTCTCAACCCATGCATAAGCGTCTTGGGCCAGTTGTCCAATTCTGTTGCGCTGCTCAATGTTAAAACGTGCTTCATAGATCGGTTTAACCTTGCGATACAAGGAAGCTGCCAGTATAAGCAGGCCAGCCGTACCTAGCCCAATCAGCGACAGCGTAATATTTGTGATGTATTGTTCGATCATGGTTATTTATCCCCCTTGAGAATGTTTTTACGTAGACGGCTTAGAGCTGCCGCAGCTTCTTCCCGTGTAATCGGTGCGCCGGGACGTGTTCCATCAAAGTAACCATTCTTGGTCATTTCCTCCCATACATCCGCTGCCCACGGGCTAACCTTGTTAATGTCTCTCTGTTGTTCTGACACTTTGTTTTCTCCCTTCTTATTGAACCGCGTACGAATCTCGTCCACCGTTCCATCAAATTCATTTAGATCAACATTACCAGCAATTCCTTTGACCTTGCCGCTATCGCTGTACTGCCAAATATCCCATCGTTTCCACGTCACTGTATCGCTTGGTAAGCGCGTTTCACTGTACCGTGCTATCCATAAAGGGTAACCGCCCAGTGAGGCGTTAAAATTGGCTGCGAATGCATTGCCTGTATAGATAATGGGCTTGCACCCTGTAAGTCGCTCCAGCTCAATCAGGAAGGCCAACGCTACAGCGCTAATAAGTGTTTTAGACAGCTTGCTGGGATTGTTTTCATAGTCCATTACAGGCGGCAAGTCCAGTGATTTTCCACCCCCTACCTGTTCCAATACCTCTGCAAAATGCCTTGCTTCCGCTTTCGCTGCTTCAACACTGGTGGCATCTAGAAAGTGATATGCACCCAGCAATACCCCGGCTGCTCTGGCTCCTTTTGCATTCGTGGTGAATGTCGGATCAACGTAACGTTCCCCCTGACTCGCTTTAATGAAGGCGAACGAAATGCCATCTGCCTTGACCGCCTTCCAATCAATGTTTCCTTGATAACGGGATACGTCGATCCCCTTTGCATTGCCCTTTTTCCTCGCTTGCATTCTTGTTCTCCCCTTATACAGCAGGCTTCTGCTGATCTTTGTTTTCTGGCTCTGGGTCTGGCATATTCGGATTTTTAGGAGCCTGTGACCGGGATTCAAAAATCTTAACCGCATTCCTTAATACATCGGGCATCGGAACCCCCATTCTCCCTACATTTTCAATGACTGATAGCAATTCGTTAGCCAAATAAAAGAAAATGACCGCATCTCGGAAATAGTGTGCATCCCCAAGAATACGATCAATCAGATGAGCAATTGTAACCATTAGAAATATTGCTACCTTACGAGCTATGCCATAGTACCCTTTCCTGCTTTTCAATTCTCCATTAATCCAAGCCGCTGCCCATCCAGTGAAGAAGTCGATAACGACTATCCACCACAATAGCGTTAGCATCGTTGTCCACCCCCCGAAAAAATAACCGATCATGGCCCCTGCGGATAAGCTTTTAATTGCCTGATCGACTTTCTCATGCATAACTCTTCCCCCTATTTAGGTCAGGAAAATTGTCCTGCCCTTTGTCAAAATCCTTGTAAATTATTCCGTTAAATATTCTCTTAAATATTTCAGCACAAATAAGCCCCTGACCACTCCAGGGACTACACAGATAGATATTTTGTTATTGCATAACTGATCACCTCCCCCAAATAACTAAAACTTTTAGCCTGAAATACCGTAATAAATGGTATAATCTACGAAAAAAGGAGCTGTACCCCTTGAAAAAAATGATAATAGGTTTAGTAGCTGGTATGTTGATCGGATCGGCAACGGCGGCTGTAGCTGCTACCTCCCCAACTGTCCAAGCTGTAGTAAGTAAATATGCAATTACTGTAGATGGTCAGCAGCAGACACTTAAATCAGATCCACTCGTATATAAAGGCACTACATATTTACCAGTCAGAGAGGTTGCCGGGTTGACCGGATATGATTTGCAATTTGATGCAAAGAGCAAAAAGATTGATTTGCAAACCAAAGCGGAAGGAGGTTCAACAGTGAGTCAAACTACAAACCAACCTACTGAGAAAAAAGTTTCATGGATCACCGCAAGAGAAGCCAACGAAAAATACGGAATCAAATACGTTGTAGATAAAGAAAGCACATTTTCTTATGGAGAAAAAAGCGTAGTCTTTCCTGTATCCATGTACGAAAATCCAGATGGTAAGACATTTACCAATGCCGAAAAAACAGCCTCTCTTATGTTTAAAAACGGTGTACCTTATTTAGGCAGCGACACTTTGCAACTCTTAGGTGTAAATCAATAATTACCACCGCCACGGCTCTGCACGAACAATTGAGTAACGACGTTAGCCACCACGCGCCCTAAGCTATTGGGCGCTATTTGTATTTCATGCCAGTTCCCTCGTGAAACACGCCCATCCCCATCTTTGGACAGGTACGGAATGATGTTGATGTCATTCCCACTGGTTCCGCTTATCGGAACTGCATTTCCATCCACTTTAATAGATACGTTGTTTGGCTGTGGCCCTTCATATATTCCGTACTCAATTTCATGTGTATGGTCAGGTAAATTGATATCGTGTGAATGTTCCGGTATCTCAACTGTATGATTGTGACCAGGTATTGTTACTCTGTGACTGTGCCCCGGAATTGTTACGCTGTGTTTATGTTCGGAAGTAATCGCATGACTATGCCTACCAGAAGCGGAAAATGTAACATTCTCCCCGGTGCTTGTAACTAAATTTGTTCCGTCTGGTATACCGTGATTATGCTCCCCTCCTACATTCACAGCATCTGGTACGAAGGTAGCAAATTGCGACCATTCTTTTGATGTACTAGCAGATTCAACAGTTGCAGCTAATGTGGAAGTAGTTGGTGTCTGGACTGCCGTTGTGGATGTAGATGGAACAGAAGCCCCACCCGCAGCCGTGGTTGTACTGACACCCCCACCACCCTCAATAGCTTTGGAGTATGCCCGGAAAGCTTCCGTTTGGAAAGACAGCATTACTTTATTAATTCGGACGGTATCATCAGGCACATAGAATTTTAATATGGCTGGATGGTCTGGATCGCAATTATCTGCAAAGTCCCTGGTATCCAAATTTGTTGCGCCTTGAGCGTATACCTCGCTTATATGCATCCGGTTTCGTAAGTCCGCTATGCTGCTGGCGATATCCTGTGTTTTATTGGCAATCTCCAGCTTCACTTCTCCCGGCCTGCCTAACAGATCGCCTTTGCTTACCTTGAGCACCCGCGCAACGATATCAACACCCAGTTCCCTATCCTGCACCCGAACCATTGCCCCTACTTTAAAGCGGTCAATAGGGTCTTTGGTCAGCGCATAGATTTCTGCCGCGTCTACCGTGTACTGCACGCTTGGAACCTTCAGTTCATTAAGCATAGCCCGGCATCTCGATAATAAGGTATCAGCAAATTCAAAACGCTTGTCCGCAAAAATGGTTTGTACAAGACCAAAGCGCTGAATGTATTCCGGTTCTGCGTCAATATAGGGCTTACCACCATTAATATCAGCGAAAGTAAGCTGGTTAACCCCTTCACCATAGCCCAAGCCATAAATGCGTGTAGTGACCTGAGACGGGTCTATTTTCCGTTCTATGCCCTGCAAATTTACTCCGTATCGAATGTACGCTTCCTCTCGTGCAGAGGGCTGTACAAGGTTCAGAGTCCACGGGTAGGACGTAGTATCAAACGTCCACATGTATTCATCTGTGAATGGCTGCGGAACGGAAAATAGGGCGCCTAGAAGGTTTTCATTTTCCCAGTTATATTCATACTGGTGTGAGAACTGAATATCACCCAGCCGCCAACGCTGCGTAGTCTGCCGATCCAGAATGTATTTAAGCACTTGCGGTGTGTAATAACCCAAATTACCAACTGTGTGATATTGAAACAGCACATCATCCAGCAGCGTAGCTAAAACGTGTTCACACTGATATGTGATTGTTTCCCCGCCGCTACCGCGCTTTGCCGCACTGGATAGGATGCGGAACAACTCAAGTCGAACATCACCATCAATTATTTCTACGAAGTACAACGGTTGACATTCGGCGTTCTTTTCATCCCCAGCAGGCAAAGAAAATTGTGCTGTCCAAAGTGCGTTCATTGATGCGTCATAACCAATATCGAATGCATTTTCTAGAAATGCCACCCGGCGCATTTGTAAATCATAAACTGTCACATGTGTCCTCATGCTTCCTCCTTATACAAACCGATCCCGGTAGGTGATACGGAACAAAATGTCACGTCCTGTTTCCGGGTCTGTCCACGTTAGGACGTTATTTCCCAAGTTCAGATCAAAAAAATTACCCTGCATCTCATGCAGAGCATTCCGGCCGTTCTTTGTAATTTTGAGGTTCTTTGAATCAATAATGACTTTATCCCCTGGCGCAAATAATCCTATAAGCTCGATATAATCTGTGTGGAATCGGCTGGCATCTGCTGTTATGCGGCCCTCGCCGTGCATAGGTACAGCCTGCGCCAATATATCACGGATATACACGGCATCTGTCATACGTCCCTCACCAGACATAGGTACAGCTTCCAAGTCATATTCACGGACAAAATCAGCCTGCGCCTGACCTTCACCGGACAACTCCGCAGCGGCAGTCATATCCAAAACAAATTCCAAAATGTATTCCGTTACGGTACCAGGTTCGTCCACATTAAAAGCCATAAGATTGAACGCATTATCGCTTTCGGTTCCATCCGTCTCCACCTTCCGTGAGTACATTTGCCCGGAACCAGAAAGAGATGCAGAAAGGTCAATAATGTTCCCTTCTACATCTCCTGTATTAAAACCAAGGCTATTAAAACCACCATTAAACATAGCTTCCTCCTATCAGGCAAGGAAAATTTTCCTTACTGGAAGTCCACGCCTGTAATGGTCTTGTATTCTTCCGGTGTGATCTCCCCGAAAGGATTGTCCACCGTTTTGACTGCACCCTTTAACTTCTCTGCCGTTATCCAACGCTGTACAAAAGCAGTTTTCCAAAAAGTCATTTGCTATCCGCTCCCTTCAAATTGATTAGTTCCAATTTTGTAGCTGCCAGTTCAGCGCCCATGCTGGCTAAAAGTTGAATTTGTTGCATGGTTTGAATCTTCATTTCTGCGAGTTGCTGCCCAAGAAGTTCATCACTGGTCGGTTGTGCAGAACCCTTTACAATCAGACCGCCATCTGGTGCAACTTCAATTTCCCGTTCTTCGATAGTTGCCCCTTCAGGCAAAGGATTCATGGTCTGTTCTTCGTACACAGCTTCTTTCGTGATCTTTCCCTCGTCGTTATACTCTGCTGGTGACTTCAGGACTTGCTGGCGCTTATAATCCCAAGGCCCGATGTTGATTACCTCGTCATTTAACACTACACATTCTTTTATCATTTAACAGCCCTCCATCCCGTGTTTCCTGTTCCAGATTCTTTGATATACAGAGTCTCCCCTGCATATCCATCCAGCCTACGATATAGCGATCCTACCGGAGCAGACACGGCTCCTTCAGGACTTCCGTTCCCACTGAAAAGATTTGCAGAGGAAGCTTTTAGACTGTTCAGGTCCCCGCCTTGCCAGCCTATATTACCCTCTTCTATCCATAACCCATTACCAAAATTCCAGTCAGTACCATCTATAGTGTTAGATGGAGATATATATACTCGGCCATTATCCGATTTGTGTAATGCCCATGATTTATACCCTGGACGATAGATAGCTAACGGAATGGCGTTCTTGCTATCAATTGTTCCCCACACAGAACCGCCGCGAGTCATGAAAATTTCCGTCCACTCTCTCCAGTCAGCACCAGCAAACGCAATTCGTGTATAGACACGACCTGGATTATCATGTGAAAAGTACATTTGAACAATAGCACCGCTGTCGTAATTCACCACAAGTTTGCCATAGGTATAGGCTCCGGGTGGATAGTTCGAAAAACCTGTCCATGCGGAAAGAGCCACATTGTAGCTGCCCGATAGGGTGGCATCATTACAGTTTGCTGGTGCATTGCCTCGATTGCGATATGCGCTATTTGCTAGGCCATACGCAGAACTTACTGCACTCTCTGTAGCCGCTATATCATCCCGTGTCCCGTTGACTGCCTTGGAGAGTTGGGTAACACCCTTTTTAGTTAAAGAAGCATTCTGAGTCTTCTCGGCTACCGTAGCGGACAAGTCTGTTACCTTTTCATCAATCTCAGTAACATTGCCCTGTACTGCCCGGAAGTCCGCTGCCGTGAAATTGCGTGCAATCCGTGTACCGACAGGCCAAGCACGGGCAACACCCTCATAGCCACGTACACAGCCTTTCAGAATGTTTTCCTCTACGCTTGTATACGTAATGGTTTCTGCTACATCCCCATTGCCTAAAACAGCAATACCCTCGCCCTGTAAAAGCACAGCGGCGTTGGCGACTGTAATTTCGGTTTGCGTGTCTGTGATCAGTTCTGCAAGTTCAGTTTTAGGAGAGTTCACCACTGGTGGATACATTTTTTCCACGCTTCACACCTACCCTTCGTCTACTTTTATTTGCCCGGCCAGAAACCGAAGTGTGTCATTCGTCTGGACCGTGCGCGGTGTTTTGACTGCCCCGTGATATACAAGATTGCCCCCTGTTGCCGCCGTGCGAATGCCGATATGAGTTACCAAGCCCCAATCTGCTCCAGCTATAGGGAAAGAGACATCCCCCACGCTGGAAGTAACGGCGCGTCGATCCGCTATAACTGGTTCAGAAAACGTCACAGCACGGCGCGTATAGCCTCCACCGCTTACCTCCTGCCCTGTATCCGCATCGGTTGGACTACTGGTGTATAGGGCAATGTAAAGCGTTTGAGGAGAAGCAAAGTTAATCCCCCGCAAGGCTGCATTAATACAGGCTGTTTTCCACCAGTTCGACTTACTTAGTAATATGTCTGCCAATATAAAGACCTCCTATTCTACTTGATATTCATTAGCAATTCTGAAGCTACGCAAAGTCGTTGTTCCCACATTGGTAAGTACGATGTATGGAAAAGCCCGGATATTTCCGCCTGAGAAAATCTGAATATCCTCAGGAGAATGAGTGATTGTCGTTTCGTATATACGTTCCTGATTGCTGTATGCGAACGGATCAAAGGCGATAAAGGGTAAAGAGAATTTTCCTAGCCCCATGATACGTTCTATATCAAGACTGCCAGATAAACGGACAATAAAATACTGATTCGTCCGCTCTCTCAGCCGCATTTCCATCTCTCGTGGCTTGCCGTAGCTATCAACCAAATGAGCAGCAAGCTGCATAGTGAGTTGTTGTAGTCGGAAAGGATCACGCCCGTTAAATGCACAGTCAAAAGTAAACTGTCTTGCTCCCAAGTCGGCTCCGTAATCCCATACGCCATTACGTCCCGCAATTGCTAGTGTACGATCCACGGTACCCGGAAGCGCCGGGCGTTTTGATGTGCCTAACACTAAGAAACCAAGATCTTCGTTCGACTTATTCCCCAGCCAAAGACTTGCACTCATGCTCTTGCACCTCCCATTGCCCGGCTTTGCTGCTCGGTCATAGACCAAATTTCGCGGGCCAGTTGCTTAATATCATTGTCAGACCGCACGCTAAATGTAGCTCCTGAAAACATACCATCCATGTTGTATGTGGTTGTGTTGCTGTTTTGCCCAAAAGCAGCAGCAGCCGCACCAGTTGACGACTGCAATCCAGATAGATTCGGAATTGAAACATCATTCAGGTCGTCCATTGTTGGTTGAATCGAATCCGCAACCATAGCAGACACTTCCTGTGCTGCTCGCGCTGCATCTGAACCCGCCTTACGAATACCAATCGCTAACCCTTCGCTGACAAATCGCCCGTACCCTGTCGTTAATCTTGAAGGTGAGTGCATATCGAAAAATTCAGTAATAGAGTCACTGATTTTCTTCGCAACCGCTCTGGCTTCTTTGGCAACAGACTCCGCTTTGCTCTTTATTCCGTTTGCCAGCCCGTTTATGATATCCGCACCAATTTGTGTAAGGTCTATACTCTTCCAGAAAGCAACGATTTCGTTCCATTCGTCGGTAATGTTCTTCCAGATTTTCTTCATTTCATCCGCTACTGATTGATACATTTTGGAGAATATACCTTTGGTAGCTGTCCATAAATCATTGAGTTTGGTCTTTGTACTGGTAACAAACACATCCCACTTGCTCAGGATTTGCCCCGTTTCCCAATCAATTTCATTAACGTGTTCCCCTGCCTGCTTCTTGGCTTCGGCAATGACTGATTCGTGCATTCCTTTAGCTTTGGCGACTGTTTCGTCATGTTGTCTTGTCGCCTCTTTAATAAGCTTATCCGCCTGCTCTGCCGTGATCGTGCCGGCCTCGTCACGCTGCTGGATGATCGTCTTAATCACATCATTGAACTGCTCATCAGCCGCCTTGATCGTTTCGTCCCGCTGCTTGACGCTGTTGGCAACGACTTCCGCCGCTTGCTGCGCGCTCAGATCGCTTGCATTCTGCTTCATCCGTTCCATGATGGCGCGTTGCTCCAGCTCATTTTCGGACATATGCTGAATTCCAGTTTCCACCATTTGCTGTTGGATGCGGTTAATCTCGGTACGCTCTGCATCTGTAATATCCCGTTTCTGGTTCTTGGCTTCCTCCAGAATCGCCGCAATTTTACGTTGTCCTTCCTGAACATTAGACTCCTGAGCGGCTTGGTGGGCCTTCATCTTCTCCAGAATGGCGGCTTCTTCCGTCTCAGTGAGCGCAGCAGAATTAGCATAAAAATCTGTCATGGTTTGGAGCTGTGCAGCATGATCCTCCTGCATGGCTGCTAGAACTTGGTCCCCCATTTGTGAAAAGGTATCTATAATGCTTTGTGCCGTAGCTTGTGTAACAGCCTGACCTGACCATTGAAGTTGGTTAAGAGCTAAAGTGGCTTTATCATTCAAATCAAGGAAAGCACCTGCCGCCTCTTGTGTGCTGGCGGAAATATCCTCCCCGAATCGTTCTACTGCCGGAATAGAATCTGACATGACATCTTGAATGCCTTTAATGGCTGCTACAACGATAGAAACAGGCCCTGCAAGGGCAAAAATAACTCCCTGTAACACCGGGGACAGTTCCATAATATCTTCCCAATTGGCATAAAGCGCTACGCCTGCTGCTGTAATGGCTGCCAGACCAGCAACAACCCAACCTACAGGATTACTGAGTAACGCCATAGCGCCCCCAGTAACACCCGCCGCGCCTCCAATGGCACCCAAGGCCGTAACCGCCGTCCCGATCGTGGATACTAATCCCCCAAGTCCAATTAACAAAGGTCCTACTGCTGCCGCAATGCCTCCAATAGCTAAAACCGTTTTTGCGCTCTCGGGCGACAGGTTTTTCAGCCAATCCGTTACACCCTTTAGCGCTTCTTGCACTTTGGGAAGCAGTTCCTCTGCCAGATCCAATAGCGCTTGCCCCAGTGGGACCAAATCGGTTTGCAGTTCTCGCCACATCTTCGAAGCCCGCGCTCCAAAGTTGTCCTGTAGTGCCTCACCTGCTGCATCCGTAGAGCCAATAAAGGTTCCAAGATCTGTGTTCGCCGTGGCAAAGAAGTCCCGGAATTGAGGTCCTAAATCCTCTAACGGGGTACCCATTAAAGCAACTGCGGTCTGCGCCCGCTGCGCCGGGTCCTTGATCGAAGAAATAGCCGTTACAACAGCCGTGAATGCCTTCTTCGTCGATTCGCCGCCGCTGGCAATGTCATTTTCCACTTGCTTGAAGTCCAGACCTAAAGCCTTCAGAGCATCACGTGAGCCACCACTGCCGTCCCCAATCTTGAGGAATGCCTCCTTTGCGGAATCCCCAATTTTATCCAGATTAAACGCGCCTTTTTCTGCGCCTGCAATCAGAATAGCGGTGAACTCGTCTGCACTGTATCCCAACCCTTTGAACTGCGGTGCATACTCCCGCAAGGTATCCAAGAGTTCATCTGAAAAATTGCCGCCTCGCTGAAAGCCGACCGTAATAAGATCCATCGCCTCGGAACCGTCGATACCAAAGTTTTTCATGAGGACCGAAGCGGTTCGGGTAGTCTCATTGACCTCAGCATCAAATGCTTCTTTTAAAATGACCGCCTTTTGGGTCAGATCCGTTAATGTTGAATCGTCCAGACCTTGGATGTTAGTACGGGTAGTGATAAGCGCTTCATTTACTTCATCTAAGCTTTCACCGAACCCGTTCTTCCAAATGCTTTGAGCAGCCAGCGCCAGTTTATCTGCCTGATCTGCGGTCACGCCCAGCGAAGCCCGCATTTTACCGGAAGCCGCATCTAAATCCAAGGCAACTTTTCCCGCTGTCGTACCAAGAGCCACAAGAGGAGCCGTCACGCCAACGGTCAAGGCGGTGCCGACTCCCTTCATCTTATCTCCAGCTGCTTTGAATTTGTCCCCTACCTGCCCAAGCTGATCGCCTGCGTCTCCTGCTTCTTCTTCCAGATCGTCCAGTTCGCCACGGGCTTCGCGTAATCCATTCTCAAAGCGTTGTAATTCCTGTTCAGTACGGACCAGTTCACGTTGAAAGGCTCGATATTGTTCTTCTGATATATCTCCACGCTGAAACTGCTCTGTGACCTGTTGTTGAGCGCTGCGAAGCGTGTTGAGTTTGTCGCTTGTGTTAGCAATAGCATCCGTCAGTAGCTTTTGCTTTTGCGCCAGCAGCTCCGTGTTACCTGGATCGAATCGCAAAAGCTGATCCACTTGTCGCAACTCGGCTTGTAAGTCCTTACTTCTCTTATTGGCATCTGCTAAGGCATCGTTTAAATTACGTGTGTCGCCGTTAATCACAACATCGATTTGTGGTGCATTCAGGCTATTCAGACTATTTTGAAGCTTTTTCAATTCCTGCTCTGTCTGAACCAATTCTCGCTGAAATGCCCGATACTGTCCCTCGGTAATGTCCCCGCGGGCAAACTGTTCGTTAACCTGTTGCTGTGCAGCACGCAAAGTATTCAATTTATCCGATGTGTTGGCGACTGCATCCGTTAAAATCTTTTGCTTTTGCGCCAATAATTCTGTATTTCCGGGGTCTAATTTCAGGAGTTTTTCAACCTGCTTTAGCTCCCCCTGTAAATCTTTACTTCGCTTATTCACATCAGACAGGGCCGCAGATAGTCCGGTTGTCTCCGCTCCAATGACGACGTTAATACCTTTGATTGTTTCAGCCAACTACTGCACCCCCTATCTGCTGTAAAATGAATCAATATCTTCTTGTACTGCTTCCCTCGAACCGCCCGGCTTGTTGCCTGTGAAACTGTGAGCCATGTCCAGTAGATCCGTTACCCTGAGTTCATTCATTTCTGAAAAGCTAAGGCCTACACGCTTACCGATCACAAGCAATTCAATTTCCATTCGGTCACGGGTATTATTCTGAGATGGATTATCTGGTTGGTTTGGATCTCCCTTTACGAAAAAATCCGTCTCCGGCCTCCTCCAAGGCATCTTTCAGAAAATCACCGTATACGTCTAAATCATCAAACTCACTGAGCCAGTTCGGGAAGCTCGGGAACTGCTTGCCGAAAGCGTCCGCCTTTGCCATGGCCCACACAATTTGCAAAATGAGTATGGTGTCGAATCGCTCCATAAATTTTGCGGGGTCGATTTTATCCGATGCGCCCGGCTTAAATCCCTGTCCAAATGATTTCAGCAGATCCGCCAGCAAATCAGCCTTAAATTCTTGTTTGTAAAACAAAAGAGCCAAGGGGGTCGCCTTGACTCTTACCGTTTTACCTCCACCCATGTTTAGTTCTCTCATGCTTCAGCACCTCCGGTTACTCCAGTACCTGTGAGAACTGGTGTATATACCGATTCGAAGAACGCGTTATAAGCAGCAGCATTCGTATCATTGAGTTCCATGTCGCCCTTTACAATTGTTTTTCCTGCTATTTCAATCGGGGAAACTGTAACAGAGAGAACGTCTGTCGAAGGCTCAACGCTGGCACCCTTGGTTGTGCGCTCCTTGGCGGTTCGACTGGCTTGTGCTTCGTAATAAACAAAGCGACGATTTTTTTGATCGCCCTGGACCTGGCCCAAAATGGCAAATGGTTGAGGAATACCGTCCGTAACTTCGACCAGCATACCGTTTTTGTCAATTTCCCAACCCAACATGCGGGCGATAATGGCATCTGGAATCAGCGCAAATTCTAATTCTCCGGTGTAACCGTTATTTGATGTGGCAATGAAATAAGCTCGGTTTTCCGCGTAAAAGGTACTGGACTCACCTTGCGCTTCTGGTGTCCAGCGAACCGCTCCGTCAATGTGTTGCGGTGTTTCCCACGCAAGTGTGGCACTGTTTGTATCTTTAAAAGCAATATGGACCTTCTCTAGGCCATAGGTCACTTTATTTTCTGGCATATCATTACCCTCCAATTAATTGAATTTCATATAAAATTTGATACAGCTTTTCATCATCCAGCCAGCTTTCCAGCTTTGAATAAGGTAAGCCCAACTCCTTCAGCTTATCTTGGACTTTCTTTTCAGTAGCTAAATCCTTTTTAGTGGTATACAACTCCACCTGATAGTTGCCAATTTCTACATAGTTTTGATTGTCTGCTATCATGTCAGAGCTGTACGCAAACTGAAATGTTATGAACGGTGGGGCCGGGGCAGGATTTTTTTCTGTCACTGTAAAATGACTATACGTTACTGGCATTCCCAGTGATTTAAGTTCGACAAATAACTCTGATTGTTCCACTACCCATTACCTCCGTTACGAATGATGCGCTTGATATCATCCGCAAGATGTGCCGCGTGGTGTTCATAAGCAGGCCGCAAGTGAGGATAAGCCCTTACCCGCCCACCTCCGCGCTTGGCGTGTCCAAATTCCAGCAAATGCACACGGCGGGAATGCTTTTTGTTCCATACTACCAACCGCTTAAGCGTCCCCTTGCTCTGATCGGAAACCTTGAACCCCTTGGCGTACTTCCCGGTATGCTTAGGTGCGCTTGTCTCCGCTTCCTGTCGTACCTTTTCGGCTACTTCATCCAAATGCTGGTCAATTCCTTTTTCTACATCATCGGTGTATTCCTGTACGGCGCGGGTGATTTCGGAAACAAGCTGATCAATGTCAATGTCTCTAGCCATCTGCCGCCACCCTCTCACACGTTAGTTCCAGTTCTTCAAAGCCAGTTGAATAGGTACGAATCACCCTGTACAGCACGCCATCAAAACGGACAGACTGTTCATAGTTGTACTCATAGCCATGAATAACAAACACCATTTCAGGTCGTAGCCCTGCAACCGCTGCATTGTAAAACTCAGTACGTCCCACAGATTGGAGTTTACACAACACGATCGTCTCTACTGGATCACCGGGAATCTGATTGCCTATATCGTCCTGTGTAATTTCACCGGGCCTGATTAGCGTAAGCTCATAATCCCAACTCATGGTAACCTCCGGTTATGAAGAATTAGATTGTGTAATCTGAATTGGAGATGACGCGGCATAGCCCCGGATTCATCCCGGGACTGATACCGCCATGTAGCATAATCAGCACAAAAAAGAAGATGATTGAAGTTCTCCGCATCAAGTGCAAGCCCTTTTTCATCTTCCAGTTCGGTAATGACTGATTTTGTAATAGACTCCAGATAACTGTCACGCACCGTTGTACGAATGCCCAGCCGTTCTTTTACAAGGTTAACGATTGTGGTGGCATCCATATCAACCCTTGGCTTCTAGAGCCGTTACGCGGGCCGCTAGAGCGTCATACTGGACCTTTGTGACCTCGCCCGGATCACCTTTATCGCCCTTGTCACCTTTTGCCCCGGCTGCGCCCGTTGCTCCAGTATCGCCTTTATCGCCCTTGGGTCCTGCTGGCCCGGTTGGTCCCGCTGGGCCTGTTGCTCCTTTGTCACCCTTTGGCCCTGGTTGCCCTGCGCCGCCTCCGGTAGTAGAGCGAATCACAGAAGCCAATTCGCCAGTTTTTACTTCTTTAGCTACGTACCCAAATCCCGTTTCTGATGCTACAACTACACCGCCAGCGCCTGCCGCCACTGTTGCCCCGGCCGCGATGTCCTCACCAGCTTCCACTAACCAAGTGGGGCTATTGTTAATGATTACGGTGATCACATCACCCTTTTTCAACGTACCAGTTGAACGAAAGTCAGGCGTACCGCCTGCTGTAGTTGCCGCCAACATGATACCTTCAGTTCCTACCGTTTTAGATAGGAGTCTGTTTGCTGCCACATCCTCAGTCACTACCGCTGTAAACTTGCTCATCCCTGAGCACCCCCCGCCGTAATTGTGAGCACTGCAAAGTATTCTTTATAAACTGGTTTGCCGTCATATCGTCCAGTACCCTTGAATACCGTTTGGTCCTGAATAAAGCGTACTTCTTTAGAGCTTTCAATTTTGACGCCTGCACGTTCTGCCAACAAATACTTCTTAAAATCGCCCAAGACAATTGTTTCAGCCGGGGCATATTGTGAAAATACAATACGTGTGCCATCGGGCAACATTGGATTGGTGACAGTTTGAACAACCACTCTTCCGTCTGCTGTTCTTACAAGCGTTTGCGGTACAATGTGCTTGTAATAAGTGGATCGACGCATAACAGCAATGACTTCTTCAATCGGCGCTCCGTCTTCTCCGTCGTCAATTAGAGCCAATTGAGTGACAATACTTTCAATAGATTTATCTACGGTAACATTGCGGCTTGTATCATCTTTCAATGCCGTTACCACCCCAAGCGGCTGTTTTGCTGTCGGGCCTGTACCAATCAAAATAGCCTTGTCCAACGCCTTACCAATTGCCATTGCCAAACGGCGTTCGACAAAATTCGCCAAATCAATCATGCTGTCCTCTAAAATGGCGTTACACAGAGGAATAAAGCCCCCCACTTTAAAGCCATCCAGTTCAGTTTGTGTGAAGGCATCTGCCAGCTCTTGAACAGGATCACACATTTCAATCCAAATCGCCTCAGGAATGGCACCGTCTAAAATAACACGTGCATCACCATTCAGCGGAACTACTTCAACCTCTTTGTAAAGGCGGCTAAAATCACCAATTCGCGTGCGGATCATGTCAATAACAACGGTAGGAATCGTTGCATCTGCTCCTGTGAGTGCACGATTTTCTTTCACAGCCGTAGCCAGTGCGGAATAAAAATCACGTACCTCAGGTTGGTTCAATCTTTCAAGGGTTTGCGCCCGTGTTTCGTATTTGTTGCCTCTCATTCTTGTTTCGCCTCCTGTTTGTGTATGGTTTCTTTCGGATGGTGCTGGAGCTGGTACAGAGTTCGGGGTATTATCAGGTGCTTGGCTGTTGAGTTGTTCCAATTCACCTTCAAGTGCTGCAATCTCGCCTTCCAATACACCTTTCTGCTCAGTAATCCCCGTCTTCTCCTGCTCCAGCTCCGTAACACTTTCTTCTACAGCTGCAATTTCTTCGTCGGTGGCGGCTTCCTCAATTGCGGATTCCAACTCATCGGATCTCGTTTGCAAGCTGCGTTCTTGCCCCAGTAGTTCTTCAAGAGCAGCTTTACGCTGCTGAATCTTTTTTGCCAGCATAATTTGTCTAAGTGCCATTATTTTTTCAGCCTCTCTCTCAATTGGTGTTTTCGTTGCTGCAACTGCCGCGAACGGTGCTGCTCAACCTCTGATTTTCGAGCTTGAACGCCCGTATCTGCATAAGCTGGAAAGGTACAAACAGAAACTTCGTGAAGGTCAACTTCTCGAATGGTCCATTTAACCGTTCCATCTTCGCTCCAATCCGTATCCTCTTTTAAAATGTTGAAGCCGAAGGAACACTGGTCCACGTCTCCGCGCTTCACGCGTTCATACATGTTCACTGCGTCACTATCGTTCGGATTCACCTTCACACGCCCCCACAAGCCGTGAGAATCGGCTTTAAGCTCCAGCGTGCCAGATTTATTCCTGCCAAGTACCAATGTGGTGTCATGGTTAATGAGCGCCCGTACGTCGTTCCCCAGCGTGGTATTAAAAGCTTCAGGGGCCAACTCTTCAAATGCTCCGGGCCACAGCTCCGTTTGACGATTGAACACAGCAAAATAGCCTTCAATGAACATGTCCTGTCCATCCTGTTCAGATCGGGTCTTTAACTCCGTGTGCAGGCTGCGTACAACCTTCTGGCTCCTATCCATCATCCTCACCTCCCCCCTGGTTTAATTTTTTCTGATCCCCAATCATGCCAGCGGGGATATAATTTTCAAGAATGATACGTTCGTTCAGCCCCTCCAGCGGCGATAAGCCGATCCAATCCCGGACCTCGTTCCCCAACATGAGACTACGAACAAAAAGATTGCTTCCGACATCTGCCAGCTCCTTGAGGTCATAGGCGTAAAGGCTCCGGGGATTAAACTTGAAATATAAATCCGGGCTGTAAAGCAGTTTGCGGGTCAATTCTTGGACAAGTCCGGTAGCCATCGGCAGAATCGTCGTATTGATGAAGCTGTTATATTCATCTTTTTTGAAGTCGCCAACCCCAACAAAAAAAGCCGGCACTCCGAAGAGGCCCGCCACTGTCCGTTTATCCAATTGTACTGAATCGTTTATTGCCAAATCGTTCAGGCTCAGGGGTTTGACCTGCTCCACATCAATCATTTCCGCTGGAATGATCCACGGCTGTCCTGCCTCAGACCGTTTCAAGTACATATCAAATACTTTTTCTCGCCCTTCCTCGCTGCTCAGTTCCGCCGTATTCGCGTCAACCTTAATAATGAGTGAGGGCATATACTTACCGGACATAAACCCCTTCTTGGTCGCCGTAGCCTGCTTGAGATTATGAATAATATCCTTGAGTACAGCCCGGTACCCCTGCCCTTTCCATGGCCGTTCAGGATCGGGGTTTATGATAAAGTGAAGTACCTCATCATGCTGATAAGTATTTCCTTTATACAAAATTTGATATGCGTCCAATGTCTCCATAAAGCTGACGCTGGACGGTTTGAGTGGGATTAAATCGGCTATCAAACCATTTGACATTTTGGGATATACCACACTATTCCCCTCGCCCGAAAGCAGTAGGTTTTGAACAATGTTGTATATCCATGCCTTACGCGTCATGAGGCTGTAAGGATTAACGTCCAGCTTGCGAGAAAGCTCATTCTTAACGCGGATATCTCCATCAGCAGTATTCTGCATCAGGTGAATTGTCATGCTGCTGATCAAGTCAGCAATCTTATGAACAGCCATCTTTACTTCGGGATTATCGGAAAGCCTTGTATAACCAGGTACACAAAGCGTGTCATATGCATCCTGTGTTAGGAAATAACCAATACTATTTTCCGGTGCAGCCCGTGTGTCACGTTTCTTGCGCATCCAGTCTCTAAGCCCCAAATCACCCACCTCCATTAAGCCACTTTGAAGCACTCGTGGACTTTTCCATATTTTCAAGCTTTCTTACACATGCAAAAACAGACGCATCGAATATATCTATGCGCTGCTGAGGGTTCACCTTTTCATATTGAATCATGTCATCCGTCTTTTCTATAGCGCTAACGTTCTGCACACAGTATTCATATGCCTGCGAATGAAGGTAATAAAATTTTCCTTCCTTCGTTTTTTGTTCAATACGTCTGAACCCCTGAGATTTACGCCAGAAATATTGAGGCTCGTCAATCATGGAAAAACCAGACCGCTTCATGTTCAAATAAAACTCTCGACTGAATTTCCGGTCAAAACCCACCTGTTTAATCTTGAAGCCCATCTTCTTCATTTTGACAAACCAGTTCACAATATCTGCGTAATTGACTACAGGACTATTGCACATATCCAGCCAGCCATCTTCCTTCCAGCCAAATAGCGGAATGTTGTCTTCCTCCGCTTTCTTGGCTGCGGCTACCACTGGGAACCAAGCATGTGAAACCACAATATCTATTTCCCCATAGCTGCCATATAGTGCCGATGCTGTCAGGTCATGCAGCTTAGACAAATCAGCCCCGCCATACCAGTCAATAGGAAGCTTCGCCAATTCCTCAAGTGTCCATTTATATTTACGGTCAGACGCTTTAAATTCGTCCAAATTGAAGTAAGCCCGCATTGCGGCAGTGTACACGTTCAACGACTTGGAAAAGAAGTCTTTACGTTGCTGTGGATCATTTTGGGCTTGCAGAGCATCATTAAGGATGTCATCTGGACGAATGGTTATGCCATAATTCGGATTCGCTTTTTCATGTTGCACCGGGTCAGTGTAATCAACCTCACCTGTATCCGGGTCCTCGTCCGCCTTAGCAATAAATACAAAGTAAGTTTCATCCTGTACCGTTTGATCCAGTATTTTTTTGCAAAGCTGCAACCGCTGATAGCAGAAAGTTGTCATGTTATCGCCCGCAGTAGTAATACCAATCATTAACTTGTTGGAATACGGCTTCATGGCTTCTTTGATGATGTTATATTGCTTAGGCTTGGTGTAAGCGTGTAGCTCGTCAGCAATGGCGATATTACAGATTAAAGAATCCTGCTTATCCGGGTTAGCGGCTAATGCCTTGATGTACAGAGTACCATCGCCTAAGTCGCCGCTTATGCTATGCTCTTGGTTATTGTCCAGAACTCGGAAATTTTCCTTTTCGCCCATTTTGTCTAGATTGTAATTAATAAAATTGAAACTTTGTAACGACTGCTCAAGCGCAGCGCCGACAATGTAAATCTTTGAACCGGAACGTCGATTCAGTAATGCCAGCGCCCAAGACAATGCTGCCACAAACCGCGTCTTTCCGTTTTTACGAGGAATGAAAATAAAGGCTTCTTTGTACCTTCGCAGGATGCTGCCCCTATGATAGAACCCTAGCAGATTGTAGATAATAAACTTTTGCCACGGTTCCAATAAAAAAGGCTCTCCACTTAATGGAGTGCCGTCTAATCGTTCCCCCACATCATGGACAAACGTCTTTTCTATGATCCCAATGACAAATTCAGCGTCTTTAGGGTCAAATGTGTATTCCGGATTTTCCAAATCGCGCATGAATCGTTCACAGCCCTGAACAATCTCTTTCCCCGCAATCTTTCTACCCTCAATGATGCTGTTGGCATACTCCATGACCAAATCATAATTCTTAAATTGGTTCATGAAAGCTCACTTAATGCAGCCGCAAGAGCGGATTTCCCTTTCTTTTCAACCGTTACAGTCTCAAGGGACTTCGGATTCAGACAGAGGCGGTCGGAGTATGCCAAAATATCCTTACGCAACGTTTCAAGAGATGCAAGAATCGGGCTTTTTTTTGCGCCTCCCTGATCGGTACTTACCTCATACTGGTAACCACCTTCCTCGAACTCTTTAGTCAGCGTGTTGTACTGAAAAACCAGTTCCGCATAAATGTCAATTATCCTATTGTACTGCGGTTTATGAATACCAAGTGCTTTCATATCCGCAACAGTTGCCCGCTTGATCGTCTCCTTTGTTGGTGACTTCGCCACATGCCTTCACCTCCCATTTACTGTATATTTTTAGGCCAAAAAAAGTTTTTGGGACCCCGCTCTATTGGAAAAGGCTCCCCTGCCCGGTCCCCAGATAAAATTTTTTAAAAAAATAAAAAGGGGGGGCTTTCTAAAAAAAATATTTCCAAAAAAATAATTTTAAATTTATTTGCTCAGTCCGCTTAGAGAAAATGAATTACCTTGCTCTCTTTCGAAATGTTCCCTTACCCTTGCCTGCCATGCTTTGCCTAGCTCTGTAAGTTCATGTGATTGTCTATCATGCATTGCGTTGTGTTGCTTATCCGATAGTGATACTAAGTTCCAATCCTTTAACGCAAGCTCTGGGTAATGCTCCAGCGGATAGATGTGATGTACCGTGACAGCCGATTCAGATTTTCCAAACCTTTTGCTTTCTTGGCACATGTATTTATCACGCCGCAGGATAGCAGCACGCTTTCGCTTCCAACGTTTTGATTTATAGAATGGGTTGGTCATGCTTCTATCTCCTTCAAATTAATACGCATAATAATGCGCATAATATATTGACGCGCATGATAACACGTGTTATAATAAGAGTATAGAAAGGAGGTAAGCGATGCCGAAACAAATAACAGTAAGAGAGTTAGTCAAACGGTTGAGAAGAGAAGGGTTTAGGCCTTCACCTTCACACACTGGCGGCGGTAGTCATAAGCGGTGGAAACATAAAGATGATCCAACACGCTATGCGGATATCAGTTTCCATAATGAAGGAGCCACCATACCGATTGGTACACTCAAGAGCATCGAGAAGACAACAGGGGTTATCTTTTAACCCCTGCGCTTCTCCCTAAACGCTTACCTCCAGTAAGGCTCATAAGCAGGTGAATTCTATACACCAATTTTTGAAGCATATGCTTCAAAAAAATTTAGTCTATACTTGAACCATATGGTTCAAAAAAATTTAGTTTTATAATTGAGACATATGTCTCAAAAACAAAAGGAGTGAGATAAATTGAAAAACACCTATGTTTATCCTGCTGTTATTGAAAAAGCAGATGATGGTGTAGGACTGTACTTCCCGGATATTCCCGGAACGGCCGTTCTTGCCCCTGATATTCCAACGGCTGTTGTTGACGCTAAAAGCATGTTAGTTGATCGCATACTGGAACTTGAAGATAATAATATGGCAATTCCATCACCGTCTGATCCGGCCAGCATTGAGTTAAACGATGCCAGTGACCGGATTGTATACGTTGAAGTTTTCTTGCCTCCTTACCGGGATGCAGCAATGAATAAATCTGTGACCATCAATTGCACTGCCCCTCAATGGCTTCGTGATGCCGGGAAGGATGCTGGTTTGAATTTCTCCCAGCTGCTTCAAAGCTCCGTAAAAGATGCTTTGGGCATTAAGCAAAAGTAACTAAAGAGTGAAATAAAATGAATTAAGGCGTCCATTGCGGGCGCCTTTTTCTGTATCTTATCCTGGAAAGTTACTACAATAACTCTGCTGCAAGCTGCTTGAGCACTAGCGGTGTTGCAATGAGTTTACCGTCCGACTTGTTGCCGTTAATGTAGGCTTTGTCTTCTTGGGCATAATAGACAACACCCTGACCTTCTACGATCGGAAAGCCGCTTTCATCGTCAGTCAGCGAAGTTTGTACATGCTTGCCGTGCTGTGCTGCGTGCTCCTCATCGTGCAAGTGAAGGATGCCGTCAGAACTGAGAAATGCGAAACGTGGTTTTACAGACATATTATTTTCCTCCTATGTGTGCATAACAAAAAGGACGCGATTACCCTGCGCCCTTATGTCTGCTTATGTTTTAAAACTATCAGTGACAATCACAAAATAGTTTCTACCTATAGGTGGCAGTTGGGGGACAAAAATAAGCTTTCTGAGACTGCCTGTGAAACTTTTTTCTGTGCCCTCTCCACATATTCGGTAACACTATCCTTAGTAATACCCAAATACTCAGCAATCTGACTCCGGCTAAAACATTGTCCATGTGCCATAGTGTAGCATTCGCGCTCGCGTGGACTGAGTGTAGATAGTGCGTCCTCTATTTGGAATAGCTGCCAATCAGATAAATTAGCCGGACTACCTGCGTGATTTTTTTGTACATATGCCTGCATCCTCAATGGGTCTACAGGCCGCTCACGCTGGTAGGCAGCCAGCCTTTCAACCCCTCGCTTATTTCCCGGTCTTCTCCCAGTTACTAGCCATTCCTCCACAAATTCACAATCTCTGATCATATCGGAGATAACTTCCTTTTCAGCAGCAGTTGCTTCTTCATATATTCGCTTTGCTATATTCCTTGCCTTGCGATAGTTGAGGGGTGTCGCTGCTCCTAAATCTATAGGTTCCATTTGTTGTTTCATGGGCTTATCCTCATTTGCAAGCATCCTCATTCCCCCTTGTGATATAATGGGATTGAGAAATGAAGTAACAGGCCCCCGTGCTCCCTGACAAGGTTGCGGGGGCTTTGTTGTGTTCATCCTTCATGTTTTTTTAGCAGCTCCATGTATTTATCATGCCACATACGTGCTGTCTGCTTATGATCCTCTATAAGTTCGTCTGACTTCCTAATTGTGTCGGTTAAAGCAGAAGAAGACTCCTGCATGATAATCTTCATCCGGTCTATCTCTTCAATCAGCATCCCCGCTACGCTCTTCCAGTATGAAACCTTACCGCCTTCAAATTCCTTCCGTATTTGCTCAATGTCTATCTTCGGAGGACCTGGCATTTTAACAAGCTTGTTGAATTTAGGCAATATCATCCCTCCATCCGCTTCATGAAATAAAGATGCAACATTCTGTTTAAGTCCCTCTCTGTTATTTCAAACTCAATCATTTGTCCCGGAAGCTGTATGACCGCTGGAACATTGTCATTTTCATTTAGCTTCAAATCATACATAAAGGTTCCTTTTGCCATATCTATATATCCTCCCTTAGTGGGTGTAGGTCCTACACCCTGTATTCGTTTAATCCTTACTGTCCAAGTGCCGGAAATAATCAGGGTAGCTTTTGAATTTACCGTTCTCTATCAAATCATCTATTGCATCCCATCGCTCTTGTGGCAAGGTTATTGTTACGGATTTCTTTATGCCAAGAGATTTACGTCCTGCTCCTTTTCGGGCCCCCCCTCTTTTTTCAACCTTTGCCGCATCTTCCTCACGCCTTTTGGTGAATCCTATTGGATCAGCACAAAAAACAGCGTAGTCTTTAAAAAACTTATCTTTTTTCTTTAATAAGTCAGTAGCTTTTGAACGCAGTGAATTAATCTTTACATCTTTATTTGTACGTATGTCGAATAACATATCAGCAAGATGATTCCCTGCCTCAATAAAATAATCGCGACCTTGCGTTGAATTCTGCTTAATCACAAAAAGTAGTCTTTCCACTTCCATTTGAGTATCTTTAAGTCGTTTGATGAGTTCTTCTCGAGAATTAGCCTCCATTATCAATAAACATCCCTCTCCATTTGATTTAGATTGTTTAATTCAAATGTTAACACATCCATTTGATAAAGAACACCTATTTCAAATGAGGAATTAGAGTGTATTTTATTGGTGGTTGCTCCCTACCTTACATTTCATATGGTTTCAGTACTTCTTCAGCCTTTTTGCCCCGGTCTCTTGTGATTACGCAACTTTTAGGATGGCCGTCTTCGTAGAATTCATCTGCTAAGTATTTTTCAGGTTTCCAGTAAAATGTAAGCACCTCATGAAGCTTAGCTATTGTCCGGTCCCTCTCTGCAAGCTGCTGCTGGAGTGAGTCTACCAGGGCAAGCAGGTCTTCAAAAACTCCGTCCGCATCAGTCGTTAACGGCATACTTTCGGGACTAGCACGGTGAAACAAAACTCTTTCCTCTTCCGCCCATAGCACTTCCGATCCGTCTAACAGAGGGTATATCTTGTATCCGTATTGGTCACGCTTGATTACTTCACTCACCTTTACCGCCTCCAGTCAGCCTTTTAATAGCCTCTTCGATTTCAGCCGTATTGGTAGGGTAGGAATCCACATACTGTGAGGCATCCTCCCATATAGCTTCGTTTATCATTCGGTCGATTTCTTCCCTGCTCTTACCTTCTACATCCTCGTCGTCAATCTCGACTGCCCCCTCTCTACATGCACCGGGATAGCCGATAGAAATTTTCCATTCAACTAGCATTTATATTCATCTCCTTATAGGTAGTAGGGGGTGTATCCCCCTTGATCTAAATACTGAAAGCAAGCTGGCCCGGCTCCTGCTCTGCGTATCTCTCAAGTACCAATCTATTACCTGATCCTGTACAAAGCTCCGGTAGATTGGCCCGTACAAGCGCCTCAGCAAATGGAGGCGGTACAGCATTGCCGCAGCGTGCTACCTGGGCAGACTTGGAATACTTCTTTCCGGCCGCGTCTACATCTATTACGTAGTTGTCAGGGAAGCCCTGAGCTGCAAAGAGTTCATGCGGTTGTAGCATTCGCATGCCAATGTCTGCAATCTGGTATGGCTCCCCTTTAACGATTACAAGACCAAACCTGTCTTTTGTCGGTATTGTGTGTAGTGGCTCAGTCAAATCCTGACCGACACCAACCCCGTAATACTTGATAAGGAAGGATCTTACTTCCCCGATATGTGTCCCGCCGGCTGTTATTGTGGGCACTGGGTCGGTTACTGCACTCCCCGTGTTATTGCCTCTAAGTTTGACCAAATGACTTGTAATAAGAGCGAAACGGTTTGCTGTAGTAATGGTGTGTAGTGGTTCGTCTATTCTATGACCCCGTGCATCTGTAGGAGAAACCTCTCCATAGTATTTAGATATAAAGGCCGCAACCATATTCGACTTATCACCCAGGTTCCCGATTTCCGAATGATTAGGAGCAATAAAAGGTTTTTCATTCTCAACTATGAACTTTTGGATTCCTCTTGCTATTCGACGCAGGGTCTTATCCGCCAAAGGCTTCTTCCGAGAAAAAATAGAAGGGCAAGGTAATGACCAGTCAATTATTTCTGCTGCTGTACGCCAAGGTTTAAGCTGTCCATTAAGCACCTCTGGGCTGTTAGGGTCTCCATGAGTAGGCTCAGGCCACACTATCGGTTTTCCATCAGACCGCATTTCCATGAAAAACCTTTCACGGCCTGTCGGCGCTCCATAATCACAAGCCTTTAAAATCTTGGTTTCGACTTTGTATCCCTGCCGTTTCATTGCATTAACAAAAGTGTTGTAGCTCAGCGCCTTTCGCTTTGGATCAGGCTGCCCATTTTCCAGTAGAGGCCCCCATGTCTGAAATTCTTTAACATTTTCCAGTATCATGACCCTTGGTCTAACAGTTGCAGCCCACCGAACCGCAAGCCACGCCTGCCCCCGCAACTGCTTATTTTTTGGTTTTCCCGCAGCTGCGTTACTGTGGTGTGTGCAGGAAGGGCTAAACCAAGCCAATGCCACGGGACGACCAGCGCACGCTTCACGAGGATCTACCGCCCACACATCTTCCTGATAATGGACAGTTTCGGGATGATTAACCTCATGCATTGCTATAGCAGCAGGATCGTGGTTGATTGCTATATCCACCGACTTTCCAGTCGCCAACTCAATTCCCGTGCTGGCCCCGCCACCTCCTGCAAAATTGTCTACTATGATTTCCTGCATGCTGTCCCTCCTTCTTATCCCCTGGGCCTGTCCTCTCTGCCCTTGGGGGCGGTCTATTCGATCCAACGTTCCCGCTTGGTCTTTTCCATCCATTCCTTTGTAAGAACCTCCACATTAAATACGTGGTGTCGTCTTCCCAGCACATAAGATACAAAACTGCCCGTGCTGCGTTCGTAAAAACACCCGTTCAATAGATGCCCATCCATCCCTTTTCGCAAATCCGTTGTTTCCCGTACAACCTCAGCAGAATAAAAGTTAAATTCCAACTGAGTCATACCGTTCCCTCACTATTAAGTTGATTTAGTTGCTCTTTAGTGCGGAAGTAAAAGGGGGCATATCGGTATTCGGATCGATGCTTTGGATTGTACATGTATGCTACAGGCGTTTCGTTTTCCCCTACCGGACAATTCATGGTTACGCAGCTCGTTCGCGTAAGCAATAACCCTCCAGCCGGAGGCAGTCCATTATGCCATTTGCCCCGCTGTGCGTCCTTGTCCGGTACCAGCACGGGAACATTGATTTGTTTTACCTCGTCTCTCGAAAGCCAACCGTTTGCATTCGGCATATGTGATATCTCCCTTGGTAGAGGGGCAGCCTTAGCCGCCCCAAGGATGTATTAAGCTATAATGGTTACAAAACCGGATTCAATTTCCTTCGCCAGCTTAGTATTCAAATGTTCCTTGATACTCGCCATAGCTTGGAGCTTCCACGCCCCCCCATCAGCTTCGAACAGAGCGGCAGACGGGCCGGACTTCATACGGAAGACAAAACTGCATTCAGGCTGTGCAATGTCGATAAATGTACGGAATGGCTTCAAAGAAACCGGATTCGGAACCCTTACCTTTTCGACATTAGCTACACCGTTTTTAGCTACCACTTGCTGTGATATGCCATCATCAGTTACCGAACTGACCGTTTCCTCTTGAATGTTCCCTACAAGTTTCAAAATAGCTTTACTGTCCTCTGTAGCCACAAAGCAGGATTGAAGTAGAATATTGAAGTTCTCAACATCCATAAATCGTTCAAATGAGATTGACGGAAGCAGAGCAGACGCTTGCAGCAGCACATTACGGCGCTTGTCCCGGTTGAAGGTGCTAACGACTTGGACCTCCGTTTCAGATACGACATGGATCATGACAGGATCCAGCTTGTCATAGTTCTTAGTGAGGTAGTCAACGAGTGCTGACAGACTGCGAACCTTCAAAGCTGTAGATGTAGGCTCTTGAATCTCTTCCAACGACCCGGTGGAAAACATTTGTCCGCCAACCTCTTTAATTTCCTTGTTTGCCAAACCCGCGATATACTGCATTGCTTCTTTAATCATTTGTAATTCCTCCTAATTTTTGGTTTTATATTATTTAAAGTTAACTACATTGCCCGTACTGGACTTTAATTCCCCTGTCTCCGGGTCGACCTCTTCTCCAGTACCAGTACGGACAGTACCCTCGTTATCAAAAAACGACTGATCCTCTTCTCCAAAAATCAATTCCTTCGCCACCACATTCCCAGCGTTGTCGGTACCAAGGATAAATGTTGTATCCAATGGGTTATCTGGCGCTATGGTTGACTTGGTGGCAACAGTGGAATTAATGGTTTTCCGTTTTGCGTCCGGTTTAAGATTCACCGTTATTGTGATGCTGCGTGCAGCCGTTGCGGATGTATTAGGATCATCAATATTTTTCATGACACGATCCCACTCTTTATTAAATTTTTCTTGTAAACCACCCTGTACCAGCTTGCTTAATTCAACACGATTAATCATGTAAATACCTCCAAATTATTAATAAATAAGTACATATGTTTGGTTTAACGGCTGTGGAGGGCTGCGGCCTCTGTCCATACCGGGGCCTAATCAACAAACCATACTTTGTCTACTGCTTTGAGGTAATCAACTGGCACCCGCCCTGTTGGGACCAAGTAACCGTAAATATTCAGGTCGTCTTTGCTTATGGACTTAGGCCCCGTACCCTTATACTCTCTCCAGAAAAATGAAAGCGATTGGAACGGAAGCAAGTACGTTTCTCGAAAAGAAGTAAACTCAATGAGTAGGAAGCTTATTGCTTGTCCGATCCGGTGGCTACTCTCCAAATATTCGTATTGGTGTTCTTCTAGGTTTTTCAGCGGGAAGGAAGATAGTGTTTTAATAGACTTGGCTTCAAACGCTATTGCCCGGCCCCGGTATGATCCGTCATAGTCCACCGTTGACGCCTTTTCAAAATATCCAGCAAGTACCTTGCTCCCCTTACTCTTGGTAACTTTAACTGGCGTAGGACGTTTATTGATCACCGCCACATTAAGATGCTCGTACCGCTGGTTGGAAAACTCAATCAGGTTTTCAAAGCCCATTCCCCTGTTCCCATATATGATCATGCCTTCACTCCTTCAAGCAGCTCTCCCGGCCGCATTTTTATGTTTCCTGCACGGAGCTGGTCCAGCACAATAAGTATTACTTCCTGCCAGCTTTCCCGATTGAAAAATCTCTGAATCTCTTCCACGCTATACCCCTGCCGCCACATGTCACGGAAATTCGCCAGATCATCAGCGGACCAAATAAAATTCATTTCCTCGCACGCAACATAAATCTTTCTAGTCTGTTTCCCCTGTTGCTCCAGACGCTTGTCCCAATCTTCTGGCGTGTATATCCTTTTTCCCAAGCCCGGCACCTCCGATCCGCCTTAATAACTCCACTTCGGCATATGCCCGAATGTCATAATCCAATCGTTCGTCATTTAACAATTCGCGTAGCCGGGGAACAGACTGTTTTGCCATATATGCAGTTGGTGTCAATTCTGGTGGCCCCCTTTGCCTGCTTCCATACGTTCAGCAAGCCGCATAAGCTCGTCCACCTCGGCCTGTGAAACTTCGGCATCGCCCTCTGGCGGTTTAACAATATCTATAGACTGCTTATCGCTCCTACCAGCAGACCGGGGCTGACGGTCCGGTTTACGCATTGCCAATACCAGCTTCCCGAACTGCTTGCGGAAGCTCTCTGCACTTAACACATTCCTGCACCAAAAATTGTCCTTGACCACCCAATCCATTACGTCCTGTATAAGTCGGGTATCAGACTGCTTGTCCAGCTCCACAAGCTTACGGAAATCATCTGCCCAAGTCTGCATATTGCTACGGGCTGTTAGATGCTCAATACCTTCGCCCTTTGCCATTACGTCCACCTTACCCTTGAAGTACACAGCCATTTTGTAATAGGTGTTGTCTGGATCGTATTTATCAGGCTTCTTCCCTTTTCCCGAAGGAGGCGGATCGTCCTGACCAGCCGGAGGCGGTTCGGGACAATAATCTTTATCTTTATATTGGTTATGGTTAGGGTTAAGGTTAAGGTCACGTGTGGACTCCGACCGCTGTCCTTCATCCGTCCGGGGTATGTCCGGCGGACATCCTGCGGATAAGTCAGCAGCAGCCTTCCTCTTTTCGCGGTCCCTCCGCTTCCTGTCTGCATCTTTTTTCCGTGTTTCTATCAGCCGACCAGCATAAGCATACCAGTCGTGTATCTCGCGCCCCGTCTCGGTTTCATCAATAAAACCTGCCTCGACCAAAGCACTATAAAGTTGCTCTGAATCGCCTTCCCACTCTATTGCATCCGCAATATCATCGGGACCATATCTGCTTATGTCACCATCCTGGGCAAAGTCCATTGCCCACCACCAAAACATGTGCAAGTGTCCGACCGCTGCCGGGGTTGAGATTCCCAGCTTACGGCACAATTTGCGGGTTTTGGGGTGTCTGTCTGTGCCCTGATGGCTCTCTATCCATGCCAATTTTGGCGACCTCCCTCCCGACAGCGCGGTTATTTATTGGACGTCCGTAGGATATCCGGCGGACGTCTTCCAGACGTCTTTCCCATGTCCACGGAAATAATACTCGATAAGCTCGTCCCTCTTTCGGAGCTTCCATTCCCGGCCTGCAGCTGTATCGTCTGACCACTGGTGACAGGTGCCCGTTTCTGTACGGGGGCCGCACAGGTTAGCAATGTTCCAAGGCTCCGACCCGCTACCGTACTGGCTGGCATTCACCAAATGCGCTTTCTCAAACCACAGCGCAGGCCGGGAAACGCCACAGCGCTCACATATCACATATCCGGTATGCTCTGCCGCCCGCCGATCTACTTCCTCACGAACAGCGTACGTAATGGCTGTGTGGTTCCCCCGCTTCTTCTTGACCCGCTTGCTGCTGGTCTGCTGTTTTTTGCTATACGGATTGCATGGTAAAATCATGCGCTCCCACCTCCTATATGCATATCTACACGGAGCCTCAAGCGCAGTTCATACAGGTGTTCAGCCAAAGACTTAAACTCGTTCTTCCATAAATGCATCCGCTCGAAGTCTTCCGCTTCGGTATCCCGTATTTCTAACACAGCCAGTTCTGCCGCAACCTTCTTGTTTCTCTCGGTTGTATCTCGCATGGTTTCGGCATACACCCTCTTTCTCAGGTTGTAAGTCTGCATATGCCTACCACTCATATAGGCGGATACTCGACCCATTAACGTATGTGCCTGGGTCAGCATTTCAACCTTTCGCACCAATGCCCCCGGAGAATCGTCGTTGAACGACTCTGCCGCGTCCCGAAGCCGCTGTATGTCTTGGATGTACTGCTTGATCTCCTTTATATCCATGCGTGAGACTCCTATTTTCAAAAAAATAAATGTGTGTTATAATTCCGGTAATTGTTTATTAATACAATCGTGTTGGTAGCACGATTATGGGTCTGTCCATTATGGACAGGCTTTTTTTATTTCCCTCTCTAATCGCCATAGTTGGGCGCTCAGGCCGTTAATTTGGTTCAAATACTGCCGTGGGTTACGGTTCGTTGCTATAGCCTCAACCTTTTTGTTGTTTATTTCTCCAATCTGCTTCCTTATGCGAATACATTCACCCTGCTTCTCCAGAAGCCAAATTTCCTGTCCAGACAATTCCAATAAATCCGTATCCAGATGGTCACCGTTATTCAGCAAACTGTTTATGTTTTGCACGGCCTCGAAGTACGTTTCTCCCGTAGCTTCTCGGTAGCTGCGTAAGCCCGAAGCGTCGATTACTGGTATTAAGCGTATTTCCAATGTGTTCACCCTCCCTCAGACGATACCTAGCACGGCGCGTAAGTCCAAAATCTCTTTAAGCATCCATCCAAAAGCACATTGAGAAACTTTTGGATGTACCCAGCTTGGATTATTAGCCAGCAGATCGTACATATTTTCAAGTTCGTCAAGACGTTGTTTTGCGTATTCCATATACATCATCACTCCTTTCAGGTTAATGTCCCGATGGACAATTCCTTAATAATTGTGGTGTAAATCTCTTTTAACTTCGGATCGGCTTCTATTACGTCCAATCGGTTTGCCTCTGCTATCTTGGTTTTGGTGGCCCCAGTCTCTTGAAGCCTATCCCTCAGATTACGCAAACGGCGGTTAAGGTCGCATTTAGCCCGACTCTCCAGCATTTCATAACTACGCGTCCGCAAATCCCGAAATACTCCGCCTGACCGTCTAGCAGCTCCATTAAGCATCCCGTTTAGCTTGTCTCTCCAATCGTCGTCACGCTGCAAGATTGTTTCCTGTATTACAGCAACACGTTTGTCTGTCGCATCCTGACGCTCAATGATTGCCTGTTGCTGTTGCTCCTGTTGAATTAATAGCTGGAGAATAGGACTTAGTTGGGATGTGTCTACGGCTGCTGCCTGTAGCTGCTGTCGCATACGCTTAAACTCTGCCAGAAACTTAACTTTCATTTTCATGGCTTCTGGAGTCGTATATGACATTGCCACAATAGCAAAAGCATCTTCTGTCATATCGAATTTCGGGTACCATTGTCTGTTTTGATGATGTTGATACTGGGTTTCCCCAAAGTTGGAGACACCCCATTCAGCTTCCCCAGCCTCTTGAAGCTTGTTAAGCTGCTGGCGAATATCTCTCATTACATGGTCATGGTCTTTTCCGAACACCTTAGCAACGGTCAAACTATCTGTGACAGCTTGTCCTTCGTGTATAAATACCAACTGAGTCATGCTATTCCCCCTTTATTGCTGACACCTCTATGAGAAGGACAATTCAAATAATGAAAGTGCTTATCTAAGAAAGCACTCATTTCTGGCCCTCGAATCATCCAACGTCCACCATCACAGCCATTGGTGATAACTGACATTTCACTTTTATAATTAGGATTAAGTAAGATGTTTTCCAACAGCCAGTCACGTTTGCGACAGGTTTCTAATTCTAATCGCTTCATATCCCACCAAGATCCATTTCCAAACCCCTCAAGCGATTTTTTTATCTCTTTTTCTGCTAGATCCCGAATAAACTCAGGATCAATGACTATTTTGAAATTTGGGGATACCATTCTACCTCCTCCTTTACTACTTTAGATTTGAAATCAATTTCTGTTGAAAACAGATATTCAATTTCGCATTCTGGGAAAAACTTATTTTTAATCATTTGAGCCTCATCATAGTAAAATCTGAATCTGCCATGTACTTTATCGCTCACTGTTCCTCGTCTCATTTTTAGATCGCGAGAGATATCTGAAATTGTTACTCCTTTTTTTTTCATTTCTGAGCGAAGATTTCTGTACAGCATCGCCTGCCCCCCTTCCTCATGAACGATATTTCGTTCGTCTTGTTTTGAACTATAAACGATATTTCGTTCATGGTCAAGTGGGCAAAATGAATTTCATACTAAATTTCGTACAAAATTCATTTACAACATTATTGTCTTAATGTAATATATAGTCATGTACGAAATATCGTACAATAAAGAAACGTGGGGGTTAGGGTTAACGTGGAAAGAGCCAAAGTGATATCACGATTGATCGAAGAAAAAGGATACAGTAGACGAGCTTTCGCAGAGTCAGTAGGGATTCCATCAACCACGCTTCAGTCAATGTTAACTCGTGGTGTAGGTGGAGCTGCAATTGATAATGTTTTAAAGGTTACGAAGGGACTCGGAATTACAATAGATGAACTTGAGAGACTTGCGTCAGGTAAGGAAGAAATTTCAGCCTTGGAAGCAGCTGAAATAGCTGAATTTGAGGCATTTATTAAGAATCCTGAACACGGGATATTTTTCAAGGATTATTTAGAAGCGCCAGAGGAACGAAAACGGGAGTTAATGCAATTTTGGAAATTCATTCAGGAAACAGAAAAAAACCGTAAGCCCAAAGATCGCCAAGGAGAATAATTATTTCATACCATTAATCGCGGTTTCAGCCAGCGGGCTGTCTCCTCCTACCCATACATACGAACATATATTCTTGTTTACAGGAGAATTGCCATGATATCTCATTATGAAGCTACATACTTGGAACACTCTATAGAAAATATGTATTTAAAGAATGGTATTACTGAACCTCAACATATAACCATCGAAAAAATTACTGCTGCTTTGAATATATGGATTTATCCATCTTCACAAAAAAGCAAGGCGTATGAATCAGCAGCGGGATTACGCAGCGTACTTTTGGATAATCGCTTGCCCTTGAAGGAACAACGTATTGAGTTTCTTCACGAAGTCAGCCATTTGCTTAGGCACTCAGGCAATCAAATGATTATGCCTAAAGCATTTGTAGAACTCCAAGAAGCCGATGCCGATCAATTCGTCCTTTATGCTTCAATGCCTTTTTTTATGCTGTCTAGATTCAAGCTCCCAGCCTTATACAACGATGCCCTTTTATATCTATCTGATATATTCGAGGTCCCTATTTATCTGGCTAGAAAAAGATTGAATCAAATCATGAGAAGGAATTATGAAGGGCAAATACGGACAAATATTGAACAGCAAACTAATACTGCGAAAGGGGTGATGTCTAAAAAAATACCACAGATTTGTGAACCAACAATTTATGCCTATTACGATCCATCTTTTACTTATGAGGGTCCGTCCCAATTGGTATTCCATCTAGATGAAATTACGTTAACTCAAAAAAGAGAACTTCCAATACCTTTGGATGGTCCTTTTAAGCAGATCGAAATTGATGAATTATTGCACTTTGAAGGGGTGAAAATTCTCCAGCATGACATTGTTTATTTCGAACCTGGAAATATAAAGCTCATGCTAGGCCGAATAAGTCGCAGATACGGCACAGGTGCTAAAACTTTACTATTGCAAATGAAGGACTTAGAAGAAGTTATAAATCGAGGTAGAATTTATTGATTCTTGGAGGAATGTATTATGGCAAGCTTTCAGAAGTACACAACAAAGAAAGACGGAACTATGTGGCTGTATAAATATTATACTGGTGAAATTAATCCAGTAACGGGGAAGAAAAAACCGTCCACCAAACGTGGTTTTAAAACTAAAGCAGAAGCAAAGTTAGACGCAGCTCAAACTGAAAAGGAAGTAGCTGATGGTACGTTCATTAAACAGGATAAGACAATTACTTTTGAAGAGGTTTATGAGCAGTGGTACGAAACAAACTCCCCCACTTTCAAGCCACCAACCAGGAAGGCGGTTCGTTCAAAATTCAAAAGTCAGATTCTGCCTCACTTCGGTAATGTAAAAATAAACGATATAACCCGTTCGTATTGCCAAGAAGTGATTAATAAAATAGCCAAAAAAATAAAATCTGTAGAAAACATGAAGATGTATGCCAATCAAGTTTTCGAATTTGCAGTTCTGATGGACATAAGTAAAAGCAATCCGATGAAAGGCGTTATCATTCCAAAAAAAGAAAGTGATCATTTAGCGGAGGGAAAGAAAATGAGAAATTATTGGGAAAAACACGAAATAAAAAAATTCCTTGGAATAACTAAGCAAGCATGTAGCTACCGTGATCACTTGATGTTCCACCTATTAATTTATACCGGGGCGAGAAAAGGAGAAGTTCTTGCATTACGTTGGAACGATATTGATTTTAGAGAAAATATAATTAATTTTGATAAGACATTGTTTTTTGATAAAAAAACTTTCACGCCTTTGACCTCCAAAACGCCTGCCTCCAGACGTGTTCTTAGTTTAGACGATACAACCCTTGCCTTACTAAAAAAACACCGTACAGAGCAAAGCAGAGGCATTGTGCAGCCAATAGGTCCTAACGATGACAGAATGGTTTTTACACGTGAGGATGGAACACCAATTCGCTTGGCCTATCCAAACGATAAATTGAATGAAATCATTCGCTCTAACAACTTACACAAAATAACCGTACATGGCTTAAGACATACCCATGCATCACTTTTATTTGAAGCTGGGGCCAGCATTAAAGAAGTTCAGGAACGCCTTGGACATTCAGATATTAAAATGACTATGAACATTTACACGCATGTAACAAAAGCAGTTAAAGAAAAAACCGCTGATCGGTTTGAAAAATTCATGGAATTTGATCCTCCAATCACTGGTTCAGAAGTGGTCACGAGTGATCAAGAATAATAAAAATGGTCAAAATATGGTCACGGCACTTTTTAGCTCAAAATTAAAGCCCCTGACCAATGAAGGCCAAGGGCTGAAATTCCTTGATACACAAGGGATATTAACGTTTCGAGAACTGTGGTGCACGACGAGCAGCTTTGAGGCCGTATTTTTTACGTTCTTTCATACGTGGGTCACGAGTCAAGAAGCCTGCTTTTTTCAAAGCTGGACGGAATTCCGGATCTGCTTTCAACAGAGCACGGGAAATACCGTGGCGAATTGCGCCGGCTTGACCAGAGATACCACCACCATGAGCAATAACGAGTACGTCATAGCTGCCAACTGTTTCTGTCAGGTTCAGTGGTTGTTTTACGATCAGTTTGAGAGTTTCCAAACCAAAATATTCATTAATATCACGCTTATTGATGACAATGCGTCCTTCACCCGGTACGAGACGAACACGAGCTACCGAATGTTTACGACGACCTGTCCCATAGTATTGTACTTGTGCCATGAAACTGTCCTCCCTTTTAATTATCCGCGAAGTTCGTAAACTTCAGGTTTTTGTGCTGCATGTGGATGCTCAGTGCCTCTGTATGCTTTAAGTCTCAGCTTCATTTTCTCGCCTTGACGAGTTTTAGGAAGCATACCGTGAACAGCCAATTCCAACATGCGCTCAGGCTTGTTCTTAACCATTTCTTGTGCAACCGTTACTTTCAGACCACCCGGATGCAGGGAGTGACGGTAGTATTTCTTGTTCTCCATTTTTTTACCGGTCAATACGATTTTTTCCGCATTGATTACAACAACAAAATCACCTGTGTCCACATGTGGTGTAAATTGTGGCTTGTGTTTGCCGCGAATCAACGCAGCCGCTTCGCTTGCCAGACGGCCGAGCGTTTTGCCTTCGGCATCAATGATGTGCCAGTTGCGCTCAACTTCATTTGGCTTCGCCATATACGTAGTACGCATGAAAAGTATCCTCCTTAAGTTCGTTAACAGAAATCATCATTTATCTTCGTTCGTTAAGTTGCTGCATTATTGATGGATTAGATGTTAATTTAAAGTGATCATCTTAATTGGGGCTGTGGGAAAGCCATTAAGAAAACACAACTTTTATATTACAGGATAACCATCAATTCCGCAAGGGTAAAATCAATGTTTTTTGATGTTTTCGTCGTACTCTACATTCCAGAGTGTTAAAGCGTGTCCAACGGCCGTAGGTCCAGCCTTTGAACGATTTTTCGCCTCCAAAATGGAAGGAATATCATCCGACGATTTTTTGCCTTCTCCCACTTCCAGCAAAGTACCCATAATAATCCGAACCATGTGCTGTAAAAATCCGCTACCTGTAATATAAGTATGGATAATTCCCTGATCATCCGAGCCCGGACGTGAAAACGAATGGTCTACTGTCATATAGGCTTCGTAAATAGTGCGAACATGATTCGTCTTTTGGGAACGTCGAGATGCGAACGAAGTATAGTCAAAGGTGCCCACTAAATGAGCCAACCCTTCCTCCATCGCTCTTACATCCAGTCTCGTTGGATGATGGGCCTGTGTACGACGGTGAAAGATGTCCGGAAACCGGTTCGCATTAATGCTGTACCGATATGTCTTCCGCTTCGCCATGCGGCGTGCATGAAAGGACAGTGGCACCTCTCTCGCATCCGTAACGATGATATCACGAGGCAACCAGGCATTAAGTGCCAGACACCAGCGCTGTAACGGAATCGGCGATTCAGTGTGAAAATTGAATACCTGCCCGTATGCATGTACACCTGCATCTGTACGGCCTGAGCCTGTAATTTTAAGACGCTCGCCCGTCAATGAGTAAATAGCATGTTCAAGGCAGTCCTGAATGGTGTTACCGTCAGGCTGCGTCTGAAAGCCATCATAGTGGGTTCCGTCATAGTTCACCTTCATGCACAAGTTCCGCATGTTTCTCACACCTTTATAGGGGTAGTCTCTGGCCTTACAAGGAATAACCGAACATAACAAAGGAGAAGCCCCTCAAGGACTCCTCCAAGAGAAAAAAAGGGTTGTTCAGAATCAAGCCGATTCTGTCCACCCTTCCCTCATCTTCGCCTGTCTACGCGCGGTCAACCAATTCCAGATATACCATTGGAGCGGCGTCGCCACGACGAGGTCCCAATTTCAAGATACGAGTGTATCCACCTGGACGCTCAGTGTAACGTGTAGCCAATTCGCTAAACAGCTTTTGGATTGCATCCTGCTCACCATCCAAAGTTTCACGGCGAACGAACGCAGCCACTTGACGACGTGCGTGCAGATCTCCTTTTTTCGCTTTGGTGATCAGTTTTTCAGCAATAGAACGAACTTCTTTCGCTTTAGCCTCAGTAGTTTGGATACGCTCATACAAGAACAGATCGGTTACCAAATCACGAAACAAAGCTTTACGGGCACTGGAGTTACGGCCCAATTTTTGGTATGCCATGTAATTTCCCCTCCTTCACAAAAACGTTGCTGTACTATTCTTCCGTACGAAGTCCTAAACCAAGTTCCTCAAGCTTCTCTTGTACTTCTTCCAAAGATTTGCGACCCAAGTTACGGACCTTCATCATATCTTCTTCAGATTTAGTCGTGAGTTCTTGTACCGTATTGATACCAGCGCGCTTAAGGCAGTTATAGGAACGGACGGAGAGATCCAGCTCTTCGATCGTCATTTCAAGAACTTTTTCTTTCTTGTCTTCTTCTTTTTCAACCATAATTTCAGCATCTTTTGCCTCGTCCGTGAGACCCACGAACAACATCACATGCTCGGTCAAAATTTTGGCTCCAAGGCTCACTGCTTCCTCGGGACGAATACTTCCGTCAGTCCAAACCTCAAGTGTCAGCTTGTCGTAATTCGTAACCTGGCCGACACGCGTATTTTCTACGCCGTAGTTCACGCGTGCAATCGGAGTGTAGATGGAGTCGACGGGAATGACGCCGATCGGCTGGTCATCACGTTTGTTCCGATCCTGCTTAACGTAACCGCGACCGCGATTGGCAAAAATACGCATGTGAAGTCTCGAACCCGGTCCGAGCGTAGCAATGTGAAGATCCGGATTAAGAATTTCCACATCACTATCCGCACGGATATCTCCTGCCGTTACAACTCCTTCGCCTTCCGCATCGATTTCGAGTACTTTCTCTTCATCCGAGTGGATTTTAAGCGATAAAGCTTTCAAGTTCAGAATGATCTCCGTTACGTCTTCCTTCACACCGGGAACCGTTGCAAACTCGTGCAGAACCCCATCGATCTGAACCGATGTGACTGCTGCCCCCGGTAACGAGGATAACAGAATACGGCGAAGCGAGTTACCCAACGTCGTACCGTATCCGCGTTCCAGCGGTTCTACTACGAATTTTCCATAGGTGCCATCATCATTGACGTCAACCGTCTCAATTTTCGGCTTTTCGATTTCTATCACTGCAATATCCCTCCTTCAAAACGTCGCTCCTATATGAAACATTCACCTTATCCATAGTCTATCATGCAGTATACCTAAACATCCATTCTTGGCAGTTTGTGCCGGATCTATACTACACGCAGAGGAGAAATCTCATTAGACGCGACGACGTTTTGGAGGACGGCATCCGTTATGAGGTACCGGAGTTACGTCTTTAATCAGGTTAACTTCCAAACCAGCAGCTTGCAAAGAGCGAATTGCTGCTTCGCGACCTGCACCAGGTCCTTTAACCATGACTTCGACAGTTTTCATGCCGTGTTCCATAGCAGCTTTAGCAGCAGTTTCTGCGGCCATTTGTGCTGCGAATGGAGTAGATTTACGGGAACCACGGAATCCCATGCCGCCTGAGCTGGCCCAAGAGATTGCGTTACCGTGTGGATCTGTGATCGTAACGATCGTGTTGTTGAACGTGGAACGGATGTGTGCCACGCCAGTCTCGATATTTTTACGGTCACGGCGTTTTGTACGTACAACTTTTTTCGGTTTAGCCATTGAATGTTATCCTCCCTTCTTATTTCTTTTTGTTCGCTACAGTCCGACGAGGACCTTTACGGGTACGAGCATTAGTTTTAGTACGTTGTCCGCGAACAGGCAATCCACGACGGTGACGAACACCACGGTAGCAGCCAATCTCAGTCAGACGTTTAATATTCAAGGAAATTTCACGACGCAGATCGCCTTCTACTTTAACTTCTTTGTCGATCGTTTCACGTAATTTGCTCACTTCATCTTCAGTCAAATCACGAACACGCGTGTTTGCACTGATGCCTGTTTCCTTCAAGATTTTCTGAGAAGTCGTTTTACCGATTCCGAAAATGTAAGTCAAGGCGATCTCAACGCGTTTGTCACGTGGCAAATCCACACCAGCTATACGAGCCATTTTACGCTACACCCCCTTCTATTAACCTTGTTTTTGTTTGTGTTTCGGATTTTCGCAAATAACCATTACATTCCCTTTGCGGCGAATGACTTTGCATTTTTCGCAAATAGGTTTTACAGAAGGTCTTACCTTCATGTTGATTACCTCCTCCAAGCTTTACCCTGGTAAAACTCGCTTCGTGAACATTCACATCGTTTTGCCGAGCAAAACAAGTTTTTTTAAATGACATACGTTTAATAAAAACCTGCATGAATTACTTGCGGTACGTTATACGGCCTTTGGTTAAATCGTAAGGCGATAACTGTACAACCACCTTGTCGCCTGTCAAAATACGGATAAAGTGCATCCGCAGCTTTCCGGAAACATGAGCAAGAATTTGATGACCGTTCTCCAGCTCTACCTTGAACGTAGCGTTCGGTAGTGGCTCGATTACCGTACCTTCAACCTCAATGACATCTTCTTTGGCCAAAGTCAGTCTCCTTTCTCTTCAGCTTGGTATTCGGACGAGTCCAGGAAAGTTTTCACTGCATGGCGCAGCTTTCCGTTCGTCACCCGACCGCTTTCGTTTAAACTGTTTACAATCTCGCTACTAACCTTTGGCTGAGGCACCAAATGAAGAACATTTTTCTTCTTCGCTTGATCAAACTTTCGTTTATCCCCATCCGCAATATATACAAACCTGCTATCTGCTACTGAAACGACAACCGCAATCTGTCCGGCACCTCTGCCCTTCAGAATCTTCACCAGCTGACCGATTTGCAGGTTTCCTTGCTGAATCATTCCAATCACCTACGCACTCAGTTTCGTGAAAATGTCCATGCCGCCCGTTTCGCACGTCACCGCTTGCTCGTTATGAGCACATGAGGTTACGTTCATCGTAACGACCGTCCAGTTGTCTTCCAGCGTCCCTACATGGTGAGAACCTATCTGAATCATAGATTCAATAGCCAGCCCAATGCCGGTTTTCAGCCTCGGCCCCTGCTCAGGAATACCACGGTTTGGATTCTCAATATATTGCCGAATGGCATGCGACATTGTAAACTGGCGAGTTTTCGCGATGATATCGCCTTTGTTTAACTTGCGTTTGCCGGGAAATCCGTGCACCAGTTGTTCGTTGACTGAAGCGCAAATGCTAGCAGGAAAACCGTTATAACCTTTAAAAGACGGCACAGCTCCCTGACTGCGAATATACCGATCAGCTAAATGATCAAGTTCACCGGTCGTAATACCGGGCTCGATGTGTCCTGCCAAGAGATGATCCGTCTCCGTATCTATTCTCTTAGCTTTCCTCATTAAGCTTGATTCCGTCCCCGACTTGCAAATGATCATTACAGCTAACCCCGCAACAAGGACACGATATTTTGGGAAACCACATCAATATCCTGTTCTCCGTCAATATGACGCAGAAGATTCTGGTTCTCATAAAACGTGAGGAGTGGTGCTGTTTTATTACTATATTCTTCAAGTCGTGTTCTTACGCTATCTTCATTATCGTCAGGACGCTGATAGAGTTCCCCACCGTCTTTATCGCAAATGCCTTCAACCTTAGGAGGATTAAAGACAATATGATAGCTAGTTCCGCAGCTTTTACAAACCCGCCGTCCTGTGATTCGTGCCAACAAGTTGTCACTATCCACTTTCAAGTTGATGACGTCATCTAGCTTCGTATTCAAACGACCCAAAATTTGATCCAAGGCTTCAGCTTGAGCCAAAGTTCTTGGAAAACCGTCCAGCAAGAACCCTTTCTTGCAATCTGGCTGTTGTAGCCGTTCTTCAACGATACCGATTGTTACGTCATCCGGAACAAGTTCACCCTTGTCGATATATTCTTTAGCTTTAATGCCAATAAGTGTTCCCTGTTTCATCGCTAGGCGAAAAGCATCACCTGTCGAGATATGAGGAATGCCGAATTCCTTCACAATGACATCTGCTTGTGTACCTTTACCAGCCCCCGGAGGGCCCATGATCAAAATATTCACAATCTGTCACTCCTCAAGACGACCCCTACACAAGAAACAGCACAAAAGGTGCCGGTAAGCATGCGAACATCCTAAGCCGGTACCTATTGCCTATTTGTTGATGAAGCCTTTGTAATGGCGTTTGATCAGTTGGCTTTCGATTTGCTTCATTGTATCCAGTGCTACACCAATGATGATGAGCAATGAAGTACCGCCAATTTGCACGGAACGAGGCAAGCCCGAAAGCGAACCGAAGAATACCGGCAAAACGGATATGACTGCCAGAAACAAAGCTCCTGTCATTGTCAAACGTGACATTACTCGTGTCAAGTATTTCTCCGTGGCTTTACCCGGGCGAATTCCCGGAATATAACCGCCGTTTTTCTTCATATTGTCGGCCATTTGCTGCGGATTCATCTGTACAAAGGTATAGAAGAATGTGAAACCGATAATCATTACGACATACAAAACCATGCCCAGCGGCTTGTCATAGTACAAGTAAGTGGTAATCCACTTAGCCCAAGCATGATCTGCCCAGAAACTCGCAATAATTGTCGGGAATTGCAGCAATGATACCGCAAAGATTACCGGAATAACGCCTGCCGCATTAATTTTCATCGGAATATGCGTATTCTGGCCACCGTACATTTTGTTGCCAACTACACGTTTCGCGTATTGTACCGGGATTTTCCGAATACCTTGCTGGATGTAGATAACACCAACAATAATCAGAACAATCACCAGGGCAATTATAATTGCCTTCAGAATATTCATAAACAGCTGATCTGCCTGAATAAACTGAGATTCTACAACCGTCCGAATATGTCTTGGAATACCCGCCGCAATCCCTGCGAAGATAACAATAGAGATACCGTTGCCGATTCCCTTTTCAGTAATTTGCTCACCGAGCCACATAAGGAACGTAGTTCCTGCTGTAAGCACAATGGCAATAACCAGATAATCTGCAAAAGTGGCTCCTGGAATCATCGCTGCACCGTACAGTCGATTAAAGCCAATCGACGTTCCGAATGCTTGAATCAGGCCAAGTATTACCGTACCATAACGCGTAATTTGAGCCAACTTCTTTTTACCATGCTCTCCTTGTTTAGCCCATTCCGCAAGTTTCGGAATCACGTCCATTGACAGCAACTGTACAATGATGGACGCTGTAATATATGGCATAATCCCGAGAGCGAAGATCGAAAACTGATACAATGCGCCCCCTGAGAAGGTGTTAAGGAGTCCAAACAACTCGCTTCCTGCCTGATCCTGAGAAGTAAAGACTTGCTTATTCACGCCGGGAACCGGCACGAAGGAGCCAATACGATATACAAAGAGTATAAACAGGGTAAACAGGATTCGGGTTCTAAGATCCTCAACCCGCCATATATTTTTCAGGGTCTTGAACATTAGATCACCTCGGTTTTACCGCCGGCAGCTTCAATTTTCTCTACCGCAGATTGAGAGAACTTGTTCGCTTTAACTGTCAACTTCACAGTGATTTCACCGTTACCCAGAATTTTAATTCCGGATTTGGCGTTTTTCACAATGCCATTGTTCAGCAAAAACTCAGGGCTTACTTCTGTACCCGCTGCAAAACTGTTCAAATCTTCGATATTCAAAACCGCATACTCTTTACGAGTAGGATTTACGAAACCGCGTTTAGGCAAGCGACGATACAGTGGGTTTTGACCACCCTCGAAGCCCGGACGTACACCACCGCCGGAACGAGCGTTTTGACCTTTATGACCACGACCAGAAGTTTTACCCGTACCGCTACTAGGACCACGACCCAAACGTTTACGTTCTTTGCGGGAGCCTGGAGCTGGGGAAAGCTCATGTAACTTCATCGTTCGTTGCACCTCCTTGATTATTGTTAAAATACTTTATTTCTTAAGCCTCAATTTCTTTAACAGAAACCAAATGGCTAACTTGATTAATCATCCCGCGAATAGCTGCATTGTCGGGTTGAACTACTTTATGGTTGATTTTACGCAAGCCGAGCGTTTTAACAGTCGTTCTCTGATTACCAGGACGGCCGATCAACGAACGAACGAGGGTAATTTCTAATTTCGCCATGATATTCCCTCCTTAGCCCAGCAGCTCTTCGATGGATTTGCCGCGCAATTTTGCAACTTCTTCAGCGCGTTTCAAGCGGGACAAACCTTCCAAAGTCGCATTGACCATATTCATGGAATTCGAAGAACCCAAAGATTTTGTCAAGATATCACCTACACCAGCAAGTTCCAGTACAGCACGAACCGGACCACCAGCGATAACTCCAGTACCTTCCGATGCCGGTTTCAACAGAACCCGGCCAGCACCGAACTTACCTGTAACAAGGTGAGGAATTGTTGTTCCTACGAGTGGAACGTGAACCAGGTTTTTCTTAGCATCTTCAATACCTTTGCGAATTGCATCAGGTACTTCGCCAGCTTTACCGATTCCAGCGCCTACCCAGCCGTTGCCGTCGCCCACTACTACCAGAGCACTGAAGCTGAAACGGCGTCCGCCTTTGACAACTTTAGCTACACGATTAATATTTACTACTCTTTCAGTCAGTTCCAAAGTATTCGGATCTACACGCAAGTCGTTAACCTCCTTTTGAGAAATGTCTTAGAATTCAAGGCCTGCTTCGCGAGCTGCATCAGCCAAAGCTTGAATCCGTCCATGATACAAGTATCCACCACGGTCAAATACGATGTTAGCATGACCTTTTTCTTTCGCACGTTTAGCAACGAGTTCGCCAACTTTACGAGCTGCTTCTACACTACCGCCGTTTTTGATTTCGCTGCTCAGTTCTTTATCCATAGTGGATGCAGATACCAATGTTACACCAGCTACATCATCAATCAGTTGTGCGTAGATATGCTTGGAAGAACGGAACACGTTCAAACGAGGACGTACAGCCGTACCTTCGATTTTCTTACGTACACGCAGATGTCTTCTGACACGTGCTTTATTTTTATCTTGTTTTGTAATCATCTCAAGTTTTCACTCCCTTCAGTTTGCCTTTTAAAACTTTATACTAAGACGCACTGGATAAAAAAGAAGTACGAAGTCTTTCCAGCAGAAAGACCGCACAAAGTCGGTAAGAAACTTATTTCTTCTTACCGGCTTTACCTTCTTTACGAATGATGCGCTCGCCTTCGTATTTAATCCCTTTACCTTTGTACGGTTCAGGTTCACGAACGGAACGAATTTTAGCAGCGTAGGCACCTACACGCTCTTTATCAATTCCGCGAACGATGATTTTAGTGTTCGAAGGAACTTCGAATTCGATGCCCGCTTCCGGTGTGATTTCAACCGGGTGAGAGTATCCAACGTTCAGAACGATTTTATCTCCGGATTTGCTTGCACGATATCCGACCCCAACCAGCTCCAGAGATTTTGAAAACCCTTCAGTTACACCACTTACCATGTTGTTGACAACGCTGCGGGTTGTTCCATGCAAAGAGCGGTGAAGTTTGTTGTCCGAAGGACGAACTACATTAATTTCATTGTTTTCCACAGTAACGGACATGTCTTTATGAAGCTCACGAGTCAATGTTCCTTTAGGACCTTTAACTGTGATTGCTGTGTTGTTCAAAGTCACGTCAACACCACTTGGTACTGTGATTGGTTTACGACCAATACGGGACATATCTGTTGCACCTCCTATCTTTTAAACGTTATCTTACCAAACGTAGCAAACAACTTCTCCGCCGGCTTTGGACTGACGCGCTTCTTTGTCAGTCATGATACCTTTGGATGTTGAAATGATTGCGATCCCGAGTCCACCCAGTACGCGTGGAATCTCATTGCTCTTCGTGTAAACGCGAAGACCTGGTTTACTGATTCTTTTCAAACCTGTAATAACACGCTCGTTGTTCGCACCGTATTTCAAGAAAATACGGATGATCCCTTGTTTGCTATCTTCAACAAATTCCGCATCACGAATGAATCCTTCACGTTTCAGGATGTCGGCGATTTGTTTTTTCATTGTAGATGCAGGCATTTCTACTGTTTCGTGACGAACTGTGTTCGCGTTACGAATACGAGTAAGCATATCTGCAATTGGATCAGACATAGTCATTGTGTATAAACCTCCTTCCCAAACAGGACTTTTTACCAGCTTGCTTTTTTCACGCCAGGAATCTGGCCTTTATAAGCTAATTCACGGAAGCAAATTCTGCAGATCTTAAACTTTTGCAGTACCGAATGTGGACGACCACAACGCTCGCAACGAGTGTAAGCACGAACTTTAAACTTTGGTGCGCGTTGTTGTTTGACTTTCATTGAAGTTTTTGCCACTTAGCCTGACACCTCCTAAATAGTTTCGGAGAACAGGGTGTCTTTAAAATCAGACGCCCGAAACGTTATGCCAACATTATTTTGCGAAAGGCATGCCCAGCTGAGTCAGAAGCTCACGGGACTCTTCGTCAGTTTTGGCAGTCGTTACGATAACGATGTCCATACCACGAACTTTATCAACTTGATCATACTCGATTTCCGGGAAGATCAACTGTTCTTTCAGACCAAGCGTGTAGTTACCACGTCCGTCAAAAGCTTTTGTCGATACACCATGGAAGTCACGTACGCGAGGAAGAGTAATGTTGAACAATTTGTCCAAGAAATAATACATACGCTCGCCACGAAGTGTTACCTTTACACCGATCGGCATGTTTTCACGCAATTTAAAACCTGCAATAGATTTTTTTGCGCGAGTGATTACTGGTTTTTGACCAGCGATCAGCTGCATGTCGTTGAGAGCTGAATCAAGCACTTTGGAGTTTTGGACTGCGTCGCCAACACCCATGTTGATTACAACTTTCTCGATTTTAGGCACTTGCATCACTGTTGTATAGTTGAACTTCTGCATCAAAGCAGGAGTGATTTCTTTCAAGAAACGTTCTTTCATTCTTATTGTAGCCATGAATCATATACCTCCTTTCTTCAAAAAATAATTAGTCGATCACTTCGCCAGAACGTTTTGCAATGCGCACTTTTTTTCCGTTGTCCAAAACTTTGTAACCAACACGAGTTACTTTTCCGCTCTTCGGATCAATGTGCATAACGTTGGAAACGTGAATCGGAGCTTCTTTCTCGATGATGCCGCCTTGTGGATTCAGCTGATTAGGCTTTTGGTGTTTTTTAATCATGTTAACACCTTCCACAAGCACACGGTTTTGACGAGGGTAAGCAGCGATAACGCGACCTTTTTTACCTTTATCTTTACCTGTAATCACCAGAACAGTGTCGTCTTTTTTGACGTGCAGCTTGTTGTTATGGGATTCCAGAACTTTTTTCACTTTTGGCATTTCGTACACCTCCTACGGGCACATTTTAAGGTGAGTTTAGATCACTTCCGGAGCCAAGGAAACGATTTTCATGAAGTCCTTGTCACGAAGTTCGCGAGCAACTGGTCCGAAAATACGAGTACCACGTGGGCTCTTGTCTTCTTTAACGACCACTGCTGCGTTTTCGTCAAATCCGATGTAGGAACCGTCTTTACGGCGGATAGAACGTTTAGTACGAACAACAACCGCTCTTACTACATCACCCTTTTTGACAACGCCGCCTGGTGTTGCTTGTTTTACGGAACAAACGATCAGGTCACCAATTTGAGCTGTACGACGTCCCGTACCACCGAGCACACGGATACACATCAGTTCCTTCGCGCCGGAATTGTCAGCTACAGTCAAACGTGTAAATGGTTGAATCATTTATTTATCCTCCTTTCGGAAAAACTACACTACATTAGATTATAACAGCTTTTTCAACGATTTCGACCAGTCTCCAGTTTTTGTCTTTGGACAAAGGGCGAGTTTCCATGATTTTAACAGTATCACCAATTTGTGCGGTGTTGTTTTCATCATGAGCTTTGAATTTCTTAGTTACTTTAATGCGTTTATGGTAGAGATCATGTTTTTTGTAAGTTTCTACAGCAATCACAATCGTTTTATCCATTTTGTCGCTGACTACTTTACCGACTAATACTTTACGGGCATTACGTTCGCTCATTGTTGGCCTCCTTCCTAATTACAGGCGGATTTTCCACCCGGTCTGATATCTTAGCTAATCCCAAGTTCTCTTTCACGGATCACAGTTTTAGCACGAGCAATTTCCTTACGCACAGCGCCGATCCGAGTCGGGTTATCAAGCTGACCGGTAGCGAGTTGAAAACGAAGGTTGAAAAGTTCTTCTTTAAAACCGGAGATCTTTTGTTCGATTTCAGCAGTGGTTAGGTTGCGGAATTCACTAGCCTTCATTTGCTTCACCACCCAATTCTTCACGTTTCACAAACTTAGTTTTGATTGGCAGTTTGTGAGCGGCAAGACGCATTGCTTCACGAGCAATCTCTTCCGGAACACCAGCAAGTTCGAACATAATCTTGCCTGGTTTCACTACTGCAACCCATTTTTCTACGTTACCTTTACCACTACCCATACGAACCTCAAGAGGCTTCTGAGTAATAGGTTTGTCAGGGAAAATTTTAATCCAAACCTTACCACCACGTTTGATGTAACGAGTCATCGCAATACGAGCAGCTTCGATTTGACGGTTAGTAATCCATGCAGGTTCAGTAGCTTGCAAACCGTACTCACCAAAGTTCAGTGTAGTACCGCCTTTTGCACGACCCTTCATATGACCACGTTGTTGTTTACGATGTTTTACGCGTTTTGGTACCAACATGATTAGTTGCCTCCTTCCTGAGGAGCTTGTTTCTTAGCTGGAGGAAGAACCTCTCCACGATAGATCCATACTTTTACGCCAAGACGACCGTAAGTAGTATGAGCTTCCGCTGTACCATAGTCAATGTCGGCACGAAGCGTATGCAGTGGAACAGTTCCTTCGCTGTACCCTTCGGAACGAGCGATTTCGGCACCGCCAAGACGTCCGCCTACTTGAGTTTTAATTCCTTTTGCTCCGGAACGCATAGTTCTTTGAATTGCTTGTTTCAAAGCACGACGGAAAGAAACACGACGTTCCAATTGTTGTGCAATGCTTTCAGCAACCAGAATTGCATCCAGTTCAGGATTTTTAATTTCAGAAATATTGATGTGTACCTTTTTACCGCCTGCGATTTTAGTAATTTCATTACGCAGATTTTCAACTTCGGAACCACCCTTACCGATAACCATACCTGGTTTCGCAGTGTGAATCGTTACGTTGACACGGTTAGCTGCTCTCTCGATTTCAACACGGGATACAGCGGAGTCTTTCAATCTTTTTTTCAGATGTTCACGAATTCTAACGTCTTCCAGCAAAAGATCACCGAAATCTTTGCCTGCATACCATTTGGATTCCCAATCACGGATAATACCGATTCGGAGTCCGACGGGATTTACCTTTTGGCCCACACGTTTTCCCTCCTTATTTTTCAGATACCACCAGAGTAATATGACTGGTGCGTTTGTTGATGCGACTTGCACGACCCATTGCACGCGGGCGGAATCGTTTCATTGTAGGACCTTGGTTTACAAAAACCTGAGATACTACCAATTTATTTACGTCCAAAGAGTAGTTGTGATCTGCATTTGCAATCGCAGAATTCAACAATTTCTCAACGACTGGAGAAGCGGACTTTGGAGTGTGACGAAGAATTGCGATCGCCTCACCAACCTGCTTACCGCGAATCAAATCGATAACAAGTTTCACTTTGCGAGCAGAAATCCGTACGGACTTAGCATGTGCTTTTGCTTCCATTGAGTTTACCTCCTCTCAAACACTACGCTGTGTTGATTATCTTCTTGTTTTCTTATCGTCATCCGTATGGCCTTTGTAGGTACGTGTTGGAGCAAATTCGCCCAATTTGTGTCCGACCATATCTTCCGTTACGTATACTGGCACGTGTTTACGACCATCATATACACCAAACGTATGTCCGATAAATTGTGGGAAAATCGTAGAGCGACGGGACCAAGTTTTGATTACCACTTTTTTGTCCGACTCATTCAAAACCTCTACTTTTTTCAACAGGTAACCATCAATGAATGGTCCTTTTTTGAGACTGCGACCCATTTATGAATCCTCCCTTCGTTAAAACGTAGTCGTTCTTTAATATGTTAACGTGCGACTCAAGCGCACGTTTTATTACTTAGTACGACGACGAACGATGTACTTATCAGATGCTTTACCTTTTTTACGTGTCTTGTAACCAAGGGTTGGTTTACCCCATGGAGACATTGGAGATTTACGTCCGATTGGAGCGCGACCTTCACCACCACCGTGCGGGTGATCGTTAGGGTTCATTACAACACCGCGAACTTCAGGACGTTGTCCCAACCAGCGACTACGACCAGCTTTACCGATTTTCACCAGTTCGTGGTCTTCGTTACCTACAGAACCGATTGTAGCGCGGCAAACTTTCAGAATGCGACGAACTTCACCAGAAGTCAAACGAATTGTAACATACTTTTCTTCTTTACCAAGAAGTTGGGCTTCCGTACCAGCGGCGCGAACGAGTTGGCCACCTTTACCCGGTTTCAATTCGATGTTGTGGATAACCGTACCTACTGGAATGTTTTCCAACGGCAAGGAGTTACCGATTTTGATATCGGAACCCGCACCGGATACCACTTCGTCTCCTACTTTCAGACCTTTAGGAGCGATGATGTAACGTTTTTCACCATCCACATAGTGGATAAGTGCGATGTTGGACGTACGGTTTGGATCATATTCGATCGTAGCAACGCGGCCCGGTATTCCATCTTTGTTACGTTTGAAGTCAATAATACGGTATTTACGTTTGTGTCCGCCGCCTTGATGACGAACTGTAATTTTACCTTGGTTATTGCGTCCAGCTTGCTTGCTCAGAGGTGCCAGCAACGATTTCTCGGGCTGATTAGTTGTAATCTCCTCGAAAGTAGATACAGACATAGCACGTCTGGCCGGGGACGTTGGTTTATACTTTTTAATTGGCACTGAGTTTCCCTCCTTACTTTACAGTTTCAATTATACCGTTTCAAAAAACTCAAGCGGCTTACTGTCTTTGCTCAGCGTTACGAACGCTTTCTTCCACTCGCTCGTATAGCCGGAATGACGTCCGTAGCGTTTTGGTTTTGCAGGAACACGAAGCGTATTTACGTTACTTACTTTCACGTTAAAAATGGCTTCGATTGCTTTTTTTACTTCGACTTTGTTAGAACGAATGTCAACCTCGAAAACGTATTTCAAGTCATTCATCATACCAGCCGTACGTTCGGTGATAACCGGACGTTTGATAATATCACGAGGATCCTTCATTACGCGAGCACCTCCTCTACCTTCTGAACTGCTTCCTTCGTAATGATCAGTTTGTCGTGTCCGAGCACATCAAGAACATTAATGCCGTCTGCGGCTACAAACTTCACACCAGGAATATTACGAGCGGACAGTGCTACATTATCATCATAGCTAGGAGCTACGATCAATGCTTTACGATCAGCTTTAAGGTTATTCAAAATGGCTGCGAATTCTTTCGTTTTAGGTCCGTTCAGTGTAAGAGCGTCCAATACGATAATTTCATTCTCAATCACTTTGGATGACAACGCCGATTTGATCGCCAGACGACGAACTTTTTTAGGCAATTTGTAAGCATAGCTGCGTGGAGTCGGACCGAATACAGTACCGCCACCAACCCATTGCGGTGCACGGATCGAACCTTGACGAGCGCGACCAGTACCTTTTTGTTTCCAAGGTTTACGTCCGCCACCACGTACTTCAGAACGTCCTTTTACTTTGTGAGTACCTTGACGCAGGGAAGCCAATTGCATAACAACAGCGTCATGAAGAACGTGCTTATTCGGCTCGATACCGAACACTGCGTCGTTCAATTCAATTTCACCAACTTGGCTGCCGCTAATATTAAATAGTGCTACTTTTGGCATTTCGTGTTCCTCCTTTCTTCAGTTGTTTATTTTTTCACCGTTTCTAATACTTTAACGAAGCTATTTTTAGGTCCTGGAATGGAACCTTTCACGAGCAATACATTACGTTCTGTATCGATCTTAACAACTTCAAGACGTTGGATCGTTACCGTTTCATGCCCCATGTGTCCTGGAAGGTGTTTACCTTTAGGAACGCGGTTAGCTTGAATGGAACCCATAGAACCTGGACCTCTGTGGTAACGCGAACCGTGTGCCATTGGTCCGCGGCTTTGTCCCCAACGTTTGATAACGCCGGCAAAACCTTTACCTTTAGAAATACCTGTTACGTCAACGAACTCGCCTTCTGTGAAGACATCAGCCTTCAGTTCTTGGCCAACCTCGTACGCAGCAAGGTCGATGCCACGAAGTTCACGAACGTAGCGCTTAGGTGCAGTATTTGCTTTTTTCGCATGTCCTGCTTCAGGTTTGTTGGATCTTTTTTCTTTCTTATCAGAGAAACCGAGTTGGATAGCTTCGTATCCATCGTTTTCCAGATCTTTCTTTTGCAGAACAACACAAGGACCTGCTTCGATAACCGTAACAGCAAGTACGTTACCTTCAGGGGTAAACACTTGAGTCATTCCGAGTTTTTTTCCTAAGATACCTTTCATGTTGACACCTCATTTCTTTTCCTAATTACATATTACAATTTAATTTCGATATCTACACCGGACGGCAGGTCCAAGCGCATCAAGGCATCCACAGTTTGTGGAGTCGGGTTAACAATGTCGATCAAACGCTTGTGTGTGCGCATTTCGAACTGCTCCCGGGAATCCTTGTACTTGTGTACCGCACGGAGAATAGTAATGATTTGTTTTTCAGTTGGCAGCGGAATTGGCCCGGATACACCTGCGCCCGAACGTTTAGCTGTTTCAACAATTTTCTCAGCGGATTGATCAAGAATTCTATGATCGTAAGCTTTCAAACGAATACGAATTTTTTGCTTTGCCATTTTAGTCCCTCCTTCTATCGCCCAATTTGGTATCGGACATACTCCGTGAAAATTTTCCGACAGCCCTCCCATGGCAAAGGGGCCGGGTGTGTCAGTAACCTCTCACATCATCGCACAGTCACAAACAACATTAGTTATTATATCGAATAGTTCTGCCTATTGCAAGCAAAAACGAAAAAACAATGCATCTTATTTTCAAGAGATGCAGTTGTGCTCGCAGCTCGCGATTTTCCCCAAGAGAAAAGCCCCCGCACCAGGGCAGGGGCTCGTTTAGCTTCGTTCCAATACAACGTTACTCGTTCCAGTACACTGTTGCTCTATTTAAAGGCTAAAGCCTTCTTATTTGGAGATTGTTGCTACAGCACCAGCGCCAACTGTACGTCCACCTTCACGAATAGAGAACTTAGTTCCTTCTTCGATAGCGATCGGGTTGATCAGTTGAACAGTAACTGTGATGTTATCACCAGGCATTACCATTTCGGAACCTTCTGGCAAAGTAATGATACCAGTTACGTCAGTTGTACGGAAGTAGAACTGTGGACGGTAACCAGTGAAGAAAGGTTTGTGACGTCCGCCTTCTTCTTTAGTCAAAACGTAGATTTGAGCAGAAAATTCTGTATGTGGGTTAACAGAACCTGGTTTAGCCAATACTTGGCCACGCTCGATTTGTGCACGATCTACACCGCGAAGCAGTGCGCCGATGTTGTCACCAGCTTGAGCGGAATCAAGCAATTTACGGAACATTTCTACGCCTGTTACTACGGATTTACGGGATTCTTCTTGAATACCGATGATTTCGATTTCGTCGCCCACTTTAACTGTACCACGCTCTACACGGCCTGTAGCAACTGTACCACGACCAGTGATGGAGAATACGTCCTCGACAGGCATAAGGAAAGGCTTGTCAGTGTCGCGTTCTGGAGTTGGGATGTAAGTGTCGATTGTTTCGAACATTTCAACGATTTTTTTAGCCCAGTCGCCATCTGGGTTTTGCAGTGCTTCACGAGCGGAACCGCGAGTGATTGGAGTGTCGTCGCCTGGGAAGTCATACTCGCTCAGCAAGTCGCGAACTTCCATTTCAACCAATTCCAGCAACTCTTCGTCTTCAACCATGTCGCATTTGTTCAGGAATACAACGATGTAAGGAACACCAACTTGGCGGGACAACAGGATGTGCTCACGAGTTTGCGGCATTGGGCCGTCAGCTGCGGATACAACCAGGATCGCTCCGTCCATTTGTGCAGCGCCAGTGATCATGTTTTTAACATAGTCGGCGTGACCTGGGCAGTCAACGTGTGCATAGTGACGGTTAGGTGTTTCATATTCCACGTGTGCAGTGGAGATTGTGATACCGCGTTCGCGCTCTTCTGGAGCTTTATCGATTTGATCGAATGCTACAGCAGCACCACCGTAAGTTTTGGACAATACAGTTGTGATTGCAGCAGTCAAAGTAGTTTTACCATGATCGACGTGACCAATAGTACCGATATTAACGTGCGGTTTGTTACGTTCAAACTTAGCCTTTGCCATTTGAACAATTCCTCCTCAATAACTTGTTTTATTTTAGGCTGCCGGATGCCTTTTTGGTAAAACCTTAAGCATACCGGTCAGCTGATACATTGTATTACTCGCCGCCTTTGGTTTTGGCAACGATCTCTTCAGCAATGCTCTTCGGTACTTCTTCATAATGAGAGAGTTCCATGGAGAACACGCCGCGTCCTTGTGTACCGGAGCGAAGTGTAGTCGAGTATCCGAACATTTCGGACAAAGGCACCTTCGCACGAATGATTTGAGCTCCACTGCGGGAATCCATACCTTCAATCCGACCACGACGGGAGTTCAACATACCCATTACGTCACCCATATATTCCTCAGGAACCGTTACTTCAACTTTCATAATCGGCTCGAGCAATACTGGTTTACATTTGTCTTTCGCTGCTTTCAGCGCCATTGATCCGGCAATTTTAAATGCCATTTCATTGGAATCGACATCATGGTATGATCCGTCCACGATTGTAGCTTTAACGTCCACAAGCGGGAAGCCTGCGATAACGCCGTTTTTCATTTGTTCCTCAATACCAGCAAGAGCAGGAGCGATGTACTCTCTAGGAACAGAGCCGCCGACTACCTTACTTTCGAATTGACTACCAGTACCTGGCTCGAGTGGTTCGAACTCAACCCATACGTGACCATATTGACCACGACCACCGGACTGACGAACGAATTTACCTTCGACACGTGCTGGAGCACGGAACGTTTCACGGTAAGCAACCTGTGGTTTACCCACATTTGTTTCTACCTTGAACTCACGACGCATACGGTCAATGATGATGTCCAAGTGAAGCTCACCCATACCCGCCAAGATGGTTTGACCTGTTTCTTCGTTAGTATGAGCGCGAAGAGTTGGATCCTCTTCAGTCAACTTACCGAGAGCTACAGACATTTTATCTTGGTCAGCTTTGGTTTTAGGCTCAACCGCGATTTCAATAACCGGATCAGGGAAGTTCATGGACTCGAGAATAACAGGACTCTTCTCATCACACAGTGTATCACCTGTACCTGTATCTTTCAAACCTACGGCAGCCGCAATATCACCAGAGTAAACTACAGTGATTTCTTGACGACTGTTCGCATGCATTTGAAGAATACGTCCGATACGTTCGCGTTTACCTTTTGTTGCATTCAATACGTAAGAACCGGATTGAAGAACACCGGAGTATACGCGGAAGAATGTCAACTTACCAACGTAAGGATCCGTCATGATTTTGAATGCCAATGCGGAGAATGGCTCTTCATCGGAAGAGTGACGTTCAACTTCCGTACCGTCTTCCAAATGCCCTTGAATACTTGGCACATCAATAGGAGCCGGCAAATAGTCGAGAACAGCATCCAACATCAGCTGAACACCTTTATTGCGGTAAGAAGATCCACAGATAACTGGGAAGATTTTAACTTCTACAACACCTTTACGGAGAGCGGCTTTAATTTCGGCAACCGAAATTTCTTCGCCTTCCAGGTATTTCATTGTCAATTCTTCGTCCAGTTCAGCAACCTTCTCGATCAATTCATTACGAAGTTCTTCAACTTGATCTTTGAATTCCGCAGGAACTTCTACTTCTTCGATATCTTGACCAAGATCATCTTTGTACATATGAGCTTTTTGTTCAACGATATCGATAATACCAGTAAAATCATTTTCTGCGCCGATTGGCAATTGAATCGCAACTGCGTTCGCTTGAAGGCGATCACGCATGTCAGAGACAACATTCAGGAAGTCGGCACCAATGATATCCATTTTGTTTACATATGCGATCCGTGGAACGCCGTAGCGATCAGCCTGTCTCCATACGGTTTCGGACTGAGGCTCAACGCCTTCTTTCGCACTGAAAACACCAACTGCTCCGTCCAATACACGAAGGGAACGTTCAACTTCAACAGTGAAGTCAACGTGCCCCGGGGTGTCGATGATATTGACGCGGTGACCTTTCCAGGCAGCGGTCGTCGCAGCGGAAGTAATCGTGATTCCGCGCTCTTGTTCTTGTTCCATCCAGTCCATTGTCGCAGCGCCTTCGTGAACTTCACCGATTTTGTGCGTACGGCCTGTGTAGAACAAGATCCGCTCTGTTGTTGTGGTTTTACCCGCGTCAATATGAGCCATGATCCCGATATTACGTGTATTTTTCAAGGAGAACTCTCTTGCCATGAAATGGGTCTCCCTTCAAAATTGAAGTTATTTTTTTGAGCTGAATCCTACCAACGATAGTGAGCAAACGCTTTGTTCGCTTCAGCCATTTTGTGCGTGTCTTCACGTTTTTTCACGGAAGCGCCTGTGTTGTTGGAAGCATCAATAATTTCAGCCGCCAAACGCTCTTCCATGGTTTTCTCACCGCGGTTGCGGGAGTAGTTTACGAGCCAACGTAATCCCAGGGACGTACGTCTTTCTGGTTTTACCTCGATTGGTACTTGGTAGTTGGCACCGCCGACACGGCGTGCTTTAACTTCCAGGACTGGCATGATATTCTTGATAGCTGCTTCAAAAACTTCCATCGGGTCATTCCCCGTACGTTCTTGGATAAGCTTGAACGCATTGTACAGAATGCTTTGAGCAACGCCTCGTTTTCCGTCGAGCATGATGCGGTTGATCAAGCGGGTAACCAACTTGCTGTTGTATACCGGATCTGGCAACACGTCTCTTTTGGTAACTGGACCTTTGCGTGGCATGGATATCCCCCTTTCTTACATGTTAAACCGACATACGCGGTTTATATTCATTAGGATTTTTTAGCTTTAGGGCGTTTTGCGCCGTATTTGGAACGAGCTTGCATGCGGTTGTTTACGCCTGCAGTATCCAAAGCACCGCGAACGATGTGGTAACGCACACCCGGAAGGTCTTTTACACGACCGCCGCGAATCAGCACTACGCTGTGTTCTTGAAGGTTATGTCCAATACCTGGAATGTAAGCAGTCACCTCTACACGGTTCGTCAAGCGAACACGAGCATATTTACGAAGTGCGGAGTTTGGTTTTTTCGGAGTCATAGTACCTACACGAGTGCACACTCCGCGTTTTTGCGGGGCACTGATGTCGGTAGCTTCACGTTTCAAGGCATTAAAACCTTTTTGCAAAGCCGGTGATTTCGATTTCTCGATTTTGGCTTGACGTCCTTTACGAACCAGTTGGTTAATAGTTGGCATGTTGGTTGCCACCCCCTTCCTCAATTTTTGCTGTTACTTTACAAACCTTATCTAAGCCCACAGACCCAGGCGGTTCATAAAAGAACAAATGAAAAGTCTTTGCCGCCAAGAATAACAATTCCTTAGACAAAAACGTTCCTTACCCTATTGTTTTACGATAGCAGCCATTGCGGCTCCCACTTCAATCCCACATGCAGCTCCGAGATTTTTCATTGTGTCTACGAGAGTCACTTTGACTCCTTGCTTGTTGCACAAAGCAATGATGTTGGAAGTGAGACGCTGATCTGCGTCTTCTGCCACATATACTTCTGAGGCAAAGCCCAATTCTACCATAAGAATGGTTTGTTTGGTACCGATTTTGACATGAGCATCTTGCAGTCCTTGTTCTTTAGACATATCTCATTCCTCCGAAAAGACCCAATAGCATATAGGCTGCTCACGCACCTTTGCTATATTAGCATTGACTATAAGTAATGTCAAGACAATTATAAACTATAATTCATTTAAACAGAATAGTACGATTCATTTTTGAAAAGCACCGGAGCACCGTCTGCTGTAGCTTTTATGCAAAGCTTATGTCTACGGTGTTCCGGCAATCATACTATTTTTATATTACTCGGCCGAAATTGGTTCGAGCTCCTCAGATGGAGACTGCCCCTCTTCCGGTTGGGCAAATTTCACGCTACGGTAACGGTTCATACCTGTTCCCGCAGGAATCAATTTACCAATAATTACGTTCTCTTTCAGTCCAAGCAACTGATCGACCTTGCCTTTAATAGCTGCATCAGTCAGGACACGAGTAGTTTCCTGGAAGGATGCTGCTGACAAGAAGGAGTCAGTTTCCAGAGATGCCTTGGTAATACCGAGCAGTACCGGCTTGGCTACCGCTGGTTCTTGGCCGCTGAGAATCGCTATCTTGTTTGCATTTTCATACTCATGGACATCAACAAAGGAGCCTGGAAGTAAGATCGTGTCGCCCGCATCAATGATACGGATTTTACGCAACATTTGACGAATCATAACTTCTACGTGCTTGTCGTTGATTTCTACGCCCTGGTTCCGGTATACGCGTTGAACTTCCTGAAGGATATAGTTCTGTACCCCGCGAATACCTTTAATACGCAGCATTTCTTTAGGATCAATCGAACCATCCGTCAGTTCGTCCCCAGCTTCAACAGTCATACCTTCGCTTACGCGCAGGCGGGAACCATACGTTACTGAGTATGTTTTCGTTTCGGCTTCACCCTGAATGTCGATCTCACGGCGGTCTTTACCTTCACGAACTTCTTTAACTGTACCGTCAATTTCACTAATAGTTGCCTGACCCTTAGGATTACGTGCTTCAAAAAGCTCCTGGATACGAGGCAAACCTTGTGTAATATCGTCACCCGCTACGCCGCCTGTGTGGAACGTACGCATAGTAAGCTGTGTTCCTGGCTCACCGATGGATTGTGCAGCGATGATACCAACTGCTTCACCAATCTCAACGTGTTTACCAGTAGCCAGATTGCGACCGTAACATTTCTTGCAGACGCCATGTTTAGCACGGCAACTTAGTACAGAACGAATCTGAACTTTGTGTACACCAGCTTTAACAATCGCTTCAGCTTTATCGGAGTCAATCAATTCGTTACGTCTAGCCAAAATCTCGCCAGTCTCAGGATGACGTACTGTTTCAAAGCAATAGCGACCTTCCAGACGGTCATAGAGATCCTCAATTACTTCTTTACCGTCCTGGATACGACTTACTGTGAAGCCTTTATCCGTTCCGCAGTCTTCTTCGCGCACGATAACATCCTGCGCCACATCTACGAGACGACGAGTCAGGTAACCGGAGTCAGCCGTACGAAGGGCTGTATCCGCCAAACCTTTACGCGCTCCGTGAGTAGAGATGAAGTACTCGAGTACTGTCAGACCTTCACGGAAGTTTGATTTGATTGGGAGTTCGATAATACGTCCGGATGGATTGGCCATCAGACCACGCATACCGCCGAGCTGAGTAATCTGTGATTTGTTACCCCGCGCTTTGGAGTCCACCATCATCATGATGGAGTTGTAGCGATCCATGGACTTCATCAATACTTCAGTAATATCATCTTTCGCTTTAGACCAAATATCGATAATCCGGTCATAGCGTTCTTCATTCGTAATCAGACCACGACGGTACTGATTCGTTACAACTTGCGCTTTGTCTTCGGATCCCTTAAGAATCTCTTGTTTTTCCACCGGCACGATTACGTCCGACACAGCAACGGTTACCCCTGCACGAGTGGAATACGTAAAGCCAAGCTGCTTGATTTTATCCAGAATTACAGCTGTTTCTGTTGTATGGTAAGTCTCAAAACAACGTGCAATGATATTACCAAGGTAATCCTTGCCTACCCCGCTAGCTTGCGGAGCGTTTTGAATGGCTTCTGTAAGATTTACACCCTTCTCGTAAACAAAGAACTCCTCCGCAGTACCATAAAGCAGGTTCGCACGGGTAGCATCATTGATGTACGGGAAGCTTGCCGGGAAAATTTCATTAAAGATAATTTTACCAACCGTTGTGATCAACATCGCTTCCTGTTGTTTTTCCGTAAAGCTCGTTTTATTCAAAGCTTTAACCGGAATAGCTACACGAGCATGAAGTCCAGCTGTACCACGTTGGTAAGCCGATATAGCTTCATTCATGTTGCGAAGGATCATATTGCTTCCTTCTTCTTCTTTGTTATCCATAGTCAGATAGAAAGAACCAAGAACCATATCCTGGGAAGGTGTAACAACTGGCTTGCCGTCTTTCGGATTCAAAATGTTGCCGGATGCTAGCATAAGCAAACGAGCTTCAGCTTGGGCTTCCGCAGACAACGGAACGTGAACAGCCATTTGGTCACCGTCAAAGTCGGCATTATATGCAGTACATACGAGCGGATGCAGACGAATCGCACGGCCTTCAACCAAAATCGGTTCGAACGCCTGGATACCGAGTCTATGCAGCGTAGGGGCACGGTTCAGAAGAACTGGATGCTCCTTGATTACTTCTTCCAGCACATCCCATACTTCTGCACTCACACGCTCAACTTTACGCTTCGCGCTCTTGATATTGTGCGCCAAACCTTTGTTCACCAGTTCCTTCATAACAAAAGGTTTGAACAGTTCCAGTGCCATTTCTTTTGGCAAACCGCATTGATACATTTTCAAGTACGGGCCTACAACGATAACGGAACGACCAGAGTAGTCAACACGTTTTCCGAGCAAGTTCTGACGGAAACGTCCTTGTTTACCTTTCAGCATGTGGCTGAGGGATTTTAAAGGACGGTTACCTGGACCTGTAACAGGACGACCACGACGACCATTATCAATCAAGGCGTCAACAGCTTCCTGCAACATCCGTTTTTCATTTTGCACGATAATATCTGGCGCACCTAGATCTAACAACCGTTTCAGACGGTTATTACGGTTAATAACACGACGATACAAGTCGTTAAGGTCAGAGGTAGCGAAACGACCACCATCCAACTGTACCATCGGACGAAGCTCAGGAGGAATAACAGGAAGTACGTCCATGATCATCCAATCCGGTTGGTTGCCCGAGTTACGGAATGCCTCAATAACTTCAAGGCGTTTGATCGCACGGTTACGACGTTGTCCTTGAGCTGTACGCAGCTCTTCTTTCAAGAATTCTAATTCTTTGTCTATATCCAAATCTTGAAGAAGCTTTTTAACCGCTTCAGCACCCATACCTGCCTGGAAGCCATAGCCGTATTTCTCACGGTAGCTACGGTATTCTTTCTCGGACAGGAGTTGCTTTTTCTCCAAAGGCGTATCTCCTGGATCGGTTACAACATAAGATGCGAAGTAAATGATCTCTTCCAGAGATCTTGGAGACATATCAAGAGCAAGACCCATACGACTTGGAATGCCTTTAAAGTACCAAATGTGCGATACAGGAGCAGCCAACTCAATATGGCCCATACGCTCACGGCGAACCTTAGCGCGAGTAACTTCTACTCCACAACGGTCACAGACAACACCTTTATAACGTACACGTTTGTACTTACCGCAATGACATTCCCAGTCTTTCGTAGGTCCGAAAATTTTCTCGCAAAATAGTCCTTCTTTTTCCGGTTTAAGCGTACGATAGTTAATCGTCTCCGGTTTTTTGACTTCTCCGCGGGACCAAGAACGAATCTTTTCGGGGGAAGCAAGCCCGATTTTCATATATTCGAAATTGTTAACGTCCAACAAGGAGCAACCCTCCTTAACCAAATCCTGAGTTTTTAGGTTTGATACCGCCCAGCAGCACCGGGCGGTATCAAGAAACCTGATCCATCCTAGAATGGATCAAGGTATATAACAAAGCTGATATGAGTCAGTCAGCAGTCAAACTACTCTACGCCAACCTCAGAGCCTTCCAGATTCAAACTCAACTTATCGCCGGTTGTGTCATCCTCATCATCAAGCTCTCTCATTTCGATCTCTTGTTCGTCTTCAGACAGAATCTTCACGTCCATACCCAAGCTTTGCAGCTCTTTGATCAAGACCTTAAATGATTCTGGAACACCCGGTTCAGGTACATTTTCACCTTTGACAATGGATTCGTAAGTTTTAACACGTCCAACCACATCATCAGATTTCACAGTCAAAATTTCCTGAAGCGTGTACGCTGCACCGTAGGCTTCCAATGCCCATACTTCCATCTCCCCGAAGCGCTGTCCACCGAATTGAGCTTTACCACCCAATGGTTGTTGCGTAACGAGAGAGTAAGGACCTGTAGAACGAGCATGGATTTTATCATCGACCATGTGCGCCAGTTTGATCATGTGCATGACACCGACAGTAACTTCACGTTCAAAACGATCACCCGTACGTCCGTCATACAACACAGTCTTACCATTACGCTGCATGCCTGCCTCTTCCATTGTATCGAATACGTCATATTCCTTGGCACCATCGAATACTGGAGTTGCCACATGAATACCAAGACGCATTGCAGCCATACCCAGATGGACTTCAAGCACCTGTCCGATGTTCATCCGTGAAGGTACGCCCAGCGGGTTCAGAACGACCTGTACTGGTGTGCCATCCGGCAGGAACGGCATATCTTCTTCAGGCAGAATACGGGCAACTACACCCTTGTTACCGTGACGTCCAGCCATTTTATCGCCTTCGGAGATTTTACGTTTTTGAGCAATATATACACGAACCAACTGATTTACACCTGGTGGCAGTTCATCGCCATTTTCACGTGTAAATACCTTTACATCTACAACAATCCCGTCTGTTCCGTGAGGAACTCTCAAAGAAGTATCGCGAACCTCGCGTGCCTTCTCACCAAAGATTGCGTGTAAGAGACGTTCTTCAGCTGTCAATTCAGTCACACCTTTAGGTGTTACTTTACCAACGAGAATGTCACCTGCGCCAATTTCAGCACCAATACGTATGATTCCACGCTCATCCAAGTTGCGAAGCGCTTCTTCACCGACATTTGGAATGTCGCGAGTGATTTCTTCCGGTCCAAGCTTCGTGTCACGAGCCTCGGATTCGTATTCCTCAATATGGATCGAGGTGTATACATCTTCCTTAACCAGTTTCTCACTCAGCAAGATCGCATCCTCGTAGTTGTAACCTTCCCAAGTCATGAAGGCAACGACAACGTTACGTCCCAACGCCAACTCACCCATCTCTGTAGAAGGACCATCCGCAAGAATATCGCCAACTTTGACAATATCTCCTCTGTTCACAATCGGACGTTGGTTGATGCAAGTTCCTTGGTTAGATCGCATAAATTTGTGTAATTTATACTTAACAATGTCGCCCTTCACCTCAGCGCCATCTACAGTTTCGATACGACGCAACCAAATTTCGTTAGCCGAAGAACGTTCGATAACTCCGTTGTATTTGGATACAACGCAAACACCGGAATCTTTTGCAGACTTGTGCTCCATTCCTGTTCCGACCAATGGAGACTTCGGAATCAGAAGCGGGACAGCCTGACGCTGCATGTTGGAACCCATCAATGCGCGGTTAGAGTCATCATTCTCCAAGAACGGAATCAGTGCAGTCGCGACCGATACGACCTGTTTAGGCGATACGTCCATGTAATCGACACGGCTACTAGCCATCGGAATAATGTTATCAGACTGTTTGTTATAACGGACAATGACAACCTCATCCTTAAAGGTGTTTTCCTCCGTCAATTCCGCATTCGCCTGAGCTACGATGTAGTTATCTTCCTCATCAGCAGTCAGGTAATCAATCTGATCTGTAACTTTTCCGGTTTTCGGATCTACCCAACGATAAGGAGCTTCGATAAATCCGTACTCGTTAATGCGTGCAAAAGTGGACAAAGAGTTGATCAAACCAATGTTTGGTCCCTCTGGTGTCTCGATAGGACACATGCGGCCGTAGTGACTCGGATGGACGTCACGCACTTCCATGCCCGCACGTTCGCGCGTCAAACCGCCGGGTCCGAGTGCGGACAGACGACGTTTGTGCGTTAATTCAGCAAGCGGATTCGTCTGATCCATAAACTGAGACAGCTGCGAGCTACCAAAGAACTCTTTAATCGAAGCAATTACTGGACGTATGTTAATCAATGCCTGTGGCGTAATTACATTAGCATCCTGAATCGACATTCTTTCGCGCACTACGCGTTCCATACGGGATAAACCGATACGGAACTGGTTTTGGAGCAACTCACCTACAGAACGCAAACGACGGTTACCCAAATGGTCAATATCGTCCGTACTTCCGATTCCGTGAAGCAAGTTAATAAAATAACTAATGGAGGAAATAATATCGGCAGGCGTAATATTCTTAACCGATTTATCAATATTTCCGTTAGCAATCAGTTTTACTACTTTACCATCCTCAATTGGTGAGAACACATCGATTGTTTGAAGTGGAATATCATTGCTTTCTAGCACACCACTCGCAACATGATACGTACGATGTCCTACTGATTCCTCCAGTTGGGCCAAAATCTCGTCCAACAGGCGGCGATCTACCATTTGACCGGCTTCAGCGATGATTTCACCAGTTGTTGTATCAATCAAAGTCTCAGCAAGTCGTTGATTGAACAAACGGTTTTTAATGTGAAGCTTTTTATTGATTTTGTAACGGCCTACGTTGGCCAGATCATAACGTTTAGGATCAAAGAAGCGAGCAACTAGCAAGCTCTTTGCGTTATCCAGTGTAGGCGGCTCACCTGGACGAAGACGCTCATAAATTTCAATCAGCGCTTTCTCGGTGGAATCCGTGTTGTCTTTATCGAGTGTGTTGCGGATATATTCGTCATTGCCGAGCAAATCCAGAATCTCAGCATCAGTGCCAAAGCCCAGCGCACGCAGCAACACCGTAACCGGAATTTTACGGGTACGGTCAATCCGGACATAGATAATATCCTTCGCATCCATCTCCAGTTCGAGCCAAGCCCCCCGGTTAGGAATTACCGTTGCGGTGTATGTTGTTTTCGCATTCTTGTCGACTTTTGTGCTGAAATAGACGCTGGGAGAGCGAACCAACTGGCTGACAATAACCCGTTCCGCACCGTTAATAATAAACGTACCCGTTTCAGTCATCAGCGGGAAGTCTCCCATGAATACTTCCTGCTCTTTCACTTCCCCGGTTTCTTTATTAATAAGCCGGACTTTTACCCGAAGCGGTGCTGCATACGTAACGTCGCGTTCCTTTGCGTCGTCAACGGTATATTTGGGTTCTCCGAGAGAATAGTCGATAAACTCCAGAATCAGATTTCCAGTGAAATCCTGAATTGGAGAAATATCCCGAAACATTTCCCTTAATCCTTCCTCCAAAAACCAATCATAGGATTTTTGTTGGATCTCAATCAGGTTCGGAACCTCGAGTACCTCATTAATACGTGCATAACTGCGCCGAGTGCGTCGACCATATTGAACAAGATGTCCTGCCAACTTAAACTCACCCCTCATGTCTACTCACTTTAAAAATACATTGCGAACCTCTGTTTGTGACCTTATAATAAGACACATACAGAAGATTCAATCTTACAAATACAGAAAAGCCCTTACTCGAATGCATTCGAAAAAAGAGCACCGTATCTGCAGAATCCTCTTACCGGAAGATCTTCATCACTTGTAGATTTGCCCAAAATGGTTGTATTATACGTAATAGAGATAAATAGTATACCTACTACGCATAAATCTATTGACATTTCAACAAACTAAAGCCATGGAGGGCATCCTAATACTGACATTTTATAATAATATCACAGACCAGGATTCAAGTCAATGGTCCTATTGCATTTTCTTAAAAACTTTTTTCAGCCTTCAAAATTCGATAACCTTTATCCTTTGTAACTTCCTCTACATGACCGAAAAGGCTCTCTATCTTAGCACTCGCCGAAGGGGCCCCCTGCTTTTTCTGAATGACTACCCACAAAGCTCCACCTTCGTTTAAATGCTCATAAGCAAGCTCAAAAATGGTATGCACTGTTTCTTTTCCTGCACGTATAGGAGGATTCGTCAAGATCACGTCAAAGCGTTCATCCTTCACTTCCGCAAACAAATCGCTTTGCTTAATGGTGACATTCTTAACCCCATTACGTTCCGCATTCTCTATCGCAAGTTGAACGGCTCGTTCATTAATATCAACCATTGTAACGTGTCCCTCTGGGACAAGCGCGGCTGCCGCCAGACCAATCGGGCCGTAACCGCATCCTACATCCAATACCGAGGCTTGTACAGGAAGCTGCATCGCTTCAATCAGCACACGACTCCCGTAATCAATTCCCTGCTTCGAAAAAACGCCTGAATCGCTGGCAAAACGGTATGACCGACCCCGCAGCACTGTTTCCAGGCTCCGTCGTTCATGTGCCGTCTCTGGCCGCTTGGAGTAATAATGATCAGCCATTCATGCCCACCTCTTTCGGTTGTACTACCATCATAGCCTTTACAATAACCTTTCAGACATGCTGGTACTACCGTTTTACAGCAACAAACCCCTTGAAGATCACCTCAAGGGGTTTGTTTTAGTCCATTGTCTGCTAGAAAGCAGTCAATTATTTTACTTCTACAGAAGCGCCTGCTTCTTCCAATTTTGCTTTAATGGATTCAGCTTCTTCTTTAGCGATTTTTTCTTTCAGTGGTTTTGGAGCGTTGTCAACCAGTTCTTTTGCTTCTTTCAGGCCAAGACCTGTGATTTCGCGAACTGCTTTGATAACGTTGATTTTGGAAGCGCCAGCGCTTGTCAAGATTACGTCGAACTCGGATTGCTCAGCTTCAGCTGCGCCACCTGCTGCGCCACCTGCTACAGCTACTGGAGCTGCTGCAGTTACGCCGAATTCTTCTTCGATTGCTTTCACGAGATCGTTCAGTTCCAATACGGACATACCTTTAATTGCTTCCAAGATTTGCTCTTTACTCATGGTTGAACCTCCATTTAAATTCGTATTTTTTTGTTCTCAACTGCTATACAGCAGGTTTAATCCCTAACTTATGCGCTTTGCTCTTCTTTTTCTGCAACAGCTTTAACTGCAAGCGCGAAGTTGCGCACAGGAGCTTGAAGCACGCTGAGGAGCATGGAAAGGAGACCTTCGCGGGATGGCAGTTCTGCCAGTGCTTTGATTTCCTCAACACCGATAACGCGACCTTCTACAACTGCACCTTTCAGTTCCAGTGCATTGTTCTTCTTAGCGAAATCGTTCAAGATTTTAGCTGCAGACACTGCATCATCTTTGCCGAACGCGATTGCAGTAGGACCTGTCAATACTGCGTCCAGTTCAGTCAATTCTGCTGCCGCAGTTGCACGGCGGAGCAGTGTGTTTTTCAGCACTTGAAATTCGATTCCGGCTTCGCGAAGCTGCTTACGCAGCTCAGTTACTTGGGCAACATTCAGACCGCGATAGTCTGCAACCACAGTCGTTACGCTCTCGCGCAATTTTGCAGCTACAACTTCAACAGCTTCTTGTTTTGCTTGAATCACCTTTGCATTTGCCAAACTGTACACCTCCTGATCAATTTATCCGCTTTGTTCAAAGCACCCAATCTGGTGATCTTACAAAGCTTGCTTTCATAAGCATGAAAAAAGCCTCCGTAGAGTACGAAGGCTTGATAAATCTACATGGACGGGACAAGCCCGTCACATGAAACGTTCTATCATAACACCTCGGTAGGAAATTAAGCCCAAAAGCACCTACTGTCTACGGTAAGCATATTCAACTTTAATGGTCAGTCACAAGGACTCACAACTTTTATAGAATAACAAATTTGATTGAACATGTCAATCAAAATATTATCTGTAAACAGATGCGTTCACACGTGCACTTGGTCCCATAGTCGAAGAAATAGCGATGTTTTTCAGGTATACACCTTTAGCAGCCGCTGGCTTCGCACGGTTCAAGGCTTCAACCAAGGCTTTAAGATTCTCGTTCAGCTGTTCAGCACTGAAGGAAGCTTTGCCGATTGGCGCGTGAATTTGACCGGCTTTGTCGAGACGGTATTCGATTTTACCGGCTTTAATTTCTTGAACAGCCTTGGCAACGTCGAAAGTAACTGTGCCTGCTTTAGGGTTAGGCATCAAACCTTTACCACCGAGCAAACGACCCAGTTTACCAACCTCGCTCATCATATCAGGTGTCGCAACGCAGACGTCGAATTCGAACCAGCCTTGTTGGATTTTGTTGATCATATCTTGATCGCCAACAAAATCAGCGCCAGCCGCTTCCGCTTCTTTCACTTTGTCACCTTTTGCAAATACCAGAACGCGTTGTGTTTTACCCGTACCATGCGGCAGGACAACAACACCACGAACAGCCTGGTCTTGTTTACGGGAATCTACGCCCAGACGAACTGCTGCTTCAACGGTTTCGTCGAATTTAGCAGTCGCAGCCTTTTTCACCAGTTCAACGGCTTCTAAAGGCTCGTAAGTTACTTCGCTGTCAATCAGCTTAGCAGCTTCCAGGTACTTCTTACCATGTTTAGCCATAATGTTTTCCTCCTTATGTGGTATTAGCGGATATTCCTCCCACACTTGCCGGACAGTCAAACTGCCGGCACACGTAGATTAATAAAATTAATCTACGATGGTGATACCCATGCTGCGAGCAGTACCTTCAACCATACGCATTGCCGATTCTACGGAAGCTGCGTTAAGGTCAGGCATTTTTTGCTCTGCAATTTGACGAACAGCAGCGCGATTTACAGTTGCAACTTTCGTTTTATTCGGTTCACCGGAACCTTTTTCGATTTTAGCAGCAACTTTCAACAGAACAGCAGCCGGTGGAGTTTTGGTGATGAACGTAAAAGAACGATCCTCAAACACCGAAATTTCAACCGGAATAATCAGGCCTGCTTGATCAGCAGTACGAGCATTGAACTCTTTACAGAATGCCATGATGTTGACACCTGCTTGACCCAAAGCTGGACCTACTGGAGGCGCTGGATTAGCTTTCCCTGCAGGAATCTGCAGTTTTACCATTTTAATTACCTTTTTTGCCATGGATGACACCTCCTTGACTCAATAGTGGTAGACGGACCTATCGATCCTCCCACAAGAAACCTGTAAGAAAAATCTATATTTTCTCCACTTGAGTATAATCCAACTCAAGCGGGGTTTCCCGTCCAAACATGTTGACGTGAACTTTAAGCTTGCTCTTCTCAACCAAAATTTCTTCCACGGAGCCCACAAAATTCGCAAAAGGACCAACTTTAATTCGCACGGATTCCTTAACATCGAATTCAATCTTCGGTTTCGGCTCTACCATGCCCATATGCTTCAGAATCTGTTCAACTTCTTCTGGAAGCAATGGCGTCGGTTTGGAACCCGAGCCTGTCGACCCTACAAATCCCGTAACACCTGGTGTATTGCGCACAACATACCAAGAGTCGTCGGTTTGGACCATTTCGACTAAGACATAACCAGGGTAGACTTTACGCATAACGGTTTTTTTCTTACCGTCCTTGGTTACCAGTTCTTCTTCCATAGGAACAAGAACACGGAATATCTTGTCTTCCATGCCCATGGACTCAACGCGTTTTTCCAAATTGGCTTTGACTTTGTTCTCATACCCTGAATAGGTATGAACGACGTACCATCTTTTTTCCATATCAAGCCACCTGGAACCCTTCCTAGATAATCGCTTCGATCACAGCGGAAATGCCGATATCGAGAACCCAAAAATAAATCGTGACGAACGCAATTGTCCCTATGACAATCAACGTATAGTTGGTCAGTTCTTTACGATTGGGCCAGCGAACCTTCTTGAGTTCAGCCCAGCTTTCAGAGAAAAAGGAAAACAGAGACTTGAAACTGCGTTTCACGCCGACTACACCTCCAAAAACTATCTGGTTTCCCGATGAGAAGTCTGTTCGTTACAGGACTTACAGAATTTCTTCATCTCCATGCGGTCGGGGTGATTACGCTTGTTTTTCGTCGTTGTGTAATTTCTTTGTTTGCATGTTGTACAAGCCAAAGTAATAATTACCCGCATGATGTGCACCTCCCGAAGACATCCAACACCGGAAGTCTCATAATTGATCCTAAAAAAAACCGCGAATTTAGGCCTACCTAAAACACTTTATCACACGGGGTTTTCCATGTCAACGAATGTTTGCATACAATTCGCAGTCCCGGCTGTGGTGCATTTTAACATCTGTGCATCCTTTAAAACTGTTCTCTGAAAAGCTGCTTCAAAAATCAAGGCGATATCTATTATTCATCTTTTTTAGTATAAATCATTTGTAACACTTATAAACCTGCATAGCCTACCTATAACGAATAAAAAAAGACTCGGACTCGAGCCTTTTCCCTGTCAGCCTCTACTTTCAACTATCTCTTACTTCCAGATACTTTTCAAGTTTACGCTTGACCCGTTGCAGCGCGTTATCAATGGATTTCACATGGCGGTCAAGATCCTCTGCAATCTCCTGATACGAACGTCCGTCCAGATACAACATAAGTACCTTGCGTTCCAGCTCGCTCAGAATCTCGGACATCTTGTCCTCAAGGCCCACAAACTCTTCCTGATTGATTATCAGCTCTTCAGGGTCACTTACTTGTGTTCCGCAAATCACATCGAGCAACGTGCGGTCTGACTCTTCATCATATATGGGTTTGTCCAGAGATACGTAAGAGTTCAGAGGAATGTGCTTTTGTCGTGTAGCCGTCTTAATTGCCGTAATAATCTGTCGTGTAATGCACAACTCGGCGAAAGCCTTGAACGAAGCAAGCTTGTCTCCCTTAAAATCACGAATGGATTTGTAGAGACCAATCATGCCCTCCTGAATAATATCCTCGCGATCAGCGCCAATCAGGAAGTAGGATCTGGCCTTGGCCCGCACAAAGTTCCGGTATTTATTAATCAGAAACTCCAGCGCTTCCCCATCACCTTCATGGACTGCTCCGACAATGTCTTCATCATTTTTGTAATCAAACTTTGACAACATGATATCCTTGAGGTCCACACTCACTAACAATCCCTCCGGCTGCAACGCAAGGTACCCGTTACTCTCTCAAATATACGACAAGTATACGCGATGTAACCTGATACCGTCAACCACAACAACCTAAAAAAGAAGAGCGCTAACAAAATTGTCAATGGTTTCAAAATGGAGTAGTCCCCAATTATTGGTTTATTCTCTTCTCCATCGTTCAAACAACTTTCGAAGCTCCGGACTCAGTTTGGCATCTAGCGGGTTACGGGACAATTTGGCACTATCCTGCTGGATTCGCTTCTGTACTTCCCTTTCGGATTCCTCAATCTCGATCAGTAATTCCCGCGCCGACACCCTGAGTGCACCTTGTCCAAATGCGACATGTTGCTCTACCTGATCGCTTGTCGCTACGTAAATACTTCTTCTTTTACTGCTCAGCTCCCGAACCAATCGCTCGATACACTCATCAGCAGTTTCTTTTTCTCTGGTAAAATAAATCTGGACTTTGCTCTGAGCAAAAGTTTTACCTAATCCTGGCACCCTGTAAGCATCAAATACGACGATGACTCTTCTGCCGGAATACGCCTGATGATCCGCCAGTCGTTCAAGAAGTCTGTCCCTCGCTTCCTGCATACCAGATTGTACCAGTGCGGAAAGTTCGGGCCAGGCTCCAATCATGTTGTAACCGTCCACAAGCAGAACATCCCGCGTGTCAGCCATATCGTTAGCCCCGTGCCTGTCGTCCGCGCAATACTTCGTACATGACAACACCCGCAGCTACAGAAGCATTAAGGGAATTAATTTGCCCCGCCATTGGCAGCTTGACGAGTACATCGCATTTTTCACGGATCAAACGGCCCATTCCTTTATTTTCGTTACCAATGACAATAGCTACTGGCCCCGTGAATACTCCATTCCCAAAGACAGGATCTGTCGCTGTAACATCCGTGCCAACTACCCATACACCTTCTTCTTTAAGACGATCAATGGTTTGTCCCAGATTGTTTACACGCGCCACCGGGACGTACTCCACAGCACCTGCCGATGTTTTGGACACTGTTACAGTTACAGCTGCAGAGCGCCTTTTCGGCACAATAACACCATGTGCTCCAGTACAGTCCGCTGTACGAAGGATGGAGCCCAAATTATGAGGATCTTCAATCTCATCCAGCAAAATTAAAAACGGCTCTTCTCCCTTATCACGAGCAGTGGCGAGCAATTCTTCCACTTCAACATAGGCAAAAGGCGCAGCTTGCGCGACCACTCCCTGATGCTGAATGCCCGGAACCATTTGATCCAGCTTACGCTTGTCCACCTGCAAGACAATAATTCCTGCTTTTTTGGCCTCAGCTGTAATCGGCAGCGTCAAATGTTTTTGTGCATTATCCGCAATCCATATTTTATTTATCGTTCTGCCTGAACGCAATGCCTCCGTTACCGAATGCTTACCGGCAATCCATTCTTCTTCCATCTCTAGCTTCCTCCCGGGACACGGCCGATGCTTGTTCCATCCAGTCCGTTCCCATTTATGATTTTTCTGTATTTTCCATCTGTGCAATTCCGTACGTAATCAACTCTCTTAATCTGTCCAAATGTCCATCACAATAAAGAGATCCAATTAACCCTTCCAGTGCAGTGGCATGACGATACTCAAGCATATCAGCATTTTTAGGCAAACTTCCTGATTTAGCATTTCTTCCTTGTCGGACAATATCGCGTTCTTCTTCCGTCAGTACCTTTTCCAATAGCCCCAACATGCGACTCTGCGCCTTGGCGGAGACTAGCCCTGTGGCTCGGCGGTGCAGATGATTTGGACGCAGGTTGGGTTGTGCCAACAAATATTGCCGGACAGCTACCTCATACACTGCATCACCAATATAAGCTAGTGCAATGGGAGGCATCAAACGAGCTGGCTTGGACGCAGGGTACGGGAACCAGTTCCCCGTACCTGCCGATGCTCCTGAGTTCAGTGGTTTATCACTCATTTTCGCCGCCACCGCATACCCTGCGCCGTATCTTCAAGCACAATACCTTTTGCAGCCAACAGATCGCGAATTTCGTCAGCTCTACCCCAGTTTTTGGTCTTACGAGCTTCGACACGTTCTGCAATTAACTGCTCAATTTCGTCATCCAGCAACTCTTCACTCGGTTCCGAATAAATGCGAAGAACGTTATTCATCGATTGAAAGGTATGCAATACAGCTTGTAGTTCCGCCTGATGTACGACATCTCGCTGCAACAAATGGTTTGCTTCGCTAACCCAATCAAATACAGCAGTAATCGCATCAGGTGTATTGAAATCATCATTCATTTTTTCGCCAAACTGCTGCAAAATTCCGTCGAGCTTCGTTTGCAGTTCCGTCGATACTCCCCCATTACCTTCCAGCGCATTAGCTAAACGATGCTTCACATTGGCAACTGCATTGGCGATCCGCTCGACACTGTTCTCTGCCTGACTCATAGTCTCTTGGTTGTAGTTCAAAGGATTCCGATAATGCGTCGACAACATAAAATAACGTAAAGCCTCCGGCTTGTGATGAGCGCGCAAATCTTTAACCAAAATACCATTACCGAGTGATTTCGACATTTTTTCATTATCTATGCGAATATAGCCGTTATGCATCCAGTAGCGAGATAATGGCTTACCCGTGATCACTTCGGATTGTGCGCATTCACATTCATGATGCGGAAATTGCAGATCCTGTCCGCCCCCATGAATATCCAGTGTATCCCCCAAATAATGGCGAGCCATAGCAGAGCATTCGATATGCCAGCCTGGTCGTCCATCTCCCCAAGGGCTCGACCAATAAATTTCGCCCGGTTTCGCTGCCTTCCAGAGTACAAAGTCCTCAGCATTTTCCTTGCGCTCATCCACATTGATGCGAATACCGAACTGAAGCTCTTCCAGATTTTGACCTGACAGTTGTCCGTAATCTTTGAACTTTTTGGTTCGATAGAACACATCGCCATCATTCTCATAGGCATAGTCCTTGTCTACCAATTCCTTAATAAAATCAATAATCAGGTCCATGCTCTCTGTTACACGAGGGTTCATACTGGCAGCAGGAACATTCAATCCTGCCAGATCCTCATGGTAGGCAGCAATAAATTTCTCAGCAACTGCCGAAACATCCATATCAAGTTCCCGAGCTTTGCGGATTAATTTATCATCGACATCCGTAAAATTCACCACATAGTTTACATCATAGCCCAAGTACTCCAGGTAGCTGCGCACCACGTCAAATACAATTACAGGTCGTGCATTGCCAATATGAATGTAATCATACACGGTAGGTCCGCATACATACATTTTAACCTTTCCAGGCTCCAGTGGCACAAAAGGCTCCCGACTCCTCGTCATTGTATTATAAATTTGAAGCGGCATTGTTATGTTCCTCCCTCATGAAAATCATTTTTCTAATTTATTCTCTTGGGTCACCTGATGTTTCTGAGCAGATGCCCCATCCTTCAAATCAGACATTTCTGCACGCAAACGTTCTATTTCCCGTTGAAGTTCTCGCATAGAGTCCACAACCGGATCAGGCAATTGATGACTAAGTCGGTCTGGACGCCTACCATCCTGTCTGACAACTCGCCCCGGGATGCCCACCACCGTACTGTTTGGTGGAACTTCTTTGAGCACAACCGAGTTAGAGCCAATGTTGGATTGTGCCCCAATCGTGAAAGAGCCTAATATCTTTGCACCCGAGCCGATAACAACATTATTCCCAATGGTCGGATGGCGCTTCCCTTTCTCTTTCCCAGTCCCGCCGAGTGTGACCCCCTGATACAATATGACATCGTCGCCAATCTCACAGGTTTCACCGATGACAACTCCCATGCCATGATCAATGAACAGCCGATTTCCGATACGAGCGCCAGGATGAATTTCAATGCCTGTCATAAACCTTGATACCTGGGATATAACACGGGCTAGAGTACACCAGTTTCGCAAATAAAACCAATGTGCGATTCGATGTGCCCAAAGGGCATGAACGCCGGAATACGTAAAAATGACCTCCAGCTTACTCCGGGCGGCCGGATCATTATCCAAAACAGTCTGAATGTCGGATTTGAAATGTCTGAACATGTCGCCCTCCTTTTCCCTTCATATCCTTGCCGCATCATCACAACACTTCACGTTCCGCCAATTTTCGCATCCACCAGCACTCTTCGACATTTTTCAATCTATAACGAGTCTGAGTCTGATAAAAAAGAAAAAGCGTCTCCGCAGCCTAAGCTGCAGAGACGCATGAACGTGGTCCCACTCTGCTTCGAACATATCTGCTGCATAAAAAGCAGACAGTCCGTCTTTGGCGTCCTGTAACGGGAACGACTCGGCACGCCCTTGTCACATCAGCATTTGACGCTAATGAAAGTTCGGGCGCACGGCTCCCAGGCGCATTTCCTCCGCAGGTCATCTGGACGGCTCTCAGCCTGGAGTTTCCCCTCGACCGTCCTCTCTGGCAGATGCCCCTATGCAGTGTACTTCTCCTGTTCGCAGCCTTTACACGTAAATATCAATCCGTATCAATGGAGTCATTATAGCGAAAAGACAACAAATTGACAAGAAATATCAGCCTTTAATTTGTGCCTTGAGACGATCCAGTACCTTGTCACGTCCGAGCAAAAAGATGGTTTCATTCAGATCTCGTCCATGCGTTTGGCCTGTAAGAGCCACACGAATCGGCATGAATAGTTGTTTTCCCTTAAAACCCGTTTCCTTTTGAACTTCCTTGATCAGCTTAGCCATTTGTGGAGCTGTAAATTCCTCGCTCGTTTCAACTTTACCCGTAAAAGCTCTAAGTACCTCAGGAACCTGCTCTTCGGCCAATACAGCTGCTGCTTCAGCATCCAGTTCCAGATGTGAACGGAAAAACAACTCAGACAACGCTACAATATCGGATGCAGAAGTCATCTGTTCCTGGTATAAACGAACAAGGGCCTTAGCCCAATCCAGTTGTTCCGAAGACAGTTCAGTTGGCAACAGCCCCGCTGCCTGGAGATGTGGAATCGCCATACTGGCAATTCGCTCAGGATCAGCCTTTTTAATATAGTGATTGTTTAGGTAAGCAAGCTTATTTGTATCAAACACAGCTGGACTTTTGGACAAACGATTAGGATCGAAAATCGAAATCAGTTGTTCCCGATCATAGATCTCTTCTTCGCCTTCCGGGGACCAGCCCAGTAGTGCAATGAAGTTGAATATAGCTTCTGGCAAATAGCCCAACTTATCATACTGCTCCATGAACTGAATAATGGATTCGTTACGCTTACTGAGCTTTTTGTGATCCTCGCCTACAATCAGCGTCATATGACCGAAGCGTGGCGGTTCCCAGCCGAGAGCTTCAAAGATCATCAACTGCCGCGGTGTATTGGAAACATGGTCTTCGCCCCGTAGTACATGCGATATTTTCATCAAATAATCGTCAACCGCTACAGCGAAGTTATATGTCGGAATACCATCCTTTTTGACGATAACAAAATCGCCGCTTTCCTTGGAATTAAACGTAATTTGACCTTTAACGATATCGTCAAACGTATATTCACGATCTTCCGGTACGCGAAAACGAATACTTGGTACACGGCCCTCTGCTTCGAATGCCTGGCACTGTTCTTCTGTTAGATCACGATGTTTTCCAGAATAGCGTGGTGTCTCCCCACGTTCCGTCTGTTCTTCACGCTCGCGCTCCAGCTCTTCTTCAGTGCAGTAACAGCGATAAGCCAAACCACGATCCAGCAAATCCTGCCAGTACGTTTTATATATGTCCAAGCGTTCCGTCTGACGATAAGGTCCAAACTCGCCTCCCACGTCTACGCTCTCATCCCAGTCCATACCCAACCATTTCAAATATTTAAGTTGGCTTTCTTCTCCGCCCTCAATATTGCGCTTCACATCTGTGTCTTCAATACGAATAATAAATTTTCCACCTTGATTGCGAGCAAACAAATAATTAAATAATGCCGTTCTGGCATTTCCAATGTGCAGATGCCCTGTAGGGCTTGGTGCATAGCGTACACGAACTTCCGTGCTCATATAATCTCCTCCAAATTGAATTACTCAAGATGATAGCATTTACTTGATAAGACAGACAACCGATTGAGCCGCGATTCCTTCACCCCGTCCGGGAAACCCGAGTTGCTCTGTCGTGGTCGCCTTGACGTTCACCTGGGATAGCTCCTCTGCTTCCAGCGCCCGTGCGATGACTTCATTCATCTGCGGAATATACGATGCCATTTTGGGCTTTTGTGCGATAATCGTAGAATCGATATTCCCCAAGCGATATCCTCGCTCTTTAGCTAGCCCCCACACATGCTCCAGTAGCTTAAGACTGTCGGCATCCTTAAATTCTGGGTCATTATCCGGAAAATGCTTCCCGATGTCTCCCAAGCCAAGCGCGCCTAGGATAGCATCACTAATGGCATGCAGCAGCACGTCTGCATCGGAATGGCCCAACAAACCTTTTTCATACGGAATATTCACACCACCGATGATGCATGGCCTTCCTTCCACCAGCTGGTGGACGTCAAATCCTTGTCCCACTCTGATCATTTGATATCCTCTCCCTCTGTTTTTACCCATAACGCCGCCATATCCAAATCCTCAGGCGTAGTAATTTTGATGTTCTTGTAGCTGCCTTGAACGACAGTAACCGGAATTCCTAGCCGCTCTATCAGCATAGAATCATCTGTTCCCAAGAATCCCGACTGCTCCGCTTCCTCATAGGCTCGCAGCAGATCGGAAAGACGAAAAGTCTGTGGCGTTTGAATACTCCACAGACTTCGGCGATCCGGCGTTGCTGTAATGATACCATCCCCGTTCACTTGCTTGACTGTATCCTTTACAGGTACTGCCGCTACAGAAGCACCAGTACGCTGGGCTGCCTCAAGGCATGAACGTACAAGCTCAGGTTGAATGAGTGGACGCACACCATCATGCACCATCACCCAATCCACTTGTAAGTGGCGCAGACCGCGATAAACCGAATGCTGGCGTTCATTGCCACCAGCCACCACCCGTACATTTTTACCGATTTTGTATTGATGAATCCAATCTCGGCAGCGTTCCACATCTCCTGTCCCAGTCACCATCACCATTTCATCCACTTCGGGCATAGCTGCGAATATTTCAAGTGTATGTATGAAGATGGGCTTGTCCCGCAAAAGCAGAAATTGCTTGCTCTCCTGCGTCCCCATACGGGAGCCGCGCCCTGCTGCCACAATGACAACTCCTACCCGATTGTTCATTCAAATAACTCCTGCCCTGATCGCTTTGGACGATCCGTATGATAACACATCTACTTCATCATACCGCGTTTATTGAGCTTTTTCCAATAATTTTGGTTTAGCAAAGATCATACGGCCGGCAGAGGTCTGAAGTACACTCGTGACCAGTACCTCCATCAGAGAGCCAATATAGTCACGTCCGCCTTCCACAACAATCATCGTGCCATCATCCAGATAGGCTACGCCCTGCCCATGCTCCTTGCCGTCTTTAATAATCTGCACCATAATTTCCTCACCGGGCAATACGACAGGCTTCACTGCATTGGCCAAATCGTTAATATTCAGCACCGATACACCTTGCAGTTCGCATACTTTATTCAGGTTAAAATCATTAGTTACAACTTTACCCTGCAACACCTTTGCCAGCTTGACCAGCTTACTGTCGACCTCTGAAATTTCCTCAAAATCACCTTCGTAAATGAGCACATTCACATCCAGCTCTTTTTGGATTTTATTCAAAATATCCAGCCCCCGGCGTCCACGATTACGCTTAAGTAAATCTGATGAATCTGCAATATGCTGAAGCTCCTCCAGCACAAATTCAGGAATCACAATCGTTCCTTCAATAAAACCTGTCTTGCAAATATCTGCAATACGTCCATCTATAATGACGCTGGTGTCCAATATTTTATGTTCCTCCAGCTTGCGTTCTTCTACACCCGTTCCCCGACCAAAAAAACCAGAACTCCAAAAGGAAGATAGCTCGTCCCGCTTTTCTAGTCCAACCATCAGTCCTACATATCCGCATATCACGGTAACAGCGGTCTGGATAAGTTGACCCGGGGCCCCCAACCATGAAAAAAGCGGATAAACTGCTAAGGAAAGCGTCAATCCCACCGCTAAACCAATCACACCTGCCATCATCTCGTTCATCGGAATTCGTACCAAGCCTTCAATGCCCTGCTGCAATCGATTTGCCACGGATGCCCCTGCGAATGAACACCCAGCCATAAATAGCACTGCTCCCGCCATCATCCAAACAATCATTCCCGGTAAAGACCCATCACTCAACCATTGTGGCATCCACGATACAATGCCTCCTACCCGCTGGTATAACGTATAGCCAAACCATGCTCCGCACAATCCTGTAAAAGTTAAAATAGCCTTTCTCCACATTGAGTCTCTATACCTCCTTTATTTTCTTTGCATATAGTCTGCTGCTTGTTGGATACATAGCATTTCTCTTACCAGTATGATCCATTTCCCACATAACTAACCCTGTGTTTTCACTTTTTATGCATAAAAAAAAGCATTTATCTCCCTAAAATGATTCAAGGAAATAAATGCTTATTCTTGTTCTTGCTTGATACTAGCGCTGTGAATGACGATATTGATCGTCCTGTTCTTCCTGACTGGAACGCTCCCGATCACGTCCACGTCTGCGTGACAGCTTACGAATGTTCAGCTTCATACCATACAATGCATACAGCACCAGCGGTACAAAAATCAGCTTCGACAGCTGGTCAGGGAATTTAACAGCCAACACCACCGCTGCAATTACGACCCATGGAGCAACCCAGATCGCTTTTTTCGGAAGGCCGACCTTTTTAAAATTCGGATATCTCATGGAGCTGACCATCAAATAAGAAACCAGCAACATGGCAATCGACATGTATAACAATGAAATATCGTTATGGAATAAGGACAAAGTGGCTAATACGCCACCTGCTGCCGGAATTGGCAACCCCGTAAAATAACCTGGTACACCAGGACGTACGTTAAATCGAGCCAAACGCAACGCTCCGCACATCGGGAAAATGGCAGTAACCGTCCAAGCGAGAGCCGAATTCGCATCATGAAAAGCAACCATGTACATAATAACTGCGGGAGCAACACCAAAAGATATCATATCTGATAAGGAGTCCAGTTCTTTACCGAATTCGCTTTGGGCATTCAGGACCCGGGCCATCCTACCATCCAGTCCGTCCAACAACATGGCGACAATAACCATAATAGCGGCAAGACTGTATTTTCCGTCTACAGCCAATAAAATGGCGATCATTCCGAGAAACAAGTTACCTAAGGTACACATGTTCGGAATTGATTTGGTAATCATCTCTTCACCTCAATGTATGAATTGTTCCATTATAATCCTTTCACTGTATTACATTTACATTTGCCTGTCAATGAAAACTTGTTCCTGCAAACGTTTAAGACCTTCTTTAATCGTACGCGCACGAACCTCTCCAATACCATCCACTTCATCCAATTCTTCTATCGTTGCTGTGATGACATGTGGAAAACGTCCAAACCGCTCCACCAGATTATGAATAATCACATTCGGCAAACGCGGTATCTTGTTCAGTACCCGGTAGCCACGTGCAGCAATATACTCCTCTGATGTCGCAGCTGAAGAAGGGTAGCCTAGTAAACGTACAATATGATTCACATCCAACAATTCATCGTCCGTAGAACGTTTGAGTCCCAATATAATTTCACGAATCTTCTCGTCGCTATCGTCTTTGGCATAATCCTTATACAGCAACCAAGCTTCTTCCTCAATGTTGCTGACAAGCTCTTCCATCTGCATACTAATCAGACGGCCCTCATTTCCGAGCTCGTTAATAAATCGTTTGATTTCCATTTTGATGCGCAGCACCATTTCGATCCGCTGGATGACATTAACGACTTCCGGCATGGTAACCAGCTCTTCAAATTCAGATGCTGTCAAATTCGTAGAGGCTTGCCCCAACACGGATCTATATTTTTCTAATGTCTGAATAGCCTGATTGGCTTTCGTTAAAATAACTCCGATTTCCTTGAGCGCATACCGTAATGTCCCCTGATACAAGGTAATAATATTACGCCGTTGGGAAATAGACACAACTAATTTGCCAGTCTGCTTTGCAACTCGTTCTGCTGTCCGGTGCCGAATTCCCGTCTCAATTGAAGAAATGGAGGAGTCCGGAATCAGTTGCGTATTGGCATATAAAATTCGTTTTAAATCCTCGCTCAATATGATTGCGCCGTCCATTTTAGCCAATTCATACAAATAGTTCGGTGAAAAATCACAATTGATGGAGAAACCGCCATCCACGACTTCCATAACTTCTGGGCTATAGCCAACGACCAGAAGAGCACCCGTTTTGGCACGCAAAACGTTTTCCAACCCGTCGCGAAAGGGAGTTCCCGGTGCCACAAGCCGCAGCAAATCGTTCATTTTATCCAGTTGGCTCGCTTCTTTCATTCTCAATGCCCCCTAATCTAATGCGGCTGCCAGTGCATCTGCCACCGTTCCTACTCCTATAATTTGTATCCCTTTCGGATGTGTCCAGCCCTTCAAGCTTTTCTCCGGCATGATCACCCGTTTGAAACCTAGCTTCTCCGCTTCTCGTACTCGCTGTTCTGCTCGGGATACCGCGCGCACCTCACCTGTCAGTCCCACCTCGCCAAAAATCACATCATACGGCTTTGTAGGAGCATCTCTAAAGCTGGAAGCAATACTCACAGCTATAGCCAAATCCACCGCCGGTTCATCCAACTTCACGCCTCCGGCTACGTTGAGATAAGCGTCCTGGTTTTGCAAAAACATGCCCATCCGCTTTTCTAGCACGGCTATGATTAATCCCATTCGATGATGGTCGACTCCTGTGCCCATTCGGCGTGGAGAGGGAAAATGTGTAGCTGCAATCAATGCTTGCAGTTCAACCAATACAGGTCGGGTTCCTTCCATACTGGCTACAACAGTAGAACCTGCCACACCCAGTGGTCGTTCAGACAGGAAAAGTTCAGAAGGATTCGACACCTCACGCAAACCGCTTTCAGCCATTTCAAAAATACCAATTTCATTTGTAGAACCGAAACGATTTTTAACTGCACGCAAAAGCCGATACGTATGGTGACGCTCTCCTTCAAAATAAAGTACACAATCAACCATATGCTCCAACAAACGCGGACCTGCAATGGCCCCTTCCTTGGTCACATGTCCTACCAATACCGTAGCAATACCTAGCCCCTTGGCAATTCGCATAAAGCGTGAAGTACACTCCCGCACCTGAGCCACACTACCTGGTGCACTCGTCACCTCAGGCAAATATACAGTCTGTATCGAGTCGATGACCAAAAACTCCGGCTTCAAGCTGTCCACCGCTTCTTCAATCGTCTCCAAATTCGTCTCACATAATACGTATAGGCTGGGGGACAAGGCACCAAGCCGATCTGCACGGAGTTTCGTTTGACGGACAGATTCCTCACCAGACACGTACAGCACCTTTAAACCAGTTAAAGCCAGTTCATTAGATGTTTGCAGCATGAGCGTAGATTTACCGATTCCCGGATCACCGCCCACCAAAACGAGTGAACCCGGCACCACACCTCCACCGAGTACTCGATTCAATTCGCCAATTCCCGTCAAAATTCGTGTTTCTTTGCCACTCTCCACCTCTATAATAGGGAGTGGCTTGTCTTTTGTGCTATGAGTAAGAAGGGAAGACCCCATTCCTTGAGTTTTTACAACGCTTTCCGTTTCTTCGACCATGGAATTCCATGCCTGGCATCCAGGACATTTTCCGTACCATTTGGGCGATTCATAACCACATTCCGTACAGGAAAATTTAGTTTTCACTTTAGCCATACTTTGTTCCCTGGCTCCTTATTGACGACGATGATGTCAAATTTATGTTCATACAACCCAGAAAGAGCTGTAACAATAAAAGTTTACCATTGAAGCTTGGCGGACGTAAAGCAATATCACAAACTTTCCCAAAGCATTTACCCAACCTTTTCACCGTGTTTTATACACAAAAAGGGTGTCTTCGCAATAGCTTTCCAGCTTGCGAGACACCCTTTTCTGCTATCTTATTTAGTAAACTGCTTTAGGACTTGGCAGATACATTATCCTTTTTGGTTACAGTCAATGCACCGTTCTCCTCATCAATGAAGAGTGAGTCACCTTTAGTAATGTTGCCAGTCAACAGTTCCTCGGACAGGCGATCTTCAATATGCTTCTGGATTGCACGACGCAATGGACGCGCACCATACGCTGGATCAAAGCCTTCCTTGGCAAGGAATTTTTTAGCGTTGTCTGTCAACTCGAAGTCCACCTCATACTCATTCAGGCGCTTACGCAGCTCTTCAGACATGAGTGACACAATTTCGGCAATATGTTTTTCTTCGAGAGAATGGAAAACGATAATTTCATCAATCCGGTTCAAGAACTCAGGACGGAAGCTTTTCTTCAGCTCATCCATCACTTTGCCCTTCATATTATCGTAATCCGCTCCAGCGTCCACTACAGCTGTAAAACCAAGCGTGGAGTTACGTTTAATCGCCTGTGCACCAACATTAGATGTTAAGATGATGAGTGTATTACGGAAATCAACGACACGACCTTTGGAATCTGTCAGACGACCATCTTCCAGCACTTGCAGAAGAATATTGAATACTTCTGGGTGTGCTTTTTCAATTTCATCCAGCAACACAACAGAGTATGGCTTACGACGTACCTTCTCAGTCAGTTGACCGCCTTCTTCATATCCAACGTACCCTGGAGGCGCTCCTACCAGACGGGACGTGGAGTGTTTCTCCATATATTCGGACATATCGATACGGATAACCGCATTTTCATCTCCAAACATGGATTCAGCCAAAGCACGTGCCAACTCTGTTTTACCAACCCCAGTTGGACCGAGGAAAATAAAGGAACCAATTGGACGCTTCGGATCTTTCAGTCCGGCACGTGCCCGGCGAATCGCCCGGCTTACTGCCTTAACTGCTTCATCCTGTCCAATTACCCGCTCATGCAGCAACTCTTCCATATTCAACAAGCGGTGTGTTTCTTCCTCTTTCAGCTTGCTGACTGGAACACCTGTCCAGATTGCAACGACTTGAGCGATATCCTCTGGGGTAACTTCGGAATCTGTACGACCCTGTTGTTCTTTCCATTGGTTTTTCGTCACGTCTAACTCTTCACGGATTTTTTGCTCTGTATCACGCAGCGCTGCCGCTTTTTCAAACTCCTGACTTTGTACCGCTGAATCCTTTTCCTTACGGATATCTTCCAGACGGTTTTCCAGCTGTTTCAGGTTTGGCGGTACAGTGTAAGAATTCAGCCTTACTTTGGAGCCCGCCTCATCAATAAGGTCAATAGCCTTATCTGGCAGGAAGCGGTCGGTGATATAACGATCTGACAATTTTACGGCCGCTTCAATAGCCTCATCTGTGATCTTTACACGGTGATGCGCTTCGTAACGGTCACGCAGACCATACAAGATTTGAATCGCCTCTTCTGGAGAAGGTTGATCCACTGTAATTGGTTGAAAACGACGCTCCAAAGCAGCATCTTTCTCAATATATTTGCGGTATTCATCCAGCGTGGTCGCACCGATGCATTGCAGCTCGCCACGTGCCAGAGCAGGTTTCAGGATGTTGGACGCATCAATTGCGCCTTCTGCTCCACCAGCACCAATCAGCGTATGCAGCTCATCAATGAACAACACGATATTACCCGCTTGACGAATCTCGTCCATAATTTTTTTCAAACGATCCTCGAATTCACCACGATACTTGGTGCCTGCTACCACAGAACCCATATCCAGTGTCATTACGCGCTTGTCGCGCAACGTTTCGGGAATCTCATTCGCTATGATTTTTTGGGCCAATCCTTCGGCAATCGCCGTTTTACCTACCCCAGGCTCACCAATCAGAACCGGATTGTTCTTTGTACGGCGGCTGAGCACCTGAATTACGCGTTCGATTTCCTTGCTACGCCCAATAACAGGGTCCAGGTTGTTTTCCTTCGCAGATGCCGTCAGATCGCGTGCCAGACTGTCCAGAGTTGGCGTGCTGACATTAGCTGGAGCACCGTGATGGCTGGAAACAGCCTCGCTGCTACCGAGTAATTGAAGCACTTGCTGACGCGCTTTGTTCAGGCTAATGCCCAGGTTATTCAGTACACGTGCTGCTACGCCTTCGCCTTCACGAATAAGACCAAGCAAAATATGTTCTGTACCTACATAGGTATGGCCCAGTTTGCGGGCTTCATCCATAGACAGTTCGATGACTTTTTTGGCGCGTGGAGTATAGGCAATGTTCGTCGGTTGCTCTTGACCGCGTCCAATCAGCGTTTCCACTTCATCCTGGATTTTTTCCAGTCCCAGTCCTAAACCGATTAAGGCTTTCGCTGCTATTCCTTCACCTTCACGAATGAGGCCTAGCAAAATGTGCTCTGTGCCAATGTTGTTGTGTCCCAATCGAACAGCTTCTTCCTGAGCCAAAGCAAGCACTTTCTGTGCACGTTCCGTAAATCTTCCAAACATCATATATCCTGCACCTCCACAGTGTGTATTTCAGATCATTCTATATATTAAAGGGTTGTGCCTAATTTTTGCCGGATCAGCTTCGCCCGGTACATATCGCGCTCTTCGGTATTCATTTTATCCCCAAAGCTTTTTTGCAGGAACCCGGGTTGTGTCATCACATTCAGCTCATTCATCGCTGCGGTGGAAGGACGCTCCAAAATTCCTAAATCTACGCCAAGACGCACATCGGACAGCCGCTGTGCAGCCTCCTTGGAATCCAATACTGCTGCATATGACAAAATACCGAATGAACGCATCACCCGATCTGTAATTCGCAGCATAGATTCATTCATTAGCCGTTCTCTGGCAGAACGCTCGTGCTCAATAATTTGTAGCACCACGCCATGTAGATTCTCTATAATTTCCGCTTCGGTTTGTCCTAGTGTAATCTGATTAGACACTTGAAACAAGTTTCCAACAGCTTCGCTGCCTTCACCGTAAATGCCGCGAACCGTTAGACCTACCTGTGAAACAGCAGACAATATACGATTGATTTGATGAGTCATGACTAATGCGGGCAAATGCATCATCACCGAAGCTCTCATACCTGTGCCGACATTCGTCGGACAACTGGTCAGAAAACCTCTCCGATCATCAAATGCATAATCAACATGCGCTTCAAATGCATCATCAATAATCATAGCGCGTTCCCAAGCTTCCCTAACCTGACATCCCGGATATAAGCACTGGATACGCAGATGATCCTCTTCGTTTATCATAACACTAACCGATTCATCATCGCTAATTAAAACAGCACCGTTACGAGATTCGTTCGCCAAATTAGGACTAATCAAATGCTTCTCAACCAGCACCCGCTTGTCGATCTCATCCAACTCGGATATTTTCAATGTATGAAAAGTACCAAAACCACCTAAATCATCATACTGAAGGATATCCGTTAAGCGTTGAAGTGCTTCTTCCGACTGCTGATTGGTAGCAAGCATGGGAAAAGGCAGATGCTGCAAGTTACGCGCAATTCTCACCCGGCTGCTAATGACAATCTCCGAATCCGCAGCATCACCACGCATCCAGTCACTTAGCGGCTTCTCCGTAAACCGAATATTGGGCATTACGCATCCCTCCTACTCTTCACAAACTTTACTCTTCAGTCATTTCTTTTTCAAGCTCTCTGATTTGATCCCTAAGCTCAGCAGCTGATTCAAATTCTTCCTGTACAATATGCTGTTGCATCTCTTTTTTCAAATCGTCAATTTGCCGTTTAACCTTCAGGCGACCTCCAGTGCGAACTGGAACTTTACCAACATGATTCGTACTGCCATGCACACGCTTGAACAGAGGGTCCAGACGACTATCAAAGTATTGATAGCACGACGGGCATCCGAAACGTCCCAGCTTACTAAACTGTGCATAGGTCATGCCACAATCCTTGCATTGCAGGTTTTGCGGACCACTGTGGCCTGGAGACTGGCTCTTTGTACTGGAGTCAAAATCCAGCATCCCCGACAACAAGCTATGAATCGAAAAGCCGTTAGGTGTTCCAGGGATCATCTCCCCTTTTTCCTTGGCACACGTCTCACAAATATGAAACTCTGTCTTTTCGCCATTCACAATTTTGGTGAAATGCAAAGTTGCCGGCCGCATATTACATTCTTGGCACAGCATAAAAGCACCTCCTTTAATGTCAGGATTTATACCAATCCCTACATCCAAACGTTAGTCTCTTTTCACACACTATTTGGTCGCCAGCAACGAGATCAGCATAGCCTTAAGCAATCTTGCTCGCAGTTGATCACGATAGGGAAGCTTCAGTAATAATGTATCCCTCGATAAGGCAGCCTTCATTAGATTAGCTTCCCTTTTGCTTAAAAAATGGGCCTCCTCTAACTGATAAATCAGTCCTTCTGCTGCCGATTGGCTTATTTCCTCCCCGATGCTCTGATGAAGATGTGTATGGATGGCATGCTGTGCAGGCAGCTGAATTCGCTGAATACGAATGTAGCCCCCGCCACCGCGTTTACTTTCCACCACATAGCCTTTTTCCAGCGTAAACCGGGTGCTAATTACATAATTAATTTGCGACGGCACGCAGGAAAAGCGGTCAGCCAGATCATTGCGCTGAATCTCCACTAAACCTTGGGGACTTTCCAGCAATATACTCTTTAAATATTGTTCAATAATATCGGAAACATTGCGCATTTCATCATCCTCCACTAACGGAAACGCAAGTATTCAAGTACATTTCACGCTCCACAGAGTCCGCCGTATATTGAACTTAACCAAACGGTAAAGTCACGAATCTAAGCTGTATTCAGGCTGTTGCCTGTTCTACATTCATTTGAATTGTACCGTTTTGTCTCTAGTGTGGCCTTTATTTGCGATTAGTCATACACTTCTCTTATTTTCATAAAAGGCAGTTCCTAACTATACGCAAATCATTTCGATCCTCGTTTGCTTCTTTGCTATCAAAATTACTTTATACGGCCCACCAAAATACTTCTACAGAATCTCAGGAGGTTTGATTGACTTTGACTTTCTTTGACTATATTCATATTATAGCACATTATTCATTTTTGCCAAGGGGTCAATACCATTTTTCGCAATCTAATTATGTTTTATACAATACCATAAAAAACTCTTCCCAATTACAGAAAGAGTTTTGAAAATTATAATAATCACACATATTCCCTGAAAAACGGAACATAAGAAGATCTAAATGGGCCTTTATCAGAAAAAATCTAATAAAAACGTTTGTTTTACTGGTATTACACGTTTAAGCGCAGACACAGATTCACTGCCCCCTTCAATACGCCCCCACTTATACAGATCATCAGCCTGCTGGTAGCCAAGCATCAGAGTCGTCAGTGACTGAATCCCAAGTTTCAAGTCAGATACCATAGCGTTTTCAGATGAATTGCTTGTATCCACTCTCACCAGATGACCTTTCCCTTCCGTAGTAATTGTTAATCTCCATACTCCTTCATTCCATGGTGCATACCGATCAGTCAGATTTAAGGTTAAACGTGTTACCTCTCCAACCTGCTCAAAAGGGTATCTTTCTACAAAAGCAGCTGCATCCACAATACGGCCCATAAAATAAGGCACGGTCTCCTGTTGAATTCGCGGATCATCAAGTAAAAATGGCAGATTGTCATCTGCTGGAACGTAAATAAATTTACCATGGGTTATCATGGAGTCATGATTTGCAAAATAAGTCCATAAAGCCTGACGGGCCGTCTCATTTTCATAAACCAACTCATCACAATTGAATTGTTTATCTTCAATTTTGTACAGTGCATATCCCTGAGGATCGCCTGTTTCTGAGTAATATACCGCAGTTCGATAGTTCTCATTTAAAATCCGCTCTTGCCACCATTCCTTATCTCGTACCAGTGTGCCATTATAACGAGATGCAAACGCTTGATACACTTGGTCCAGTGCTAAAATATCTTTGACATCGCGTTTGACTGTACCTTCTGTTTTAAGTTTTGCAGGGAATTTATCAATGGGAATGACGTACTTTTTGTATTCAATATACGTTTCCCATCCAAATTTACGATAGAAGGCAAAGGAGAAGGGATGCAGAAAAGAAAGGCTTTGTCCCGCAGACTTCATCTCTTCAAGCGCATGCGTCAACAAACGTGAAACCATGCCTCCGCGACGCTTTTCTGGCCATGTTGCCACACCAGCAATGCCTCCCATATCAAAAACCTGACCGTTTATGTATACCTGTAGCGGTAACAAAGTCAGTTTAGCATTCAAGTCATGTCCGTCGAATATTCCCCATGTTTGCTCAGGTTTGAATTTCTTCTTGGATTTTTCCAAGTCTTCCTGGGACATTGTAAACTGAAAAGCATATTGGGATAATTCAATAGCCGCTTCAAATTCCTTACGTTGTAATTGTCTGATCTCCATAACTTCGTCACCTCGCTTGTATACTTGGGCATCCATAAAAAGATTACACACTTAGAGTGTGGCAAACCCCATTCTCTCTGTCAACCTTAGAAACAGGTGGTCATCTAAAAACGCACAAAAAAAGGATGATAATCTCATTGAGATTATCATCCTTTTCACTTTTGCTTGGCGACGTCCTACTCTCCCAGGACCCTGCGGTCCAAGTACCATCGGCGCTGGAGGGCTTAACGGTCGTGTTCGGGATGGGTACGTGTGGAACCCCTCCGCTATCGCCACCAAACATGAAT
>NZ_JAXCHD010000016.1:0-96256 GCF_037027525.1 Paenibacillus sp. 203
CCGTCCGCCGCTAGGTTATGTAGAAGCAAGCTTCTACATAACCCCGCTCGACTTGCATGTATTAGGCACGCCGCCAGCGTTCGTCCTGAGCCAGGATCAAACTCTCCATTAAAGACCAACCGAAGTTGGTTTATAGAAAGAGCGATAAGCTCATTTTGAAACTGACGAGATAAAAATATCTCTTGTTTGATTTTGCAAGCAAAATCGCTTTACTCACTCGTTGTTCAGTTTTCAAAGATCAAACATCTTTTCTCGTTGATTCAGTTTGTCGCCTCATCAACTCTTATATCATATCATGTCCGAACCAACTTTGCAAGCATTTTTTAGAATCTTTTTTTGAAACACTCGCTCGCAATATCGTATTTCTTGGCCGGAATTAGAGTATACCATTCTGCATATTTAAATGCAACCCTTTTTAATGAATAGTTTTTACTATCTTTATTGTTGTAATTTTACCCTGTGTACACTGTACTTTTGCCAAATGGACTTAGTTATCCGCATCCAAGAACGACGTGATATCCATTCAATGATCAAGAATACGCGGGTTGCTCATTACAACTCAAGTGCATATTCTGTTTTTTTCTTTAATATTGATGATTTGACAAAGAAAGGATGGGTAAAAAGATAAGGAGCTAGCCACAAACCATACAGTAGCAGCTATTGTTTCACGCAACTTTAGGTAATGATTAATTATAGCTGTATAGAGGAGTAGATTTTCTAATGAAGCAACGAAGGCAAACATGGACGAGAATTGTGCTTCTTATCATCTCTTGCTTATTGCTTTTCGTGATCTCCGGATTTGTGTATGAGTGGATTGCATCCAAGAAGGATAAATCACAATACCCACCTCCGGGGGAATTGGTCGATGCCGGGGGCTATCGACTTCATATTCGTAAACTCGGTAACGGTTCTCCAACAATATTGCTTGAATCAGGGAGCGGGGAAAGTAGCCTCTCCTGGAGAGATATTCCCGAAAAGCTGTCATCATTCGCCACCGTTGTATCCTATGATCGGGCAGGCTATGCATGGAGCGAGGAGGCAAATACACCACGCACCGGGGAAAACATCGTTCGGGAGCTTCATACTGCTCTAAAGAATGCGGACATCCGACCTCCTTATATCCTTGTAGGTCATTCCCTCGGGGGGATGTACTCAAGACTGTACGCGCAGACGTACAGAGACGAAGTGGCAGGATTGGTTCTGGTGGATGCCAGGCCTGAGAATGACGCCCGACGGACAAATAAGATCTATGCCAAGGAACGGCCTAAGGCCAATCCCTCCCCGTTAATATCCATTCTCCTAGAAAAATCAGGGGCTTTTCGCCTGTTCCCCAATTTTATGCTGACGGGTCGGGTCGAATATCAAGATAGAAAATCTTTTGTGAATATTGTCGCTTCTTCTAAATACTTTCGGTCTGTTGCAGAGGAGGGTGACCTAGCGAGCACTACCGAAGATGCCATACGGGGACAACATCTGGGTAATCTCCCTGTACGTGTAATTGCTCGGGGCATTCAACAAGATTTGACTCAGTTCGGTATTAGTAAACGCGGAAATAATCAGATTGAACAAAGCTGGCAAATCGGACAGCGCGAGATGCTTAACATCTCTACAAACAGCAAATTAATTGTTGCCAAGAAAAGCGAGCATATGATCATCCATGATCAACCGGATCTTGTCATCCAAGTCATCCGTGAACTCATCACCAACACCAGTCACTTTCAGTCAACCACGTCTAAAGCATACACAGATGATTAGGGACTTTATATGTTAAGGACAGCTTAAAAAAACAAAAGACGCCCGAGTTCCTTCTATAATAAAGGAATCCGGGCGTCTTTGCTGCCTAACACTTATTATGCTTGATTGAGCTTAGGACAAAATGGGCTTGTTATTAGATGAAGCCTCTGTGACCTTGCCAAGTATCTGTCTCAGTACTTTAGCATTTTCCCCGATAAAACCGGAATCAAGCAGCACATCATGCGTTCCGATGACTTCGTATTCTTTGTATTGACCAAGTGTCGCCTGTTGCCATAACAATTTATCTAATGATGTATCTGGACCAATACTATCATCCTCTGCAATCAGAGCATGGATATTCGCATGAACTTCACCTGCGTTAATAAGCTCATCGCGGTAGGTGGAGTACACCAACATTTTGTCCATGACTCGCTCCCTGTCCACTGGATCGGCGAGGAATGCTTTGTACTGGTCCCTGATGCTGTCCAGTACCGTCTCGACAATCTCTTCGAGCTCCTCTGGTGTCGATTCATCCTTGGACATCTTTCTCATAGCATCTACCATAATAATGTCGCCAACATGGTGACCTCGGCTTTCCATGGCTTTAGCTACCTCGAAGGCGAGATTTCCTCCAAGTGAGTATCCCAGAAATACATATGGGCCCTCTGCTTGAATATCCACAATGGCATCAATGTATCGATCCAGCATATCTTGACCCTGGTACCGATCGCCGATAAATTCCATTCCGTACACCTCGCAAAGCCCTTCCAGCTCCTTGGCCATCTCATAGTACCCCAGAGAGTGGCCTACCCGTGGAGGGAAGCAAAATACTTTAAGTGTTCCTTTCCCTGGGAAGCGGATAATTTCCATTTCTTGTTCATCCGCAGCATTCGTTGCCTGCAGCTTGAAAATTTCATGCGCCATTTCTTCCACAGTCGGCAGATTAAACACGGCCTGGAGTGGGAGATGGACGCCCATACTGGACGAGATCCTTTGGATCAAGCCCAATACTTTCAGGGAATGGCCCCCAAGTTCGAAGAAATGATCCCTGATCCCGATTTCCTGTACGCCGAGCACCTCAGACCAAATCTGAGCGAGCTCTACTTCTGTCTGCGTACGCGGCGCGATATACTCCGCTGTGCTCCGCAGAAGGGTTTCCGGTGCCGGTAGCGCTTTGCGATCCAATTTGCCATTCGGATTCAGTGGCATTTGTGCCAACTGTACGAAAGCAGTCGGAATCATGTAGCTTGGCAGCTCGCTGGCCAGTGCCTCGCGTAGTACGCCCGCTGCAAGCCCCTCTTCGGCCACAAAGTATGCACAAAGTTGAGTACTTCCGGTGGAGTCAGCCAGTGCTAGAACAACCGCTTCCTGCACCGATGGCACCTTCAGAATTTGTGCTTCCACTTCTCCCAGCTCAATGCGGTAACCGCGGATTTTTACCTGGTGATCGATCCGCCCCAAATACTCAATATTCCCGTCTGGCAGCCATCGGGCCAAATCGCCTGTTCGGTAAATTCGTGCTCCCGGTTTGTACGGGTGAGGAATGAACTTCTCTGCCGTCAGATCCGGCTGGTTGAAATACCCCCGCGCTACCCCTTCGCCTGCAATACACAGTTCTCCTGGTACACCTACTGGTGATACCTGAGAGGCGCCGTCTATCATCCATACTTGGACGTTAGCGTACGGTTTGCCGATAGGCACATGCGTTAGAGCTGCAGTCTCAAGGCTCGTTGTATACCGAGTCGCATATACAGCTGCTTCCGTAGGACCGTAGATGTTTTCCAGTACTGCGTAAGGAGATACTTTATAATACTCTTCCACAAGTTTGGCAGGCAGCGTCTCGCCGCAGGCAAACAGATACTTCAGAGTAAGGAACCCTTGGGTACTGCTTTCTTTCAAATATTGGACGAGCACACTGAGCATCGAAGGCACCAAATTGAGATGCGTGATACGGTTCGTATCCACGGCCTCTAGCAGTGCCGTCGGGTCTTTGTCCACGCCTTGTGGCAGGATCACAAGAGTCCCTTGTCCAAAGAACCAGCAGAACAGCTCCGGCACGGAGAAGTCAAAGGTGAATGTCGTTTTGAGCAGGAAACGGTCGCCTGCCAACATCGGATATTCAGCTTCCAACTGACTCAGCGTATGGACGGCAGCGCGATGCTCAATCATTACCCCTTTCGGCTTGCCAGTTGAACCTGACGTGTAAATGATATACGCCAGATGCTCCGGCCCCGCAATTGGCTCCAGATTCGAGCTATCCGCATGATACGCCTGCGGATCATCAAGTGCCAGGATCGTGCCAGTGAACGGAAAACGATCTTTGAGATGGTTCTTCGTCAGCAGAAGCTTCGCTCCCGAATCCTCCAGCATGTGGCGAATACGATCTTCTGGGAACTCCGGATCAATCGGTACATAGGCCCCGCCAGCTTTTAGAATGGCATGAATACCAATGATCATCTCAAGCGAGCGCTCGACCATGATGCCGACTGGTTGGTCCGGTCTGACCCCTTGGGCACGCAGCGTACGTGCGAGACGGTTCGCCTGCTGATCGAGTTCTCCATAGGTAAGCTCCGTTTCACCGTAAATAAGTGCTGTACGATCCGGTGTGAGCGCTGCTTTTTCCTCAAATATACCGTGAAGGGTCTGCTCACGCGGATAAGGAGCTGCTGTATCGCCCCACACCTCTATAATCTGCGATTTCTCTTCTGGCGTGATCAACTCCAGCTCATCAATACGGATGGTAGGTTGAACAGCAACGCTTGTCAGAATTCTCGTCAAGTGTCCTTGAATGCGTTCCACGCTCTTCCGATCATAGACGCGGGCATTGTAACGGTACAAGAACTCCAGATTACGGCCCGGCAGCACAATGAGGTTAAAATCATAATTCGTCTGTTCAAACATCTGAACATCCGTAATTCTGTATTCAGCCTCTTCACTGGAAATTTTCTCTTCCAGATGCTCTTCTACCGGGTAATTTTCGAACACCATAATATGAGAAATCAAATCTTGCTTTTGTTCGCTCTGTGCTTGAATCTCATAGAGCGGATAGGAATCATAAGCATGTCCTGCCAAATATAATTCCTGCTGTCTTTTCATCACATGGGAGAACGAATCACTTCCCTCGGCCTGAACCCGAACCGGAACTGTATTGATAAAGAGACCGATCATACTTTCGATACCCGGAATCTCGGCAGGTCTCCCCGATACTACACTTCCGAAGACGATATCCTGGCTTCTATTGTAGCGCTGCAACACGATTCCCCAGGCTGCTTGCATCAATGTATTCATCGTCACCTGATGCTGTTTGGCCACCTGTTCCAGGCGATCGGTCAATTCCGCATCCAACGTGAATACTAGCTTCTCCGACACATAGGCTTCTGCTTTTGCTGATGGCTGTGTGATGGCTTGTGGAAGCTTCGTCTGCTGCTCGTAGCCTTCCAGGTACCCTCTCCAGTAAGAGGATGCCTCTTCCTCACCTTGCTTCTCCAACCATTGAATGTACTGGCTGTACGATGCTGCTGCAGGAAGCTCAGGTTCCCTTTGCTCACGTAGAGCTCCGTATGTTTCAAACACTTCCTGGAGCACAAGCGGCATACACCAGCCATCCAAAATGATGTGATGAGAGCTCCACAACAGATGGTAATGCTCTTTTGCAGTACGTAGGATAGCAACTCGCAGCAAGGCTTCATTCGCAAGATTAAAGCCTCTTGCTTTGTCTTGGGCAACATAAGCTGCAAGACGCGCTTCTATTTCAGCGGATTCCAGCTTGTGCAGATCTTCGTATACGAAGTCACACGCTCTTTCTTTGAACACAATCTGAATAGGGAAATCGCCCCACCCGGCGTGGAAATTGGTTCTCAATATGGCATGCCGTTTCATCAGATATTTTAAGCTGCGTTTGAAATCCTCAGGATAGAATGCTCCCTGAATTTCAAATTTGGCCTGCTCAAAGTAGACTTCCGAATGAGGCTCCAGCAAGCTGTGGAACAACATTCCTTTTTGCATCGGCGTCAGTTTATACATATTTTCAATACTGCCGATATGCCGTGTCTGCTCTTCTATCTCCTCAATCTTTTCTAAGCTGATATCTTTGAGGAGTACATCGCTTGGTGTAAGTTCTGTTCTTTCCTTACTTACGCAATGTCCAATGACTTCGCTGAGACGGTTCTTCAGAATACCAACAAACTTAGTCACGGACTCCCCGTCGAGCTGATGACGGTTATAGCTGACCGAAAGTTGAAGCTGTCCTTCGGCAATCAGTCCATTAATGTTCAATGCCTGATGCTGCACCATCTGCTCACTGACCTCAGGTCCTACTGAGTAAGACGATACTTCCATGACCCCCTCTGCAAGATCCTGGTCGAACTGTCCCAAGTAGTTGAAGGTAATCTCAGGTTCAGTCGAGAAGGAGGAGACATCGGAACCGTCACTTAAATATTTCAAAATACCATATCCGACACCTTTGTTCGGGATACGACGCAAGCCTTCCTTGACGTGCTTGATTCTGGCGCCGATCTCCAATTCCCCTCCCATCTCAAGGGCGACAGGGTATTGACTTGTAAACCAGCCTATTGTGCGAGTAATATCCAGTTCCGGCACAACAGGCTCCCGTCCATGTCCCTCCAGAAGGATGCCTACACGTTCGATTCCCGTCCACTCGTGAACAGCCATACCCAGAGCCGTCAGGAGCAGATCGTTGACCTCCGTATTGTAAGTGCGGTTCGCTTCTTTCAGGAACTGCTCTGTCTCTTCTGGTGACCATCTCACCGTGACAGCCTCACTGTCTTTGATGAGAAGAGCGCCGTCTACCTTGTCTTTGGGAAGAGGGACAAAGCCATCTCCCTCTACCTCTGCCCAATAGCTGCGTTCTTGTTCAGCCGCCAGACTATTCGCAAATTGTGTGATTCCCTCAACCCATGCACGGTACGAATCCGTCTTCTGTGGAAGCTTGACCGCTTCTCCACGTGCTGCCTGCTCGTAGCCATCCTGCAGGTCCTCAAAGAGAATACGCCAGGATACGCCATCCACAGCCAGATGATGAATAACGATCAACAGATGTTCGCCTTCCGCACAGCGGAACAGACCCAGTCTAAAGAGAGGTCCATCCTCCAGAGAGATGCTGCGCTGAATGGCTTCCGCACCTGCTTCTATTGCTGAAGCCGGGTCTGTCTCATCCCGCAAATCGTGGATCTGGAGGCTATAGAGCTCACCCTCACCCATGCTCCGGTTCCAGGCCTCCAATCCCTGCTCTCCTTGGCGGAACACCAGTCGTAAAGCATCATGATGCTCTGCAATTTTCCGAACAACCTCGGCGAGCGCATCGGTATTGAAGCCATCCCGTCGGTACAACATGACCGACTGATTAAAGTGATGCAGATCCATCGACTGTTCATCGAAAAATCTGTGCTGAGCAGGTCCCAGTCTTACCGCTCCGTGTATCTCGCTTTGGTCCGCAATTCGGCTGACCACACTAACGCGCTGTGCCAGCTCTGCAATTGTCGGATAACCGAACAAATCCTTCATTTCAAGCTTATAGCCTGCTTGAAGAAGCCTTGAGGATACTTGAATGGATTTGATCGAGTCACCTCCAAGCTCAAAGAAATTATCATGAATGCCGACAAGCGGCACGCCGAGTACACCCTGCCAGATTGAAGCTAAAATGTTCTCCACATCCGTGCGCGGAGCGGTAAAGTCTGCTCCCGCCTTGATGCCCGAGTTCGGTTCAGGCAGTGCCTTGCGATCCAGCTTACCATTCGGTGTCAGAGGCATCACGTCCAGTTGGACAAAGTAAGACGGAATCATATATGCAGGCAGTCCGGCAGACAGTTCGTCTCTCAGCTCGCTGACAGACATTTCGCGATTAGCTACAAAGTAAGCACACAGCGATTTCTGCCCATGAGCATCTGCCCACGCAACAACGAGAGCTTCCTCGACAAGTGGGATATCCAGCAACTTGGCCTCAATCTCACCAAGCTCAATACGATAGCCCCGTATTTTAACTTGATGGTCAATGCGTCCAATGTACTCAATGTCTCCATTAGGAAGGCGACGAGCCAAATCTCCGGTGCGATACATATTTCCTTCCGCAGCGAACGGATTTCTAATGAATTTATCTGCGGTAAGCTCAGGACGGTTCAGATATCCACGGGCTACCCCGTCCCCGGCGATGTACATTTCGCCCTCCACGCCTAACGGTACGAGACGAAGCTGATCATCCAGGATATGAATGTATATATTGTCTGACGGCAAACCAATCGGTACGGATTCACGTATATCCTTCGCAGGATCGTACAGGTGAATCATGCAACCGACGACGGTTTCGGTTGGACCATATTCATTGTAGATTTTGATATTGCCACCAAAGAGGTCGGTAATCGTTTTTGACAAATGTGTGGTCAGATTCTCTCCACCTACAATGAGCTGCTGAATGCGACTTTCTGCTGGAATGGTCATATCTTTAATCAGACTGAGATGCGTCGGCGTCAGCTTGAGAATATCCACCGCATTTTCGCGCAAAATATGCTGAACAACCTCCGCCTTATCTATGCCATCATAAATCCGTACTATTCCTCCGTTAATTAATGGAGTAAAGATCGATGTCATCGTCAAGTCAAAGGAAATGGATGAATACAACGGGAAATCCGTTGGTTTTCCAGCACAATAGACCTTATTGGCCCACCAGATGTAGTTCACGATCCCTTTGTGGTTAATCATGGTTCCCTTCGGATTTCCGGTTGTACCCGAGGTATAGATTAAGTACACCAGATCGTTTCCTCCAACAGGAATATTGGGATTATCCACCTCGGTTCCGTAAATGTGCGGGGAATCCAATTCCATAACCGTCCCCTCAAATGAGGCTAACTCCGTCAGGTGGCTCTGTGTGAGCAGAATTTCAGCGCCAGAATCCTTCAGAATATACTGAATCCGCTCCTGCGGATATTCAGGATCAATAGGTACATAGGCTCCACCCGCTTTGAGCACACCCATGATGGCGACAAGCAGCTCTACAGACCGATCTGCCAACAGGCCTACCACTTGTTCACTCCGTAGTCCTTGGTCTATCAAGGTAGAAGCTAGTCTGTTCGCCTGCTCGTTCAGCTCCCGATACGTAATCTGAGTGTCCCCATTTACAGCCGCAATCTTATCCGGCGTACGGACAACCTGTTCTTCAAACAAGGTATGCAGACCCTGATCACTTGGATAGGTATGTGCCTTGCCGCCCCAGTCAAGCAGGTTCATCCGTTCCTCGGATGTTACAATCTCCAGTTCCTGTATCGTCGCCTGCGGACGAACAGCCACCTGATCGAGCATCTGCAACAAGTGTCCTCCGATACGTGCAATGCTTTCTTGCTCGTAAACCGAAGCATTATAGCGAATGCAGACCTTGATGTCTTCGCCTGGAATCACAACCAGGTTAAAGTCATAGTTGGTTTGTTCAAACATGGTGAAGTTGGCAACTTCGAGATTGTCCTCCGTTTGGTTACCCGATTGCTCCACCTGCTCGTCGAGCGGGTAATTTTCAAAGATCATAATATGAGAAATCAGGTCCTGCTTTTGGGTTGTTTTCCCCTGAATCTCATACAGTGGATAGGTGTCGTAGGCACGACCAGCCAATGACTGTGCCTGTGTACGTTTCATCACTTCGACAAAGGCTTCGTTTTTGGATGACTGTACACGGATAGGTACTGTATTGATGAACAGACCCACCATATTTTCGATCCCTGCAATCTCAGCGGGTCTACCCGACACAACGCCGCCGAAAACGACATCCGAGCTGGCATTATAACGTTGAAGAATCAGTCCCCAAGCTGTCTGCATGAGTGTATTGACGGTTACGTGATTGCGCTTCGCGACCACATCCATTTTACCTGTCAAAGATGCACCCAGATGGAGAACATGCTCTTTTAGAACATAGCCCGCTTCTTTTGCTTGAGATTTCGTTTTACCTTCCGGCAATACGGTGTTCCCGTCATAATCTTCAAGATATTGGCTCCAATATGTTGAAGCTTCTTGATCATCCTGTGCATCAAGCCACTCGATATAACGGCTATAGGGCTGAGCTGGCGGTAGGACAGGCTGTACTTGCTGTTTCTTGGCAGAATAATAATCGAACAGCTCCTGTGTAATGATCGGGATACACCAGCCATCCATGACAATATGGTGGAAGCTCCACAATACAAGACAGCTTTGATCCTTCTGCAAGACGGTCACCCGCATCAGCGGATCTTCTGACAAGCTGAACCCCTTAACCATATCTTCAGCAATATAAGCCTTGATTCGGGCTTCTTGTTCCTGCATAGATGCGTCGCGCAAATCTACGTAGTGCAGAGGGATTAACCGTTGCTTAAAGGCAACTTGCAGCGGTACATCAGCAATGTTGTTGTAAAATCCGGTACGTAGTATGGCATGTCGCTGCACCAAAGCCTGGAAGCTCTCGAAGAAGATATCTACATCGAAGCTACCACGCAGCTCAAACGTTGCCTGTTCGAAGTATGAAGAGGAGTCCGGCTCCAGCAGGCTGTGAAACAGCATTCCCTTCTGCATTGGCGTCAGCTTGTACACATCCTCAATCTCTCCGATGTGAGCCGTCTGCGCCGTGAGTCGATCAAGCTGCTCCAATGTTAATCCTTGGAACAGAACATCACTTGGTGTAAGCTGTGAACGCTCCTGAGCCACACAATGACGGATGACCTCACTAAGGCTTGACTGTAATAATTCAGCAAAATGACTCACCGTCTCGTTACGATACTGCCTGCTGCTGTACGTAATCGTCAGTGATAGCTGGCCTTCAGCAATCATGCCATTCACATCCAGAGCATATTGCTGTGGTGTGAGGTCGCTGAGCGCCTTACCAACTGAATGTGTGGATAGGCTAAGGGCATTACCCTCCAGATCCTGATCAAACTGCCCAAGATAATTGAAGGAAATTTCCGGCTCCACGCCAAATCTGACACTTTTCTCCGGTGCCATATACTTCAGAAGACCGTAACCGATTCCTTTGTGCGGAACCTCTCGCAAATTCTCCTTGATGCGCTTGATGCGCGCAGATACTTCCTGTCCGCCTTGCAGGTTCAGCAGAACCGGATACTGGGTTGTGAACCAACCCACGGTACGGGTAATATCCAGGTCTGGTACGATCATTTCCCGTCCATGCCCTTCAAGATTGACCAAAATCTGCTCCATGCCTGTCCAGCGCTGAATGGCTGCCCCCAGAGCAGTCAAGAGCAAGTCGTTTGTCTCCGTATGATACGCCCGGTTCGCTTGCCGCAACAGCAGATCAGTTTCCTGCGCAGACCACGTTACCGTAACCGATTCAGTATCCCGGATGGTGCCCGGCTTCTGATCCTCATCCTTCGGCAGTCGGGCCAAAATCGCCTCCTCGATCAGCTGCCAGTATGCACGCTCCTTGTCCAGAGCAGGCCCTGCTGCATACTTCGTCGCTTGCTCAGACCATACAAGATACGAATCGGTCTTTTGTGGAAGGACGATTGCTTGTCCATTCAATGCCTGCTCGTACCCCGCTGCAATGTCCTCAAACAGGATGCGCCAGGATACGCCGTCAACCAAGAGGTGATGAATGACAATCAACAAATGATCGCCATCGTCACAATGGAACAGGCCTAGCTTGAACAGTGGGCCACCTTCCAAGTCAAAGCTTGCCTGAATGGCATCGGCTTGGGCCTGAACTGCAGCTGTCTGGTCTTCCGCCTGCCGCACATCGGCAATGTCCAATGTGTAGAGCTCGCCTTCGTCCGTTCCCCGATTCCAAGCTGCATACCCAGCTTCTGTAGACCGGAAAACCATACGCAGCGCATCATGATGGATCGCAATTTGGTCCATTGTCAACCGGAGTGCAGCTTCATCAAAGCCGTCTTTCCGATAGAGCATGACGGCATGATTATAATGGTGCGGCTCCGCTGTATGGCGTTCAAAGAACCAACGCTGAATGGGCATTAACTCTGCTGCACCTTTAATTTCGCCCTGTTCCGCTGTACGTCCGGCTGCCTGAAGATACGGGCTTAGCTCGGCAATTGTCGGATATTTGAAGAGATCCTTCATCTCTAATTTATATCCGGCTTGGAACAATCTCGAGGACACTTGGATCGCCTTGATGGAATCACCACCCAGATCAAAGAAATGATCATGGATGCCGACCTGCTGCGCTCCCAGCACACCTTGCCATACGGAAGCCAAGGCTTCCTCAGTCTTCGTCCTTGGCGGTTCATAAACCGCTCCAGTCTGCACATTGGCCTCTGGAGCCGGAAGCGCTTTGCGATCCAGCTTGCCATTTGGCGTCAAAGGCATCTGTTCCAATTGCATAAAGTAAGATGGAATCATATAAGTCGGCAGTTCGGCAGCCAAGGCTTTTCTCAACTCGCCTACCGTCAGCATCTGATCGGCAGTGAAATAGCCGACAAGCACTTTTTGTCCACTTCCATCCTCTCGGGCGAGCACAACGGCCTCCCTTACAGACGGAGCATGGAGCAGCTTCGCTTCCACTTCGCCCAGCTCGATACGGTAACCACGGATTTTTACCTGATGGTCAATCCGTCCCAAATACTCCATGCTGCCATCCGGCAACCAGCGTGCCAAGTCACCCGAGCGGTACATGCGCTCGCCCGCTTCAAACGGATGAGCGACAAACTTCTCTTCCGTCAATTCCGGTCGGTTCAGATAACCTCGCGCCAGACCTACGCCCGCCACATAGAGTTCACCTGGAATGCCAATCGGCTGTGGACGGCATTGTTCATCCAAAATGTACGCTCGCAGCGTCGGAATCGTGGTGCCGATATTGCTGCGGCCCTGTTCAATTTCCAACTCTGTGATTTCCTTGTAGGTTACATGCACGGTCGTTTCGGTAATGCCGTACATGTTAATGAGCTGCACTTGCGGATACTTCGTTCTCCAGTCCTTGAGTAGGGCCGGGGCTAATGCCTCTCCACCGAAGATAATCATACGGAGGGTCAGTTCTGCCGCTTGATGACCGAGCTCTTCCTGTAGCAACTGGTAGAAGTACGTCGGTGTCTGGTTCAAAACGGTGACCTTCTGATCCTTAAGCAATTGCAAGAAACGATCTGGACTCTTCGCGGTAAGCGATGGAACGATGACCAACCGTCCTCCGTTCAGCAATGCTCCGTACATTTCCCATACAGAGAAGTCAAAACAGAATGAATGGAACAGTGTCCACGTATCCTGAGGACCAAAGTCAAACATATTTTTATCATTAAAGAGCAAGCGAACTACATTTTTATGCTCAATCAGTGTTCCCTTTGGCTTGCCTGTCGTACCCGATGTGTAGATGACGTAGGCAAGATGCTCCGGTCCGGCTGCAGGCTGCAGGTTTGAGACATCCTCCTTGTAGGAAGCCGTTTTGTCCAGACTTACGATATCCCCGGCGAAGGAGACACGTTGCTCCAGACGCGCTTGTGTCAGCAGTAGCTTGGCTCCCGAATCCTCAAGCATAAAGCGAATGCGGTCCTCTGGATATTCAGGGTCTACAGGGACATAGGCCCCGCCTGCCTTCAAGATGGCTAAAATTCCGACCACCATTTCAAGGGAACGATCCGCCATAATTCCAGCCAAACCGTCTGGTTGCAAACCACGTTCCCTCAGCGTTCGGGCAAGTCCATTGGCCTGCTCGTTCAGCTCGCTGTAGGACAAGGTTGCATCTTCACATACGACTGCCACTGCATTCGGAGTACGTGCGGCCTGCTCCTCGAACAGCGCATGGATCGTCTTGTCACGAGGATAATCTGCCTTGGCTTCGTCCGGTGCTTTCATCAGCCTTGATTTTTCCTGAGGTGTCACGATATCAAGGGATGACAACGGCAGTGCCGGATTGGCGATGGCTTCCCGAATAAGCTGTACAAAGTGGCCTGCCATCCGCTCAGCAGTCTCTTGCTTGTAGATCGCAGTCGCATACTCAAGCGTGCAGTTCAATGCTCCGTCTGCCTCACTCACGGTCAGCGTAAGATCGAATTTGGCAGCCGGATGTACATTATCGTAAGGAGTGAAGCGCAATCCTTCTATTTCTTGTTCTCCCTGCTCAATATTTTGCAGGACAAACATGGTATCAAATAGCGGGTTACGGCTCAAATCACGCTGAAGCTCCAGCTTTTCTACCAGCTCCTCGAACGGGTAATCCTGGTTTTCATAGGCCCGCAGCGCTGTTTCCTTCACTTCCTGCAGATAAGCCTCGAAAGGCTTCTCTCCTTCTGGATAAGTACGAAGTGCCACTGTGCCGACGAACATACCGATGAGGCCTTCGAGTGTCGCATGAGATCTTCCTGCCACAGGTGAACCGACGATGACATCTTCCTGACCTGTGTACTTGTGCAAGAGCGCTGTATAGGCTGCCAGCAGTACCATGAACAGAGTGGAACCCGTTCGGGTAGCCAACTCCTGAAGTGAAGCACTCAGAGAAGAATCAATTTGGAAGTCGATTCGATCGCCCGCAAAGCTTCGCACCGCAGGGCGAACTTCATCTCCTGGCAAATCCAGCACTGGCAAGCTTCCACGGAAAGCATCCAGCCAGTAAGCTTCCTGGGCCTTAAGACGCTCGCTTCCGAGCTGCTCTTGCTGCCATACAGCATAGTCTGTGTACTGGATCTGTAGCTCAGGAAATACGTCCTCCTCTTGGTAGAAACGGAGAAACTCTTCTATGAGAATATTCATAGAAACCCCATCTGAGACAATATGGTGCATGTCAAACAATAGCAAATGGCGCTCATGTGCAATTCGAATAAGGCCGACCCGCAGCAATGGAGCTACACCTAAATCAAAAGGACGGACGAACTGCTGAAGGGTAGCTCCTGCCTCTTCCTCGCTCAACTCCGCATATTCCACAGTAAACGGAACATCCGTCAGGAGCTGCTGTACAGGTTCACCGTTCACAGTCACAAAACGAGTTCGCAGCGAACCATGACGATGAATTAGACGACGGAATGCCTGCTCTAGCCGTTCCCGATCCAAAGCTCCCTCAACGGTAAGGATACCCGGCATATTGTAGCTCAGCTCTCCACCTTCCAGCTGACTTAGAATAAACAGTCGTTTTTGGGCCGAGGACAATGGATAATGCTCTCTCGCTCCGGCTGTAGGTATTTCTTCGAAATTCAGCGGTGTATAGCCCTCAATGGCACGAGCCAATCCTTCAATAGTAGGAGACTCGAACACTGCTCTCAGACTAATCTCGCGATTCATTTCCTTGCGAATTCGTGAGACTAGCAGAGCTGCACGCAGTGAATGACCTCCAAAATGGAAGAAATTATCCTTCACTCCCGCGCTCTCTACACCCAGCACCTCTCGCCAGATTTCGGCTAATTGAATTTCCACAGGTGTCCTCGGAGCCTCAGATGAAGCCGCTGCCCATCCACGCTCGCCCTGCAGCGCTTTTCGGTCGATTTTTCCGTTCGACGTCAGAGGCATGTCCTCCAGTTGTATGAAGCGGGAAGGGATCATATATCCAGGTAACATCTCCGACAGAACAGCCCGAAGTTCGGATACCTCAAGTTTCTGAGCGGCTACGAAGTAAGCGACTAGATCTTTGTAGCCGTCATCGCCCTCTACAGCCATGGCTACGACTTCCTGAACGGACGGCACTCTGAGCATTTGTGCTTCTACCTCGCCCAGCTCGATACGGTAGCCGCGGATTTTGACTTGGTGATCTATTCGACCTAAGTACTCGATGGTTCCATTCGGTAACCAGCGAACCAGGTCCCCCGTCCGATACATACGCTCTCCTGGAGCAAATGGATTGTCCACGAACTTCTCATCCATTAACTCAGGTCGATTATGATACCCCCGTGCTAACCCGATACTCGAAATGCATAGCTCTCCAGCTACACCGACAGGTTGCAATCTAAAATGGTCATCCAAGATGTACACACTATGGTTAGCAATAGGTCGTCCAATAGATACAATATCCGTTGCTTCCTCACTGTCCGGGACAGACCAGATTGTGGTGCATACAGAGTCCTCTGTTGGGCCATAGCCATTAGAGTAACGTACATGCTTCCTCCATTCTTCGATCAACTCGACCGATGCGGCCGATCCAGCGGTTAGCAGGCACCGCAGTGTTGGCAAACGCTCTGGATCAAGGTGGATAGCGTAAGCGGGTGGCAAAGTCGCTACCGTAATCCCCTTATCGTTCATGAACTGCTCGAACAGGGCATGATCTAAAATATCTTGTGTAGAAGGGATGCACAGAACAGCCCCGTGGCTCAGCGCCGTTAAAATTTCCGAAACCGATGCATCAAACGACAGACTTGCAAACTGAACGATCCGATCCTGCGGTGTAACTTCGAAGTGTGTTCCGTATACGTCCGAAAGATTTGGTAGTCCCCGATGCTCGATTAATACGCCCTTAGGCTGACCCGTCGTACCTGAAGTGTAGATCACATAAGCCAGATCATCCGGGCTAGCAGTAGCCTCCAAATTCGAGGTGTCGGCATCATAGGTCGATGATTCATCCAGCAGCAAAACATTTTCCGTCCATCCGAGATGCTCCAAAAGATGGGCCTGTGTAAGGATCAGCTTCGCCCCGGAATCTTCAAGCATGTAACTGATTCGTTCTTTCGGATACTCTGGATCGATTGGAACATAGGCACCCCCGGCTTTCATAATGCCGTAGATCCCAACGATCATTTGGAGCGACCGTTCAGCAATCAGTCCCACCAGATCTCCCGTCTTGATTCCCTGAGTACGGAGCCTTCTCGCCAGTCCGTTGGCTTTTTCATTGAGCTCGGCATAGGTTAGCATCTCATCCTCGAACCAAAGGGCAGTCGCATCCGGCGTTCGTCCCGCCTGTTCCTCCAACAGCCCGTGGAACGTGTTACAGTGCTCGTAAATGCCTTTTGTATTTCCCCATACGTTCAGAATCTGTTCCCTCTCCTGCGGCGTGACTAATTCTAGTGCATCCACGGAAATGGCAGGGTTCTCTACAATTTGTTCCATGAGGTGAACCAGATGGCCCTTGATTTGTTCAATTGTCACTGGGTCATAAACAAGTGCATTGTACTGGAACAGCAATCTCATTTCTTCGCCAGGGAGGACAATTAAATTAAAATCATAATTCGTTTGCTCAAGAAGTTCCGCTTCCTCAATCTCAAAGGCAGCCTCGCCACCACCTAGACGCTCTACCTCCTCTTCCACAGGATAGTTTTCAAACACCATAATATGGGAGATTAGATCCTGCTTCTGATCCGTCTGAGCCTGAATCTCAAACAGCGGGTAGGTGTCATACATATGAGAAGCCATATATTGTTCCTGCTGCTGCTTCATCAGAACTGTGAAGGGGAGATTCTCCTCTGTCTTCACACGAACGGGAATCGTATTGATGAACAAACCGATCATCCGATCAATGCCCGGAATTTCTGCTGGTCTGCCTGATACTACACTTCCGTACACGACATCTCGGCTACCGTTATAGCGTTGAAGCGCAATGCCCCAGAGGGACTGCAGCAATATATTCATCGTGACATGAGCATCCCTGGCCACCTTTTCAAGGCACCCAGTCAATTCCCTGCTGAGAGGATAATTCAGCTTTTCTGCTATATAGCCTTCTCCCTTATTTGCTCCACCGACTTGAGGTAAAAGCGTCTGCTGCTCGTAACCGGCCAGATATCGGCTCCAATAGTTGGACGCAGCTGCTTCATCCTGCTGTTCGAGCCATTCGATATATCGACTGTACGGTTGGACCTCTGCCAACTGCGGCTCTCTTCCTTCCAGGAGAGCAAAATAGTGTTCAAATACCTCCTGTGTAATTAACGGAACACACCACCCATCCATGACGATGTGGTGAAAGCTCCATAAGAGACGGAAGCTCTCTTCATCTGTTTGTAAAATGGATACACGGAGAAGCTCGTCTTCAGCTAGGTTGAAGCCCAGTGCTTTGTCCTTAGCACCAAATGTCTTCAGGTAAGCTTGGCGCTGCGATGCATTCATCTCCCGCAGGTCTTCGTACACCAATTTAGCGCCTCTGTGTCGAAATACAACCTGCAAAGGCTCGCTGCCCCATCCGCTGTAAAAGTTCGTGCGCAGGATAGCATGACGCTCCACTACTGCATCCAGACTGTGCCCGAAGGCGATCGGATCAAAGCTACCCTTAAAATCAAAGGCGGCCTGCTCAAAATAAGCACCTGTATGCGGCTCAAACATATCATGGAACAGCATGCCCTTCTGCATCGGCGTCAGACTATATACATTCTCAATATCGCCTATGTGGCTGGTCTGCTTAGAAAGCTCCTCCAGATCGGCAATGCTCAGACCCTTCGCAAGCACGTCGCTTGGTGTCAATACGGTTTTTTCTTGGGTTACGCAATGCTGGAGAAGTTCCCGCAGGCTTTCTTCAATATATCCAGCGAGCTGTTCCATCGTAGATGACTTATACTGTTTTCCGTTATAAGTAATCGTCAGAGTCAGGGCTCCGTCCGTCACCATGCCATTGATATCTAGCGTATAGGCCGGTTCCTCCAACAAGCTTTGCGCGCTTCCGGTCGGATAAGGAGAAATCTGCAACGAGCTTCCTTGCAAATCCTGATCAAATTGCCCCAGATAGTTAAAAGAAATTTCAGGCTGCAAGCTGAAGCTGCCTTCATCCAACTGACTTGCCATCGTTTTGAGCAACCCGTAGCCAATACCTTTGTTCGGAATTCGGCGCAGCCCTTCTTTCACAGACTTGATCAAGGAGGCCACTTCCGGGTTATTCCCCAAGTCTAAAATCACCGGATATTGACTTGTAAACCAGCCTACGGTACGGGTGATGTCGATATTCGGTATAATCGGCTCACGACCGTGTCCTTCCAGATTCACAGCAACCTTTCCGATGCCAGACCATTTGGATACCGCCATGCCCAGAGCAGTCAATAGCAGATCATTCGTCTCTGTTTGATAAGCACGATGGGCTTTTCTCAACAATTGGTCGGTTTCTTCTAGAGTCCATTGTGCTGTTACTACTTTGCTATCCTGTAAAAGAAGGCTTTCCACAGCCTCATCCTTCGGCAACTGTTCGAGTGGCTGATCCTCCAGCTCTCTCCAATACGCCCGATGAGTCGCCATTTCTGGACCTTCCGAATAATGAGCAAGGGCGTCTCCCCAGTCACGGAAGGAATCCGTCTTCTGCGGGAATGTCAGTGCTTGTCCTTGAATTACCTGCTCATAACCTGCTGCAATATCCTCGAACAAAATCCGCCAGGATACTCCGTCCACCACCAAATGGTGGATCACGATTAGAAGGTGGTCTCCATCCTGACAATGGAAAAGTCCTAACTTCAGCAGCGGACCTTCTGTCAGATTGATACTGCGCTGAATGTCATCCGACAGCGATGTAATGGCTGCAGTCGGATCGGATTCATTCCGTAAATCAGCGGTGAACAGGCTATAAAGCTCTCCTTCTTCAAGATCACGATTCCAAGCTTCGTAGCCATGCTCTGTCTGACGGAAAACCATGCGAAGGGCGTCATGATGCTCAGCGAGTTTTCTTAGCACCTGATGCAAGGCCTTTTCCTCAAATCCCTGTTCACGATACAACATAACCGATTGATTGAAGTGATGAGGCTCTGCCTGCTTCCGTCCAAAGAACCACTGTTGGACTGGAGTCAAGCGAGTCGTTCCACGCACAACTCCCTGTTCAGCCATATGCACAGCCGTTTGAATTTCCGCGCCTAGCTCGGCAATGGTTGGCGATTTGAACAGCTGCTTCATCTCTAACCGATAGCCGGCCTGCAGTAACCGTGACGACACCTGAATAGCTTTTATGGAGTCTCCACCCAATTCAAAGAAATTGTCATGGATACCCACCTGTTCGGCACCCAGTACCCCTTGCCAGACAGATGCCAAAGCTTCCTCAGCCGGTGTACGAGGAGCTGTATACTTCCGTCCTGTATGCGCGCCTACTTGAGGAGCCGGCAGAGACCTGCGGTCCACTTTTCCGTTTGACGTTAATGGCATACGATCCATCTGGATAAAGTAGGATGGAATCATATAGCCTGGAAGTACCTGCGATAGGGAAAGGCGTACTTCGCCTGCCGTGAGCGTACGATCCGCCACATAATAAGCGCAAAGCTGCTTCTCGCCAAGCTCATCGGCGCGAACGACCACTACGGCGTCGATTACTGACTCCACCTTGGCCAGTTGGGCCTCGATTTCAGGGAGTTCGATGCGGTAACCACGTATTTTGACCTGCTCATCAATTCTTCCTTTAAACTCCAAATTCCCATCTGGAAGCCAGCGTACCAAATCCCCAGTTCTGTAGCAGGGTTCTCCGTCCTTAACAGGACTAGGAACAAATTTCTCTGCTGTGAGATCAGGACGATTGAGATATCCGCGCGCTACACCTTCACCGCCGACAATGAGTTCACCCCAAGCACCAATAGGCTGTAATTGCAGCGATCCATTGACCACATAAGCGGTAGAATTACTAATTGGGCGGCCAATCGGCACGACCCCTTCGGCACGACCCAGAATCTTGTAGGTGGTGGAGAAGGTCGTATTCTCTGTCGGACCATAGCCATTGATAGGGACAAGATCAGGATTAGCCTCGATTACACGGTTCATATGAGATATGGACAGTACGTCTCCGCCGACCAGCAATGTTTTTAGCCCTTTGAACAGGTACTCATCCTGCAGGGAAAGCTGATTGAAAAGCGGTGAAGTGAGCCACATTGTTGTAATCCCGTACTTGTTAATGGCCGCTTTGAGCCTATCGGCAATCAGGATATCGTCGTTCTCCACGAAATAGAGCTGCCCACCGTTGAGCAACGCTCCCCATATTTCGAATGTAGAAGCATCAAAGGCCACGGCTCCTGTTTGCAAAATTCGTGTGGATTCATTCAGCTCCACATAGTTGGTCTCTTTGACTAGACGGACTACGTTCCGATGTTCAACCATAACGCCCTTTGGTCTACCCGTCGTACCCGATGTATAGATGACATAAGCAAGCCCCTGCGATCCCTGAGCAGTCTCCGGCTGGGCAGGTTCAGCTGCATAGGCCTCTTCACTGCTAAGATCGACAATCGGTAAACCGTAGTCTACACTTATAAGCTCGCTCTTTTGCACCAATAATAGCTTGGCGTCGGAATCATTAAGCATATAACGAACCCGATCTTCCGGGTAATCAGGATCAATCGGCACATAGGCTCCACCCGCTTGAAGCACCGCGAGCATACCAATGACCATCTCGATGCTTCGTCCGCCCATCACGGCCACAGGCTGCTCCCTCAACGTTCCCAAACGACGCAGTGTTTGGGCCAGTCGGCTCGCCTTGTCTTGCAATTCAAGGTACGTTAGCTGGACATCGCCGAATACAAGCGCCGTCTGCTCTGGTGTACGCTTGACTTGTTCTACGAACAGCTCATGAATGGTCTTGTCCCTTGGATAAGGAGCCGATGTCACGTTAAATACTTCAACGATCTGTACTTTCTCCTCCGGTGTGATCATTTCTATCTCGGCCAGTTGCAACTGAGGATTAGCCGAGACTGCATGCAGAACCCGGAGCAAGTGCGTTGCAAGTCGCTCTACGGTTTCACGCCGATATAAAGCCGTACTATACTCGAGGCCAAAGGCTAATTTTGCCCCCTTCTCCTCTACATTGAGGGACAGGTCAAATTTGGCTGTGACGGTGTCCATCAAGTAAGGAGTAAAGTGCACTCCGTCCATTTCCTGCTCTTCCTGCTCGGTATTTTGTAATACCAATAAGGTGTCAAAGAGCGGATTGCGGCTGACATCACGTCCTACGCCCAGCTTTTCGACCAATTTTTCAAAAGGGTAATCCTGATGCTCAAACGCCTTGAGCGCCGTTTCCTTGATTTCCAGAAGATAATCCTGAAAGGTTTTATCTCCTGCCGGGTAGCTGCGCAAGGCCAGTGTGTTGACAAACATCCCGATGATGCCCTCAAGCTCAGCCTGCGGTCTTCCGGCTACTGGAGAACCTACGACGATGTCCTCCTGTCCTGTGTACTTGTGCAGTAGTACCGAATAAGCGGCCAGCAATACCATATACAGTGTAGTACCTGTACGGGATGCAAGCTCTTGTATCGCCTTATTGCCAGGCTCATCCAATGTAAAATCAATTCGGCTACCCTCGAAGCTCCGAACTGAAGGTCGTTGGAAGTCTGTAGGCAAATCCAATACCGGCAACTCTCCTTCAAAGGATTGCAGCCAATATTTCTCAAGATCTTGCCATTGGTTCTCTGACTGTTCCCGTTGCCATACGGCATAATCCTTGTACTGGATGTGCAGCTCTGGTAGCTGTTCTCCTTGATACAAATGAGTAAGTTCCTCTATCAATATTTGAATAGAAACCCCATCTGAAATGATGTGATGCATATCAAACAGCAACAGATGACGCTCCTCCCGGAGCTTCACCAAGCTAACACGCAGTAATGGAGCCTGGCTCAGATCAAAGGCACGAATAAAGTTGTGAATGAGCGTATCCGTCTCCTCCACCGAAGCCTCTGTGTAGTCCAACGCGAACGGCACATTCCTATGCACACGCTGAACAAGTTCTCCATCCTGCATATAAAAGCCGGTTCTCAGGGATTCATGACGCTGGATCAGTGCCTGGAACGCAGACTCCAGCCGCGTGCGATCCAACGGTCCATCCACTGTGAAGACCCCTGGCATATTGTAGCTGAGCTCTCCCCCGTCCATCTGTCTCAGCACGTATAACCGCTTTTGCGCTGAGGACACTGGGTAAGCTTCGCTTTCCGTTGCCTGTGGGATGGATTCGTACATGGTCGGAATGTGTTTCTTCACAAGTTGCGCCAAGGATTCGACCGTAGGTGACTGAAACACCTCACGCAGCGAAATGCTACATCCCAACTCTTTGTGAATCCGTGAAACGAGCACTGTTGCCCGCAAAGAGTGACCACCAATTTCAAAGAAATTATCTCTGACACCGACACGAGCAACGCCCAAGATATCCTGCCAGATGAGTACCATCTGAGCTTCCACAGCAGTTCTCGGAGCCAAATAAGCCTCGCCGGATTGTACGCTGCTTTCAGGAGCCGGCAACGCACGGCGATCCAGTTTGCCATTTGGTGTAAGCGGCATTTGCTCCAGCCGGACAAAATAAGAAGGAATCATGTAAGCGGGGAGTTCCGCAGCCAGCTGAGACCGCAATTCCCCCGGCGAAAGATCACTTGAGGCTACATAGTAGGCGCACAGCAATTTTTGGCCCTGCTCGTCTTCCCGTGCGAGGACAATCGTTTCTCGTACGCTTGGAGCCTTGAGAATTTGGGCTTCTACCTCACCAAGCTCAATTCGGTAGCCGCGAATTTTGACCTGATGGTCGATCCGCCCCAAATATTCAATATTGCCATCAGGCAACCAACGAGCAAGATCCCCAGTTCGGTACAGCCGCTCTCCCGCCCGATACGGATGCTCAACGAATTTCTCAGACGTCAAATCCGGCCGATTCAAATACCCACGGGCAAGACCGTCCCCCGCAATGTATAACTCTCCTGGAACCCCAACAGGTTGAAGGCGTCTTTGCTCATCGAGAATGTAAGCGCTAAGTGTGGGGATCGTTCTGCCAATATTGCTTTTCCCCGCTTCAATCTCATGTTCCGTGATTTCCTTATAGGTGACATGAACTGTTGTTTCCGTAATTCCGTACATATTAATCAGCTGCACATCAGGATACTTGACCCGCCAGTTCCTCAGAAGAGATGGACTTAAAGCCTCTCCACCAAAAATGATTTTTCTAAGGCCAAGCTCTGTCGAGGAGTGCGTTAACTCTTCCTGTAGCACCTGATAAAAATACGTCGGCGTCTGATTCAAAATGGTGACTTGGTTGTCTTTCAACAACTCCAGGAAAGCTGCTGGGCTCTTGGCTGTGAGAGATGGAACAATCACCAATTTCCCTCCGTAAAGAAGCGCTCCGTACATCTCCCAAACGGAGAAATCGAAGCAGAACGAATGGAACAGCGTCCACGTATCCTGAGCGTTGAAATCAAATAAATTTTTATCGTTAAAGAGCAGTCGAACTACATTTTTGTGTTCAATCAGCGTGCCCTTCGGCTTGCCGGTCGTACCCGACGTATAGATAACATAGGCCAGATGGCTTGGTCCCGAAATACTCTCCAGATTGGAAGCATCTCCTGTATACGTTGCAGCTTCGTCCAGACTCACAAGCTTTCCGTCAAAAGCGGTGCTCTCCCATAGATGACTTTGGGTGAGCAACAGACGGACACCTGAATCCTCCAGCATATAATGGATACGTTCTTCGGGATAATCGGGGTCAATCGGTACATAGGCACCACCTGCTTTCAAAATGGCCAACATCCCGATGACCATCTCCAAGGAACGGTCAGCCATAATCCCTACGAGCGTATCTGCTCCTACTCCCTCGGAGCGCAAATATCTCGCAAGCTGGTTAGCCTGCTCGTTTAGAGCTTGGTATGTAATGCTCTGCTCGTCCATCTGAACGGCTACGTGATCTGGCGTGCGCTCGGCTTGTTCCTCGAATAAGCCATGGATGGTCTTCTCACGTGGATAATCGACTGCGGCGCCTTCCGAAAGAGCCAAAATGGACTGCTCTTCTGGTTCACCCAATAAGTTTACCTCTGCAATAGAAAGCTGAGGTGAATGAATGATCTGCTCGGCGATCGTAAGCAACTGGGAAACCATGTCCTTAACTTCACTGCGTTCAAACAGCTCTGTCCGATAATCGACATCCAGTACCAGTTCGCCTTCATCCAGGATCTCTACGATATGAAGCACGAAATCGTTCACTTCATCCCCGCAGAAATCATAATCTGTCAAAATACGCACATCATCCAAATCAACCCAATTGATAAGACGATATTCCATGGAAACGCCAAAAAGCCGCTGAATATCCTTGTTCCCATGCATTTCTCTAAGATCCTGAATTAACTGATTGTATGGATATTTCTGATGCCGCAGGACTGACATCTGATCTCTGGCTACATCCTGCAGGAAGCTCAATACATCTATATCCTTTTTGACGTATGTTCTGGCAGCAGCGGTGCTGACGAACATACCTATCTTTTGCTTCTCTTTTTTGTTCCCCCGGTTAGCGAACGAAGTTCCAATCACCACATCCGGCTGATTCGTCATTTTGTGTATGTAGATATACATCGCACCCATGAAGAACTGGAACAAAGAAATTCTGTTCTGTTGGCAAAATGCTTGCAGCTCGTGATATAGCACTTCTGGTACGGTAAAATGCTCCCGAACGGCGTGGGTGCTTAAAGATAACGGATTATATGACTTCCAACCCGTAAGCTCAGGCAAATCAGAAAATTTATCCAGCCAGTAAGCCTTATCCTTTTGGTATCTGTCAGAAAGTTCGTATGCATTCTCATCTGCAATATATTGAATATACGAGCAATCGTCGCCCAGCTCCGGTTCATTTCCTTGAATTAACTCCATATAAAATGCTGTCAGCTGATTGCCATAGACCACCATTGATATTCCGTCAGAAATAATATGGTGCATCTTGATATTAATCCAATACTCTTCCTCGCTAATCTTCACAATTAAAAACTGGAAGAGCTCAGAATCGAGCAGGGGCAAGGGGTTTCTTTTGTGTTGCTCAAGTAAGGCTTCCACCTCAGATACACTTTCATAGTGACTAAGATCCAGGCACTCCAACTGTCTCTCTTCATAAGGAACAACGTACTGCTGAGGCACTCCATCCACTGAGGTAATACGGATGCGGAACGCATCATACTGTTTGATAATCAAATTAATGGACTGCATAAAGGCAGCAATATTGATATGCCCCTTCATCTTAGCTGTACCGGAAAGCTGGTACACTGACGTATCTGGGTAGAGTAATTCGGTATACCATATACGCTTCTGCGCATTTGTTAAATCATATAACTGCATGTCATTCATCTCATTCACTCCTATTCCATGATGTGAATATCCTCCCGCTGCACCTGGCAGTCAGGAGGACAAAAGGACAGTTTAACGTGCGCTTCCACCCCGTCATTGATCCAGTGAAACAATTTCTTCCGCCTCAACCACCAATCGATCCCCTACGGAAGCCCGACCGCTTCCGAGAATATAGCCCCGCCGACGCTTGATCACTTCAAAATAGAGATCAATTCGGTCTCCAGGCTTGGCCAAGCTGTGGAATCGAATTCCATTGAGGTTAGTCAGGTATGAAATGCCTTTTTTATCAATCGCAGCGAATGCCGCTAATTGTGCAAGCGACTCCACAATCAACATAGGAGGCATGTATGGGTTAGTGTCAGTAATGAACCACTCACTCCAGGTGACAAGCTTGTATCCCTTCGCCCATTGCGACGTTTCGTACCCGGTCACGCCATCCAACAGAAGAAATGGGTACCGATGCGGAAGCACATCCGGGATATGGATTAGCTCTTCGCTCACAGGCTTATTCCCCTTCCCACTTGCGAACAGCAAGGCAGACGTTGTGCCCTCCGAAACCAAATGAATTGCTAATCGCCGCGCGGACCTCGCGTTCCTGATATACATGCGGCACAAAATTCAATTCAGGAGCCTCAGGATTGTCGCAATTGAGTGTCGGTGGTACTTTGCTGTGAATCATACTCTGCACAGTCGCAATTAATTCGACTGCCCCTGCACCGCCCATTAAATGACCAGTCATGGATTTAATAGACGATATCGCCAAACGGGGGGCATGCTCCCCGAATACTTTTTGAATAGCATTAATCTCCATACGATCATTAAATGGCGTACTCGTACCGTGGGCATTGACGTAGTCGATTTCCTGCGGTGTTAAGCCGCCATCCTGCAGTGCGATATTGATCGCTTCTGCCGGGCCGGAGCCAGAGGGATCTGGAGCCGTGATATGATACGCATCAGTTGTGCATCCGTAACCCACAACTTCGGCCAGAATGGTGGCTCCGCGGTTCAAAGCATACTCCAACTCCTCCAGCACCAAGACTCCTGCTCCTCCACCGATGACGAATCCATCGCGATCCACATCAAACGGACGACTAGCCTTCTGCGGCTCTTCATTACGTCTGGAGAGAGCATGGATATTCGCAAAAGATGCCAGATCAAGCTGACTAAAATTGGCTTCTGCTCCACCGGCAACCACGACATCAGCCGTGCCGTACTGGATCGTACGTAATGCCTCACCAATGGCATTACTTCCTGTGGCACAAGCCGTAACCACAGCAAAAGAAGGCCCCTTGGCTCCAATAGCAATGGAGATTTCACCAGGTGCTGAATTAATCATCATCGAGGAAACAAAATAAGGAGAAACTCTTTTGGGACCAAGCTTTGTTAATTTCCCAAAGTTCTCCTCTATAACGTCGAGGCCGCCTGCTCCAGAGCCGACAATAACTCCCACGCGGCTTGCATTCCGCTCATCAATCACTAATTTTGATTGCTCCACTGCCTGCCGGGCAGCCGCCAAAGCAAACTGAGTGAACTGTGCGACTTTATTAGCTTCCTTCTTGCTCATATATTGCAATGGGTCAAAGCCCGTAACCTGTGCACCGATCTTTGTCGGAATGTCCGCTGTATCGAAAGCAGTGACAGGTCCGATTCCACTTTTTCCTTCCAACAGTGAATTCCAGAAATCCGTAAGATTAAGCCCGACCGGCGTTACGACTCCCTGTCCAGTCACTACAACACGTCTTCTCACTGTATCCACGTCCTTCATTGAAATTAATTCTTAGAAGCCTGTTGCTCGTAGAGAGGAAAGTCGCCATACACATGACTGATTTTTTCATGCACATCCGCAAGATCAGCATATACCTCGACGACCACAAGCTTGTTCTCCTGATACTTTTGCCAAGCAAGCTGAAGCTGTTCGCGTGCCTCTCCCTTACTCCGAATTGCAAGGCTTTCCACAAACTCGTACTGAGGAATTTGAATTCCTGTCTTAGCCGCCTCAGAAACAAACGGGAGGGACTGCCCTGTGAGATGCTTATAATTCATCTGATTCTGTAACCAACCATACCCACCATTATTGAGTACGAGATAGATTAACGGTATTTGATACTCCACCGCCGTCATAAAATCCGAACAGAAAAGATTGAACGCACCGTCACCTACGAGTGCTACTACTGGACGTTGTGTTGCCACGCTTGCTCCCAGAGCAGCAGCCGCACCGAATCCAAGACTCGTTTGATCACTAGGAACAATCGAAAGAGAGCCTTGGGCAAAACGAAAATATGGATAAAAATAGGACCACATATCCTGCAATCCATTCTCTTGAAGAAGCACCAGATTTTCAGGGAACTCCGTCTGAATCATGTCCAACAGCTCAGGAACGTGGATTCCAGGGGTCTTTTTCAGCTCTTCCAAATAAATAGCCCTGTGAGAAAAAGCCTCCTGTTTACAGCTCCTAATCGTTTCAAGCCACACTCCATCAGGCTCCTGGCTGCGCCGTTCAAGCCACTGCTCCACCGCTGCATATCCATCACCAAGCACCTTGATACCCCTGTACTCGTGTGCAAAATCCTCTAGATTTACATTGACTTGAATCAAAGGTGTATCCTGTAGCAAAATATCCCACTCAAAAGTAGCCGTTTCTTCCAATCGACTGCCCAGTGTGATTACCACATCAGATTCCTTCCAGATTTGTCTTAGACTAAGATCTGTATAGAGTCCCGCAACACCACAGAAGAGTTCGTGGTCTTCATCAACTACACCCCGTCCCGAGGCGGTTGCGAACAAGGCCGCTCCATGTTGGTTAGCAAACCGCTCAATCACATCACCTGTACCTGACTTCATTCCGCCTCCGACTAGAATGAGTGGCCTGCGGGCGTTCTCAATAATTCCCCACGATGCATCCAACTCCCGACGAGACGGAGAGCACGACAGCTTTTCTGGTGGGGTAAACTGAAGCCCTGTTGGCATAGGCTGGTCCATCAGATTTTCAGGGAGTTCGATATAGACAGGACCCGGTGCTCCATTGATAGCCAAAAAGGCAGCCCGCTCCATCGCCCATACAAGCCGATCCACATGCTCGACACGATAAGCCCATTTTACGAGCGGCTTCACGAGTGAGATTTGATCCGCTTCCTGAAAGGATCGGGTACCCAGCTTGTCTCCGCCAGTGCCAAGCGCCAGAAGCAGGAGCGGAGCGCCCAGGTTTTTGGCTTCCAGCAGCCCTGTGAGTGTATTACTGAGCGCAGGGCCTTTCCCCACAACACACACAGACATCTGGTTGGTGGTGAGCGCATAACCTGCTGCCATGAACACAGCATTGCGTTGATCTTTGCACAGGATAAAATCCATACCGGATGAGGGGAGTGACGATACGATTTTGAGATCATCACTTGGTAATCCAAAGAGATGCTGAACCCCAGCCGATTTTAAGTAGCCAATGATGGCATCCCAGGGAAAGAAGCTCGCAGTCATACCAAACTCCTCTTTTCCGACAAATATTCTGCGACAATTTCTGAAATCAAGATCGGCTTCGAAATGAGCTTGAAATCGTAAAAAATATAGTTCGACATCGTGCCGTATCCACCAAAAGGCTTATTACCTTGATCCACATCCTCAAGCGTCTGATTAATGGTCAGCGTGTGCTTCTTTCGCAGAACGTCAGTCAGGTGCTCCGATCCGTATAAGCTGCAACCCATTGCACGTTCACTGAAATAACTGGAGGAAATACGCTTGATCAATTGCTCGTCGTCTTGGTAGCTAACTACATTGAAGACTGGCGAAAAATACTCAATAATCTCCAGATTCTGATCCAATTCACTATATACAACCGTTGGCTCCATCTTTTTCGTACGGAAATCAATGCCGCCGCCGTAAATAATAAACTTATCGTTCGTGTTGAAATATTCGGAAACCGAATATAGCGTGTCTTTATAGAATATAGGGGTATAGTTTGCGTTCGGATCATCGTTGGCACCAAACACGAGTTGGTCAAGCTGTTGAATCAGCAGATCTTTGAAATGCTCACTCACATCTTGATGTACCAGAATGATGTCGGGGCCTAGGCAGTCTTGTCCAGAGTTGAACAATCTCATTCGGATCACATCGGTAACCGCCAGCTCCAGATCTGCATCAGGTCCGATGATGAAAGGATTTAGTCCTTGTCCGTAAAAAATGTAGAGCTGATCTTTTCGAATCTGTTTTTTGATCTTCTCTGCATTGGTATAGCTTCCGGTGAACACCACAATATCAGCTGGCATCACGGAATTCTCCATGAACACCTTCTGGCTAACTTTACGAATATAGATGGGTAATCCATGTACAGCCTGAAGCTTTTCATGCAGCATGTTAACGTACTCGTTTACGTGAGAAGAAGGACGAAAGTCTATATTTTCAACGTACAGGGACGGAATCAAGAGGTATAATGCATAGGAGTACAAAATGACGTTGGAAGGCATAAATACAGCCATAGATTGTTGCCAGCTTGGCTGATAGGTCTGAACTTCTTGCAGAGCACCTTGAAGTGTGAGGATCGTGGAGTCAATTTCTGCATTGGCAGCCCGATAGGATGAAAATTGTGTGAGAATATCCATCACTTCCTGCCGATTTTCAATCAAATAATTGAGGCATTTCAGAATAGATTCATGCCTTTTCAGAAACAGTGTGTTTTCTGCCAGTTCTGGATTTATACTCATGGCACATTCTCCCTTTCCTGTATGCAGTTTTGGTATATATCTTGTTATGCTTTGCGAGAAGCAGCTTTCTCTAGAGCAACACGCTCCATCTCCAGACGATCTACTTTTCCATTGCGATTTAAAGGAAAATGATCGAGCGGAAGCAAAAGATCGGGAAACATGTATGAAGGGAGTACCTGACTCATCTCTTTGCGGAGCACAGGCACGACCTGTGAGGAATCACTTTCGATGAATGCGACAAGCAATGTCCCTTTAGCCTCATCTTCCAAGGTAATCACGCAGGATCGGTAGCCTAGCGAACCAATTCGGTCCTCGATATAGACTGGAGAGACCATATAGCCCATCCGGTTGACCGTCTTACCGCTGCGACCAATGACATACAGCATTCCGTCATCCAGATAGCCCAGGTCCCCCGTCTTGAACCAGCCGTCCTGTAGAACGGATTGCGTCAGGTCTGGACGATTTAGATAACCTTCCATGCATCCAGCACTGCGTATCCACACTTCGCCTACGATACCGTCCGCCTGCTGGTTGCCTGTAGAATCTAGTATTTTCAGATCCACACCAGGTAATGGTAGGCCACAACCCTTCGGACACTCTAGCGTCCCCAGCGTAACGTTGCCCAGTTCAGAAAGGCCATAACCATTCAGCAGGGGCTGTCCAAATATGTTGTTAAATTTCTCTTCAAGGTCCTGGGTAAGTGGGGAACCGCCTACGCACCACATGCGCACCGGAGCTTCCTTGACCATTTCCAGTTGTTCGGGTTTTCGGTTTAGCATACGCAACAAGGTGTAAAAAGCAGAGGGGTTAGCGTCTACGACCGTCGCCCGGTCTTTCGTAATACTTGCAATGACGCTCCAGAGGTTTTTTGGATTGCAGATGATGAGAGAACATGAAGTTAACCACCAGGAGAAGATAAGTGAGATTCCATAAAAATGAGAAAAAGGCACAACGGGGAGCATATGGTCAGACGGTAGGTAGTTCATGGCGTGTATGGAATGCCTGATATTCTCCATAAAAGCTGAACCAGCCTTCACGATTCCCTTGGGTTTGCCCGTCGTACCTGAAGAATACAGAATGAGCGCATCTGACCTCTCGCACCACTTGCTAAAGTCGAGGGCTTCAAGCTTTGGCTCTCCCACCCAATCCGGGTGTACTGCTTCTTCTTGAATCAGATCTTGAATCAGAATAACGAGAGCATGAGGAAGTTCTAAATCGGAATCCGTAAGGATGCAACAGGCACCCGCTTCATCATAGATTTGGGCCACCTCATCGAGCACAGTCTGCTCGTCCACCACAGTCACCGAAACAGCAATATTGCACAGGGAGAACAGAGACACAACAAACCAATAGGAATTGGCCGCTTTCAGAATCACTCTACCGTCTTCGGGAATTCCTCTGAGCGTCAACATCCGGGAGAAGATCGTAACGTCTCGCTCCAGACGCTCCCTAGTCATAACTCCTTCAGGTGAGATAATACGGCAATCCGTATGCGTAATAAGCACAACGTTCCCTCCTTACATCCCCGTAATATGGTATCCAGCATCTACATGGATAACTTCACCCGTAATGCCTCTCGATAAATGGGAAAATAGGAATAACGCCGTATCTCCGACTTCCGACGTATCAACCGTCTTGCGTAGGGGCGTAGTTTCTTCAATATGTTTGAGCATTGTGTTAAAATCTTTAATGCCATAGGCAGCCAAGGTCCGTATCGGACCAGCGGAAATCGCATTTACACGAATGCCATATGTGCCCAGATCATTCGACAGATAGCGCATGCTGGCTTCCAGTGAAGCCTTCGCTACACCCATAACGTTGTAATTTTTGATCGCTCGTTCTGCGCCAATATACGTCATGGTGACGATACTTCCACCCTCTGTCATCAGTGGGTATACTCGACGGGATACAGCAGCCAGAGAATAGGCACTGATTTCTTGTGCAACAGCGAACCCCTCGCGAGAAGTGTCAACGAACAAGCCATCCAAGTCCTCAGCCTTAGCATAGGCGACACTGTGAAAATAACCATGCAATACGCCTACTTTTTCTTTTAGAAAATCCGCCAATGCATCAAGCTCTTCATTGCTTTGTACATTACAAGGACAGACCAGTGCTCCCGGAATGGTTTCAACGAGCTTTAGTACCCGCTCTGCAACCCTCTCATTTTCGTAAGTAAAAATGAGCTGTGCTCCTTCAGCAGCTAAAGATTGAGCTGTCCCCCAGGCAATACTCCTGTTATTAGCCACGCCCATAATCAAAATGTTCTTACCGCTCAGTAGTACTGCCACAGAAACCACCTTTCTTTTTTTACATTTTTAAACAAAATAACAACTTAATTGCGTATGTCTACATTTATAGACATATGTAATCTTTCCTGGAATATTATCGCGTTAATTGCCAAACTTGGATAGGCGACGTTTTAGGCAAATCACAAAATTTATTTTAAAATTTGTGTAACACATCGTGTATGCTGTCTGTCATCTCACAAGAAATAGTTGTGTTGCTTCTGTTGGTCGTGTTCAAATCGAAAGGAATACATGTGTGTGAAAAAAGGTAGCGAGGCAAAAACAAGGTGACTGTCAAAGCGAGTTAAACATAAAATCCGCATATTTTTGTAAATATTTACATTCCGATGACAGAATCACCCACCTACCGGAAGTAACCACTTCATTTTCACCAACAATGACTCTTCCGATTTGAACATCCTGAGTGACCAGCCAGATATCATCTAAGTGTAAAGCCTTAACCTTTATAGACTACGCTTTTGTTTTTTGGGAGCTACAGTATAGCTAAAGGAGACAACAAAGTCGATTGCCAGAACGATTGCCCATGTTTGCATAATGCCCTCCAAAGACATCGTACGCTGAGGATCATTAACATACACAATGATGGCGAGCAACAAAGCGTTACCTATAGCCCAACCCAAAAGGTGAAGCAACCAACCTATCCGTTCCTCTTTTGCATGAGCAGCACCATACTTGCGTTCAGGTTTGGGTCCCTTACCAAACCAATGGGAGAACCGTACATCCGCCCACTTAATTAACCTATGACCAAATGCTACTGTAATACCAAAATAACAGGCCGCCAAGCCAGTAGCAGTCGTAATCTCCATGCCACTTTTCACCGTGATGAACACCGCAATCAGTAACAGGATATCAATAATGGGGGTAAATAGTAAAAGAAGACCGCCTAACTTCTTCAAGCCAAACATATACCTTGCGATCAAGCCTGCAACAACAAAAACCCAAAATAAAACTTCAGCACTAATAATAAATAAATACATAATAGATGATTCCTTTCAAATTAGAAATTGGTATTTACCTCAACTATCCCCCTTTCATGCCCACTATCATACAATATTATACATAATATTCCTAGTATTTTGTCTATAATTACATAAAAGGAAACAAATAGCCGTTTTTTTCTGCGAAAAACAGTATCTGTTCAGATCATTTCGTTTTGTTCTCAAAATGGGCATTTTACATGATATGCTACCCATAAAGAATTATGATGATCTGAAATGAAAAAAGATGTACCTATGCTGATCAGCACGGGTACATCTTTTTTACAGATACACTATCCAATTACAATATGCCCTTCGGGACGACGGTACAATGTCTTGGTCGAGCGTGGACGAATGGCATAGGCAATCGTAAGAGGACCAATCCGACCAATAAACATGGTCACACAAATAATCAGCTTGCCTGCATCAGACAATCCTGGCGTTACTCCTACGGACAAGCCTACCGTTCCGATTGCGGAAGCAGCCTCAAATGCAAGGGAGAGAAATGGGGCATCCTCTGTCATTAGGAGCAGTACAACCACAATCGAGAATATAAATAGGGCCAGTACAATAATGGTCAGCGCCCGCATCATGATATCGTTAGGGACCCTGTGGCGGAAAAATACAATTTCCTTCTGTCCTCGCATGACGGCGATTAGCGCACCTACCATAAGCAGGAACGTAGTCGTTTTAATTCCTCCTCCCGTGGAGCCCGGAGAAGCACCGATAATCATCAGCAACATAATAAAAAACTGACTTGCCTGTCTTAACCCGCTGATATCGACTGTGCTCGTACCTGATGATCTCGTGGAGACCGATTGAAAGACAGCTCCATATACTTTGCCTTCCCAGTTCAACGCGCCCAAGGTTCGTGCATTGGTAAACTCAAAAATAAATATAACCAGCGCACCAATCACAATGAGCACTCCCGACACGCTAAGTACCATTTTGGAGTGTAGAGACAGTCTTCGGGTACGGCGAAAATCGAACAAATCACTAAGTACAAGGAAACCTAAGCCTCCAGATATAACGAGCACAGATGCAATTATATTGAAAACAAAATCTCCAGCGTACTGTTGGAAGCTAGTCCCAAACAGATCGAATCCCCCGTTATTAAAGAGGGAAACGGAATGGAATATTCCATAATAGATTGCTTGTCCGACAGGCATCTCTCGCATCCACCGCAAAGCCAAGACGACGGCAGCTATCGCCTCAATGGTAAAAGAAAAGATCAGCACCTTGCGAATAATACGCACGATCCCTTCCATGCTATCGGCATTAATAGCCTCCTTAAGCAGCAACCGATCCTTTAACGATAATCGCCGCCCCAACAACAGCGCAAACAAGGTCGCTAAGGTCATAAACCCCAGACCGCCTAGCTGCATCAGCACCAAAATGACAGTTTCGCCAAACATCGTATACGTTGAATCGACGTCAACAACGACCAGTCCTGTGACACAAGCGGCTGAGACGGACGTAAAAAGCGAATCAATCCAATGCGGAGCATGACCACTATGATTGGCAACAGGAAGCATCAGTAGCAAAGTACCCAATGCAATAATCAATAAATATCCGATGACCAATATAAAAGGAGGCGATGCAAACCGACTAAGCTTGACGCTGCGTTTCATTAGAGTATTCTCTCCATCCGTTCTTATGAAAAAGAGGAACAAGACACGGGAAGCCCGGCTGATCCTCTATATTCATAATGTTATGTTATTCTACTGTTGGTTACGCATATGTGGGAAAAGCAGCACATCGCGAATGGAAGGCGCATCTGTCAGCAACATAACCAAACGATCGATGCCGATGCCCAGTCCACCTGTTGGTGGCATCCCGTATTCCAAGGCGCGGATAAAGTCATCATCCATTTCATGCGCCTCGTCGTTACCGTGCTCACGTTCCAGCAATTGTGCTTCAAAACGTTGGCGCTGGTCGATTGGATCATTCAGCTCAGTGAACGCATTCGCATGCTCACGAGCAACCACGAACAGCTCGAAGCGATCCGTAAACCGCGGATCTTGTTCGTTTTTCTTGGCCAACGGTGAGATTTCAACCGGATGTCCAGTAATAAAGGTCGGTTGAATAAGCGTTTCCTCTACGAACTGCTCAAAGAATGCATTCAGGATATGGCCAAATGTCATATGCGGTTCAACCGAAACTTTATGCTCTTTCGCAAGACGATGAGCTTCTTCATTACTCATCTGCACGCTAAAGTCTACGCCTGTTACTTCTTTAACAGCATCAACCATGGAGACTCTGCGCCATTGCGGCGTCAGATCCACTTCCTGGCCTTGATATTGAATGTGCTGTGTGCCTAGTACTTCCTGCGCAATATGTGCAACCATGTTTTCCGTCAATTGCATGATATCTTTATAATCAGCATACGCTTCATACAGCTCAATCATCGTAAACTCAGGGTTATGGCGGGTCGAAATACCTTCATTACGGTAAACACGACCGATCTCATATACTTTCTCCATTCCGCCGACAATTAGTCGTTTTAAATGGAGTTCAATAGCAATACGCATATAAAGCTGCATGTCCAATGCATTATGGTGCGTAACAAATGGCTTCGCTGCCGCTCCGCCAGCAATAGAATGCAATGTTGGAGTTTCAACTTCCAAATAGCCGAGCGAATCGAGATAACGACGCATGGATTGAATAATACGGGACCGTGTAATGAACGTTTTTTGTACTTCAGGGTTCATAACCAAATCGACATACCGCTGACGGTAACGCAATTCAACATCCTTCAGGCCATGATATTTCTCTGGTAATGGATACAAGGATTTGGACAAGACCTCAATATCCAGCACTTTGATTGTCGTTTCGCCTGTTTTGGTTTTAAAGAGCACACCCTTAACACCAACAATATCGCCCAGATCCAAAATACCAAATGCTTTATATTTGGATTCAGGTACCGTGTCTTGACGAACATAAATTTGAATACGTCCGCTAAGATCCTGTATATGAGCAAAGCTGGCTTTCCCCATCACACGTTTAGCCATAATACGACCTGCTATGCTAACTTCAATATTCTTTTCTTCCAGTTCTTCCTTAGTCAAACTGTCATACTTGCTCAGTAGTACGCCCGCTTCAGCCGTGCGTATGTATTTGCGTCCAAAGGGATCAATGCCCAATGAGCGAAGCTCGTCCAATTTGGCACGGCGAATTTGCAATAGTTCACTTAATTCCTCGCGATTTTCTTGTGATTCCTGGTTAGTAGTTTCATCCGACATGGTGCTAAATCAGCTCCTTCAATATGAATAGACGGGCCGGGGTCCGTCCGGGTGTAGAGAAAAAAAGCTTCCACAAGGAAGCTTTTACACTAAATTCCAAAGTCCGTGTCTTATTTCTTGATATCCACGATTTTATATTGAATAACGCCTGCTGGAACGGTGACATCCACAACAGTTCCCTTTTTCTTACCGAGAATTGCCTTGCCAACCGGACTTTCATTCGAAATCTTGTTTTGTAGCGGGTCAGATTCGGCTGAACCTACGATAGCATACTCTGTAATATCTCCGAATTCCAAATCTTCAACGGTCACAGTTGCGCCTACTCCCACAACATCGGTGTCAATTTCATCACTATTGATAATGCGGGCATTGCGTAGCATCTTTTCCAACGTAATTACACGGCCTTCAATAAAGGCCTGCTCATTCTTCGCATCCTCATATTCGGAGTTTTCACTAATATCTCCGTATCCGATGGCTACCTTAATCCGTTCAGCCACTTCGCGGCGTTTGACAGACTTTAAGTTCTCAAGCTCATCTTCGAGCTTTCTAAGACCTTCCTGTGTCAGAATGACTTCTTTATCGCTCATCTTAACCGATTCTCCTGTCATGGGAAAAGTTTAAAAGTGCATCGGAATGCACGCTTTCAAAACATAATATGCCACTCTGAGGGAATGAGAACATTTCCTGCTGTTGTCTTGAGAGCTGCACACAATTTGTAGCATACATCAAGATTTTATACTGAACGATTATAGGGCAAGCAATTGGAAAAGTCAATCGCGTGCACAGGCCGGAACAGCTTCCTTATTGCGCAACAGCAGCAGGAGAAGCAGCACTTGTAAAAGGCTCATCGTTATCTACCATGTGCAATTGAGATACAAATTGATCCAAAATGCGTACCATATCGTCGCGCTTTGTTTCTTCCATAATGACATCCTTAATACGTGCCGAACCTTTAAACCCTTTGAGGTACCAAGCCAGATGCTTACGCATTTCACGGACAGCTACTGCTTCACCCTTCAATGCAACCAGACGATCCATATGCAGAATGGCAATACGAATTTTTTCTTCCGGTGAAGGATCGGGCAACAGCTCGCCCGTTTGCAGGTACTCAATCGTACGGTAGAGCATCCACGGATTCCCCAGAGCACCACGTCCGATCATAACGCCATCACAATTGGTCAAATCCAGCATACGGCGGGCATCTTCCGGTGATGCCACATCACCGTTTCCAATTACAGGAATGGAAACTGCTTCTTTAACTTCTTTTATAATATCCCAATTCGCATGTCCCGTATACAGTTGCTCCCGTGTACGGCCATGTACGCTAACGGCCTGACCTCCGGCACGTTCAACAGCGCGAGCGTTCTCTACGGCATAAATATGCTCGCTATCCCAACCAATACGCATTTTGACGGTAACCGGCTTGCTTACCGATTCCACTACCGCCGATACCATCTCATAAATCTTGTTTGGATCAAGCAGCCAACGAGCGCCTGCATCACATTTGGTCACTTTGGGAACCGGGCAGCCCATATTGATGTCAATAATATCTGCATTCGTCTCCTGGTCTACGACTTTCGCAGCTTCCACCAAAGATCTGCGGTCGCCTCCAAAAATTTGCAAGCTAAGCGGCTTCTCGCGCTCATCTACAAACAGCATCTCACGTGTACGCTTGTTGCCGTGAATGATGGCCTTATCACTAACCATCTCTGCACATACCAAGCCTGTACCGAATTCCTTGGCGATCAAGCGAAAAGCAGGATTGCACACGCCTGCCATGGGTGCCAAGACGACTTGGTTTTTCATTTCAATATCGCCGATTTTCAACATATCTGTTCACCCCTTTATTCCTTCTTTTATATCGTATACTTATCGTCAATCCGTCAATTCCCGGACTTCAATCTCTAGCGTTTGGGCGATGATGTTCAGCATGTCTGGGTCTACTGTACGATTGCCTCGCTCCACAGCACCTAATACAGTCAAAGATATACCAGTACGTTCTGCCAACTCCTGCTGTGTGAACCCTTTTAGCTTCCGAAAGGCGCGGAGTCGTTGCGCCAGCTGCATGTTTTCCAAAGCTGTATGCCGTCCTTTCCATCCACAGAATTCAATGCAGTATGCACGATACTGTACAGACCGGACGGATCTTGGTTCGGAACGATGTCAGCCAAAGGAACCAGCACAAAAGCACGCTCCAACATACGAGGGTGAGGAAGCTCCAAATCCGGTTTAGCCAGTTGCGCCGCTCCCATCCATAACAAGTCCAGATCAATGGTTCGTGGACCATTAGGAATATGTCTTACTCTCCCCAGACGACTCTCCACCTCCAGCATATATACCAGAAGCTCCTCTGGAGCAAGTGTTGTAGATACGGCTACCGTCATGTTCAAAAAAGAAGGTTGATCCAGATACCCAACAGGTTCTGTTTCGTAAAGGCTGGAGCACCGCATCACCCGTATACCCGGATGTTCGTCCAGCGCCGTAATGGCTTCATACAGGGTATGCTCGCGCTCCCCCAAATTAGCCCCTAAAGCAATATAAGCCTCTGATCCCTCAGAGGTCGAATGTGCATTCATGTATCGTTCCTACTTTCTTGCGCGATAAAGCTCAACCGTCACGCCTTGAAAATGAATATCAAACGGCGGATGCGGCTTCGTGACTTTAACAGTCAGTGCATTGACACTAGTATAAGTGTCCAGTAGGGAAGATGCAATACGTTCGCCCAAAGCTTCAATCAATTGGTAAGATTCCTTTTCTACAATATCTTTAACGGTGTAATGTACCTCGGCGTAATTAACCGTTTTGTCCAAAGCATCCTGCTCACCCGCTTCACGCAGATCAAGCTCCAGTTCCAAATCAATATAGAAACGCTGTCCCAGCTTGCGCTCCTCTGGAAAAACGCCATGATATCCGTAATACTCCATACGATGCAAAACCATTTTATCCATCGTGGGTAGACCCCCTGTTTTTTATTAGATTTTTCTAATCAAGTGACTTTATGCTGGTGGTAGCGTAATGAAGGATTTGAATCCGAAGAAGCGGAGCGCTCGCCTTTGCAACGGGATTCTTACAGTCATATGTTTTACCAATTCAAAGAATCCCGTTGCAACAGCGATCGTAGGATCAAATCATTCATGAAGCGTCTTCTAACCACCATAACTCAGTGCATTTTTAGACCCGTACACCATCGCATCACACATACGTACGGTGCGCTTGATTTGTGCCACATCATGTACACGCACAATCTGGCAACCTTGAGCAATGCCAAAAGCAACAGTAGCCGCCGTGCCCTCCACTACATCATTCACAGGCAAATCGAGTGCTGTACGAATAAATCTTTTGCGTGACGTAGCCAATAACAGTGGGAAGCCTAGCTGACTCAATGTATCGAGAGAAGTCATGGCATGGATATTTTCATCATAATCCTTGGCAAAACCGATGCCTGGGTCTAAAATGATCTGTTCCTCACGTACCCCCGCATCCAGCGCTAATCGGATACTCTCTTTTAAATCAGACAGCATATCAGAAACCAAATCACTATAATTACGATCATGACGATTATGCATCAAAATGACCGGGCAATCGAATTCGGCAGCTACACGCGCCATATCAGGGTCTGCCTTAAACCCCCACACATCATTAATGATATGTGCGCCAGCCTCGAGTGCCTTTCTCGCTACTTCGGCTTTGTAAGTATCTACAGATAATGGAATGTGCGGTGCAATACGATGGATGGCTTGGACGACCGGAATGACCCGTGCCAGCTCCTCTTCCACACCTACCGGATCATGACCCGGACGGGTAGACTCCCCACCAATGTCAATGATATCGGCTCCATCTTCCACCAGCTTCAATGCATGTAAAACAGCAATATCGGGACTATAATGTAATCCTCCATCGGAAAATGAATCCGGGGTCACATTCAGTATACCCATGATCTGTGTGGAGTGTCCGAGCGTAAGCTCGGCATCCCCCATTCGGTAACTACGTTGATAAAGGGTCGGTATGTTCACTTGATCCCTGCTTTCTGTCTATAATCGTGCAACAGCAAAGCTGTTATGGACCTGGGTTGCGTCAAGGGAACCGATACATGGTTCGTTGCTCCACCCGGCTCCAACAACAAATCCACGGGCCGTATTTCTTGTATAGAGTTGGTCATAAAAATTTCATCAGCCTGTTTCAGCTCGTCCCAGCGGTACAAACCTTGCTCACAAGGAATGTCTCGCAGATACGCCAGCTCCAAAATGAATTCACGCGTAATGCCTGGCAGAATTCCTGTAGACAAGTCAGGGGTATACAGCGTATTATTCCGCACAAAAAACAGATTGCTGACCATTCCCTCCGCCAGAAAACCATTGGCCGTAAGCATCATTCCTTCAGCCTTATAACGGACAGCCTCGGCATACTGCTGAAGTTCCCGCTTCGCAAGAATATTATTCATATAATGGAGCGACTTTAAACGAACCTCACCCTCTGGAGTGTTTCTGGGGGTTCGCAACAACTGAAGCGCCGATGGGGAAATGGATTGCCCGGTTTGTGTATTGGTAGAGGGTAACGGTTTCGCAAACAAAATATGGTTGGGGCGCGTATAGTCCCCCGTCGGCAATCCTAGCACCTCTTCGCCTGCTGATACGGTGTAGCGGATATAGGCTTCATCCAGTCCATTCGCCACCATCAGATGTTGGATGTGTCTCGTAAGCTGCTCCTCATCCGGTTGAAAAGGAATGCCGAGCATTCGGCAACCTTTCTGTAGTCGATGCAGATGCCGATCCAGTAAGAATGGAACACCCTTGTAGGTGCGGAATGTTTCAAACAAGCCCATTCCGTATAAAAAGCCGTGATCACTTACGTGAATCACGGCTTTTGCGGCTTCCGTGAGGACGCCGTTGACTCCGATATATTTCATGAATCAGACGCCTACCTTGCGTTTTAGGAAATTGCGTAATAGTTGATGCCCGTAATCCGTAATAATGGATTCTGGATGGAACTGAACTCCTTCTACGGCAAATTCTTTATGCCGCAAACCCATAATTTCACCTTCCGCGGTTTCTGCGGTAATCTCTAGACACTCAGGCAGACTCTCGCGTTCCACCAGCAATGAGTGATACCGGGTTGCTGTGAACGGAGAAGGCAAGCCTTCAAACACCGATGTATTGTGATGAAGAATCGGTGATGTTTTACCGTGCATGAGTCGTTCAGCCCGGATAACCTTACCGCCAAAAGCCTGTCCGATAGCCTGGTGGCCGAGGCAAACGCCAAAAATCGGAATGCGACCTTTAAAATGGCTGATCACATCCAGTGATATCCCCGCCTCATTCGGCGTGCATGGACCCGGCGAGATCAAAATATGCTCTGGTGCCAGCTCTTCTATGCCTTTCACATCAATCTCATCGTTCCGTTTTACGGTTACTTCTTCGCCAAGTTCACCCAAATATTGAACAAGATTGTACGTAAACGAATCATAATTATCAATCACCAAAATCATACGACTCACCCTCCTGTGATACCGCTTCTGCTCAAAGCAGCTTCTTCTTCACCACATTGTACCGCCTTCATGACAGCTCTGGCCTTGTTCCGACATTCCCGATATTCCCTGTACGGGTCTGAATCAATGACGATCCCCGCACCTGTCTGTAAATAGGCAGTGCTGCCTTTAACAGCTAGTGTTCTTATTATAATATTTAATTCCATATTGCCGTTATAGTCAATCCATCCAAGAGACCCTGTATAAGGACCCCGACGAACGGGCTCTAATTCTTCAATAATTTCCATGGTGCGCACCTTGGGTGCCCCGGTAATGGTTCCGCCTGGAAAGGTAGCAGCAATTACATCTATAGCTGTACGACCCTGGGCTAATTTTCCCTCAACCTGAGATACCAGATGCATAACGTGCGAATAGTATTCGACAGTCAGCAGTTCAGGCACATGCACCGATCCGTATTCAGCAATCCGTCCGATATCGTTACGCTCCAGATCGACGAGCATAATATGCTCGGCGCGTTCTTTTTCGCTTGATAGAAGCTCTGCTGCCATAGCGGCATCTTCATCCGGTGTTAGCCCCCTTCTTCTCGTACCTGCAATAGGTCGGGCGCTCACACGTCCATCCTCCAGCTTCACCAACAATTCTGGTGAGCCACTGACGATCCGTAAATCTGGCATACGCAGCATACCCATATAAGGGGAAGGATTCAGCAGACGAAGCCATTCATATATATTTTCAGGAAGGGCTGTAAGGGCACGTTGCTGACGAATCGACAAGTTAACCTGGAATACATCCCCTTGGGCAATGTATTCCTGCACACGTCTTACGGCATGTTCAAAATCTTGTTGGTTGAATGCCGCTGTCCAACCATCAGATTCTTGATGAGCAGCCTCTAGCCCCTCTTCGGCAAGCCTAGCACAACGACGAGGGTACGCAGGATCAATCTCTCCTGCATTTATGATGTTATTCCACTGAATCAGCATACGTTCTGCACGTTGGGCAGCTTCCGCATAATGCTCGCAAAGTATGGGATTTGGCCCATCCCGTATAACGGGATTGGTCATATCGGTATCACGGCTGACTTTATCGGAATGCGCAGGAGCAGGCATATGAACAGCACAATATATGCAGGATTTTTCGTGATCATAAATCCATAGCTCATTCACCCTCATCCATACATAATCAGGTATGCCCGTATCGTCTGCAGCTTGAGATGGCAAACGCTCCAACGAGCGAGCTACATCGTAGCCAAGATAACCCGCAAATCCCCCGGAGAAAAAAGGCATGCCAGGTACACGCGGTGCACGGTAAGGAGCGATCCAGTTGTTCATGACTTTCAAAGGTTGGCCATGTATATCTCCATGTTTCCCACTTTGCAAATCGGTCCAAACTGCATGTTCTCCCTTGCCTTCCAATATAGCAACCGGATTTAAAGCCAGATAGGTGTACCTCCCACCTTTAGCGCTCTCCAGCAAAAAGGCATATGGCGACGAATCCTCCCAAGCCTTCCGCCACGATGACGGTAGCCCTCCCACAGGTAATGGGTACTCAGCGATATAGGGAAGTATGCTCCAGCCTTCCTCCTGCCAAACCTGCCACTGCGCCTCCGTCACTCTAGCTGTCGATTTCATCCGTGTGTGCTTCCCCTTCCCTACTTTTCAATAAGTCTACATTCTCTCCTTAAAAAGAAACCCCCACCCCCCTGCAACAGGGAAATGAGGGAATCCTTACGTATAGTATACACAATTACGACATAATTACAGCTCGAAATTGTATAGTGGCGTACTCAGGTAACGTTCTCCATTACTTGGAACAATGACAACGATCCGTTTACCCTTGCCCAATTGCTTAGCAAGTTTCAAAGCCGCATGAACAGCCGCGCCAGATGAAATACCGGACAAAATGCCCTCTTCCTTGGCCACTCTACGTGCTACCTCGAAAGCTTCATCGTTTTCTACATGAATAATTTCATCATAGATATCACGGTTTAAAATTTCAGGAATAAAGTTGGCACCCAGTCCTTGGATCTTGTGGGGTCCTGGCTTACCGCCTGCTAACAGCGGGGAAGAAGCGGGCTCTACAGCCACAACTTTAATATCAGGGAATTCTTTCTTAAGCACTTCTCCGGCACCAGAAATGGTTCCGCCAGTGCCTATTCCCGCTATAAAAGCATCCAGAGTTCCGCCAATGGAACGAATGGCTTCCACAATCTCAGGACCGGTCGTTTCACGGTGAATTTTGATATTAGCTTTGTTCTTAAACTGCTCAGCAGCAAAATAATCCGGATTCTCACTCAGCAATTCTTCCATTTTCTTAACGGACCCATTCATGCCTTCTGATCCTGGTGTTAACACAAGCTCGGCTCCATAAGCACGCAACAAATTACGACGCTCTATGCTCATCGTTTCTGGCATAACGATGACTGCCTTATAGCCCTTCGCAGCAGCTACCATAGCCAAGCCGATTCCTGTATTACCGCTTGTTGCTTCAATAATGGTACCGCCTGGCTTAAGCAGACCTTCACGTTCAGCTTCTTCTACCATGCTAATCGCAATACGATCTTTTACACTGGAGCCTGGGTTCTGATATTCCAGTTTCAAATAGATTTCGGCGCTATCTTCCGGTACGATCCGGTTGAGGCGAACGAGGGGTGTTTCTCCGATAAGTTCGGTAATGTTATTAACAACTTTAGCCATGATAATTCCTCCCTGACTGTAGATGATATATTAAAAATTGCGAAATCATATTGTAGATGATTCTTAGTCAATTACTTTAATCTTGTGCCGTTCATTAATTTCCGATAAAAATAGTTGGTTTTATACGCTAATCATAACAATCTTCAATTCCAATGTCAATACGAGTGAATAAGCCGCGATGCTGTCAACCCGCGTTATCAGCATCGCGCTTCCTTCAAACCAATATTCTTTCACTACGTTACAGAGAAGCTTAGGATGCATTCTTTCCAGATAAAATACGCGCTCCATATTTATCACGCAGACCCTTCTCGACCTCTTCCAAAGGAGCGGCTTGTGCAAGCGCAAGAGATCGGCGAATTTGCTGCCGGATCTGCTGCTTATCCGGAGAATTCTTCAACCGGACATCCTGTACATAAATGACAGCATAGCCATCGTTAACAGAGATCGGACCTGCAACATCCCCGGGGCTAAGCTCTCTGGCCGCCTTCATGATCGCCTCCGGTTGCAATGGATCATATTCTTCCACCCATCCCAGCTGTCCACTGCTATCTTTGTCGAAAGGCTTACCTGCATGCTCTTGAATCAGCACATCGAAGCTCTCCCCCTGCTTAACCCGATCTAGCAACGCTTCTGCTTCCTCCGCATTATCTACATAAAGAGCTGCCAATTGGATCTGCTTACCGACGGCAAATTCCTCAGGATGCTGCTCCCAATACTCGTCAATCTCCGCTTCCTGAACCTGAATACCCTGCGTGGCTATTTTCTCCAAACCAATCCGGTATTCCGCTTCATTCCGCAAATCAACCGGACCTAAGCCAAACTGTCGCTGCATTTCATCAAAATAGGCATGATCTGAGTCATACCCTTTACTATCCTGCTCCAGCACCTGCTGTAGATCCTCTTGGGTGATCTTGATACCGAGACGCTTGGTTTCAGCCTGCACGGCTTTACGATTCAACATTTGCAATAGCGTATTGGTTCCATATCGCTTTTTCAGTTCCGCTACCCACTGTTCCTCCGATATGCCTTCCTGACCCATCTCCGCCACAGTATGATCGCCGTCATCCTTGCTTACATCACCCGGCTTTGACAGCCCCCGAAGCATGATAAGACCACCCAAGGCGGCGACGCTAACGGTCAGAATAATGACAGCTGTCCATAATCCTTTTTCCCGTGTAGTCATCGCTTGCACCGCCCATCCGGTTAGGCTTTGGCTTGATCTAACAGATTTTGCAATTCATCTTTATTAAATTGATAAGCCTCATTACAAAAGTGGCATACGACCTCAGCCTGTCCTTCTTCCTCAATTAACTGCTCTAATTCGCTTTCTCCCAAACTGATCAATGTTTTTTCCACGCGCTCACGTGAACACTCACATTGAAAATGAATATCCAATTCATCGAGAATCCGAACGTCCGGCAGCATCCAGCGCAGCATTTCATCAAGTTCCAACCCTTGATCCAGCAAAGCAGTAACGGGTGGAATGGAGCTGACTGCATTTTCGATCGCAGTAATCTCATCATCATTCAAGCCTGGAAGCAACTGAATAATAAATCCACCGGCCACAATAACCGAGTTATCAGTATCTACCAGCACACCCAAGCCCACCGCTGACGGGGTCTGTTCCGATTTGGCAAAATAATAGGTAAAGTCCTCACCCAGTTCACCGGAAATAATCGGAGTACTGCCGCGATACGGTTCTTTTAACCCCAAATCCTTGATGATATGAATAAACCCCTCTGTACCTACGGCACCCGCTACATCCAGTTTGCCCATACTATTGCTCGGCAAATGCACATGCGGTTCAGTAACATAACCTCGCACTTCCCCTAAAGCATTGGCATCAACGACGATTTGCCCAATCGGTCCATCACCTTTAACTTGAATGGTCAATCGCTCTTTGCCTTTTAGCATAGAACCCATAATAGCACCTGCTGTGAGGGTTCGCCCCAAAGCAGCGGTTGCCGTAGGATGAGTATCATGCCTTCTCCGCAATTCCTCTACCAATTGAGTTGTCCGAACAGCAAAAGCTCTAACCCTTCCATCCATGGCTGTGCCACGAATAAGTCGATCCTGCTTATTTTCCATATTGATATCCTCCCCTATTCTCCAGGACAGCTATGCTGCTTATTTTCGTTAGTATGGCTCATCATTGAAGCATAATTTCCTATTATATAAACAACCTGCATCGACAGATCACGCGAATTGTTCAAAAACGTAACATATTTCAGTATAGACGAAAAACGCCGCTAATCCAAACCGATAAGATCATCGGTTGGACTCAGCGGCAACTTATATCCACTTTTTTTATTCAGCGTTACGTTGGTAAATGATGCGTAATCCTTCGAGCGTCAACATCGGCAACACTTTCTGAATGCTCTCTGTCTCTGATGCGATCAGCTCTGCAAGACCTCCGGTAGCAATAACCGTAGGTTCCACCTGCATTTCTTCCTTAATGCGCCTCACAATGCCATCCACTTGCCCAGCATAACCGAAGATAATCCCAGCTTGCATGGCATGAACCGTATTACGACCAATAACCTTTTTGGGTTTCTCCAACTCAATGCGGGGCAGCTTGGAAGCCCGTTGATACAGTGCCTCCGTCGAAATCCCGATCCCCGGCACAATGACACCGCCCAAGTAGTTTCCCTTATCGTCAATACAATCAAACGTCGTCGCTGTTCCAAAGTCCACCACAACCAGCGGCCCGCCGAACCGTTCGACAGCCGCAACAGCGTTCACGATCCGATCCGCACCTACTTCACGAGGATTCTCATAACGCAGGTTAAGACCGGTCTTGATTCCCGGCCCGACGATTAACGGCGTTTTGCCTATGTATTTATCGCACATTTCTTCTAATACACGGACCAATGGCGGAACGACAGAGGAAATAATCACTCCCTGGATGTCATCCTTTAATACGCCACCCATACTAAAAAGATTATGTATGAGTACGCCGTATTCATCTGCGGTTGCCTGTCTGGAGGTACTGATCCGGTAATGGTGCAACAGCTCCCGCCCTTCGTATATCCCCAGAACAATATTGGTATTACCTACATCCACTACAAGAATCAATGGGTGTCACCTATCTTTCTTTGCGTTAAGGTCAAGGCTGATATCCAGGTTATGAAAAGAGTATGTCAGCCTGCCTACAGAAATCACATCTACGCCACTCTCAGCCATCTCACGCACTGTATCCAGCGATACATTGCCCGAGGCTTCTGTTTTGACATATGGTGCCCGTTCCCGAATGAACCGAACGGCTTCCTTCATATCTGGGGCAGACATGTTATCCAGCATAATGATATCCGCCCCAGCTTCCAGGGCTTCCTGAACTTGTTTCATGTTTTCCGTCTCTACTTCAATCGTCATCGTATGCGGTATATTAGCGCGCGCTCGACTCACAGCTTGTTCAATCCCACCTGCGCCCTTAATATGATTATCCTTAATCATAACAGCATCGTACAGGCCAAAACGATGATTCGAGCCACCGCCTACACGAACAGCATACTTCTCCAGCAGTCGATGTCCCGGTGTTGTTTTACGTGTATCCACCAAGCGAGTGGACAGACCATGCAATTGATCTATAAAAGCCCGAGTCCGTGTGGCAATACCAGACATCCGTTGGAGCAGATTTAACGCCAATCGCTCCCCGGTCAGGATTGCATGGGTACTCCCCGTTACTTCTGCCAAAACGCTCCCCTTTTCAATCCACTGTCCATCGACTACCAGCGGAGTGAACGACAAGGAAGGGTCCACTACCTGAAATACAAGGGCAGCCACGGGTAACCCCGCAACCACGCCGCTCTCCTTGGCATGAATGACAGCCTTGGATTGGTGGCCCTGCTCAATTGTCCAGCGCGTGGTCACATCGCCAGAGCCCGTATCTTCTCGCAGCCAGCTGCGAATTTGTGCCGTCAGTTCTTCCTGATATCCACTAAACTCTCCATAAAGCTCGCTGTTAGATGTCATGAACGTACTCCTCCGTTATCCCTTGCTCACGTCGCTGCTGAACATGCTTTCGCCAGACGCTATCATCTGTCTCAGGAAAATCCTCGCGATAATGCGCTCCCCGGCTCTCCTCACGTAGTAGCGCACCATCTGTTACTAATAAAGCACAGGTGAGCAAATTGGCAAATTCGATCTCTTCACGGCTAGCGATCACAGCCTCAAAAATAGGCATTAGCCCTTGCAACTCATCTAATGCTGCTTGTAGCCCTTCGCCGTGCCGACGAACTCCAGCATAACGAACCATTGCTGCTTTCAGCCTATGCCGCTGCTCCGCGACGGATGAAGCCGGGAACTCTGTACGGTTATCGCTATAAGATATCAACGTATGGCCGACTAGCGGTGGCAATGAATGCAGTCGCTCAATAATCCTGCTGGCGAATACAATAGCTTCAGATAACGAATTGCTCGCCAGTCGATTAGCTCCGTGAACACCTGTAGAAGAGGTCTCCCCGCAGGCGAACAAACGCGCAATGGAGCTTTCCCCGTATAAATTGGTCTGAACACCACCCATCATATAATGGGCAGCAGGCGCAATGGGGATCCAGTCTGTCGTCATATCCAAACCAAATGACAGACATGTCCGATAAATCGTTGGAAAACGTTGCTTCACCCGCTCAGGCGGCTCGTGTGTAATATCCAGGTATACAAACGCAGCTTGGGTGCGTTCCATCTCATGAATGATAGCACGAGCTACGATATCTCTGGGTGCAAGCTCCTGTCGGGAATCATACTTGTCCATGAAGCGTTCTCCGTGAATATTGCGTAACACGGCTCCTTCTCCCCGTACAGCTTCGGAAATTAGAAACCTTGGAGCGCCCGGATGGCACAACGCCGTAGGATGAAACTGTATGAATTCCATATCCCGTACAATCGCCCCCGCACGATATGCCATAGCGATACCATCCCCGGTTGCAATATCCGGGTTGGTCGTATAACGGTATAATTGCCCGCTACCTCCTGAGCACAAAATCGTTGCATTAGCAGTGATATACGACCTTTCCCCACCTGGCTTTTGGACGAGGGCTCCAATACACTCACCATGCTCCGTCAGCAGATCAATTACTATGCATTCTTCCCACACTTCGATACCGGGATGGGCAGCAACCTGGTCTGATAAGGCACGCACAATTTCATAACCGGTAGCATCTCCATTCGCATGCAAAATACGCCGGTGACTATGCGCTCCTTCCCGTGTCAACGCTAGTTCACCATCCACACGATCAAAAGCCGTTCCCATACGTATTAACTCTTGAATACCAACTGGACCTTCATGGACAAGCGTACTGACCGCCTCAGATTCACACAGACCTGCTCCAGCAATCAGAGTATCTTCCATATGATAGGCTGGTGTATCCTCGTCCGATGTGACAGCAGCAATGCCGCCTTGAGCATAACGCGTGTTGCTTTCCATCAAAGTCTTCTTGGTAATCAGCAACACTTTCCGATTCTCCGCAGCCTTAATCGCCGTATATAAGCCCGCAATGCCCGAGCCGATAATTAACACGTCGGCCTCCAATCGGGTCAAGTCCGCTACATCAAAATCAACTAGATATCTTGGAATCATGCCTTCACCTGATTTCACAGAAGAATAGCGCACACCATAGGTTCTACAGTATGCGCTCACGTATATGTTCAAAATGATAGAGAGTCGATTGCAGCGACTGTTGGCTTTTATACGCTAAGAAGACGACAGCCGTTTATTTAACAATAAATGTACACAACGTTCCGATGTCTGTCAAATCACATTAGCAATAATCTTCCATTTAAAAAACTCCGGAAAACCAATAATACCTGGTTCCCCGGAGCTTACCTATACGCTTATTCAACTATCCATCGGATGATTAGGGTGTTGTCGGTGGAGTACCACCGGAGTTGCCCGAATTGTTATCATCCTCTGGCTTTTTCAGATTAGGGATATCATTCGGTTGATCCGTTGTATTCTTAGGCTCGTCATCCTTACCTTGAATACGTACACGGACGTCTCCAATGTTGTCGATCACAGGCTCACCATTTTCTGGTGTTCCTTCTCCCTCCGTTGTGCCACCATCCAAAGAACCTGTCTCGATCAAACGTTTGATTTGTTCAAGTTCCAGAGTTTCTTCTACCAGCAAGGTTTGAGCAATCAAATGAACCTCTTTGGAATATTTGGTCAGGAGTTCTCTAGCACGCTCATAAGACTCAGTGATGAAGCGATTCATCTCCTGGTCAATCTGATAAGCGATCTGATCACTGTAGTTCTGCTCATGACCGATATCGCGTCCAAGGAATACTTGGCCTTGTGAAGTACCGAACTGCATCGGACCAAGCTTCTCACTCATACCATATTCTACGATCATGCTGCGTGCAATGCTTGTCGCTTGCTGGAAGTCGCTATAGGCTCCCGTTCCGATCTCACCAATGAACAGTTCCTCGGATACGCGTCCACCCAACAATCCAGTGATTTTGTCCAGCAATTCCTGCTTGGTTGTCAGCATGCGGTCTTCCTTCGGAAGCATGATGACATATCCGCCTGCACGTCCACGTGGGATAATCGTTACCTTATGAACCATATCCGCATTTTCCAAGAAGAAACCAATAATCGTATGGCCTGCTTCATGATAAGCAACAATTCGTTTTTCGCGGTCACTGATTACGCGGCTGCGTTTTTCGGTACCTACGATAACACGGTCGATAGCTTCATCTACTTCTCGCATCGAAATATCTCTGCGGTTTCGACGAGCCGCCAACAAGGCAGCTTCGTTCAACAGATTTTCCAAATCAGCGCCCGTAAAGCCTGTTGTACGTTTCGCAATTACGTCCAGTTTGACATCCTTCGTTAATGGCTTGTTGCGAGCATGTACATACAATACTGCTTCACGGCCTTTAACATCTGGACGGTCAACCGTAATTTGACGGTCAAAACGTCCTGGACGAAGCAACGCCGGGTCTAAGATATCCGGACGGTTTGTAGCCGCTACGATGATGATACCTTCGTTTGCGCCGAATCCATCCATCTCTACGAGCAATTGGTTGAGCGTCTGCTCACGTTCATCATGTCCGCCACCCAATCCGGCGCCACGTTGACGTCCAACGGCATCAATCTCATCAATGAAAATGATACAAGGTGCGTTCTTCTTCGCGTTCTCGAACAAATCACGAACACGGGAAGCACCGACCCCGACGAACATTTCTACAAAATCAGAACCCGAGATGCTGAAAAACGGTACTCCAGCCTCGCCTGCAACAGCTCTCGCCAAGAGTGTTTTACCCGTACCTGGAGGGCCCACTAACAGGACACCTTTTGGAATACGAGCGCCCACAGCTGCAAACTTGCGTGGGTCCTTCAAGAATTCTACAACTTCGACAAGCTCTTGCTTCTCTTCGTCAGCCCCTGCCACGTCCTCGAACGTAACCTTCTTCTTCTCTTCGTTATACAGACGGGCTTTGCTCTTGCCGAAGTTCATAACTTTGCCGCCACCGCCCTGTGCCTGATTAAACAGGAAGAAGAACAACAGGAACATGATCACCAAAGGAATGATAGAAGTCAAAAACGTCAGCCAAATGCTTTCGCCTTCCATTTTCTTCTGCACGTATTCAAACCCGTTCGTTTCGCTGGCATTCACCAGTTCACTTAGTGCTTGATCCGTTGGTGGAACATATACGGAAAAATTGGTCGATTTAGCATTAGCCGGCTGCTTCTTATATGCACCGGTTACAAGATAGGCGTAACCGTCAAATTGGACCGTTACTTTAGAGATGTTATTAGCTTTAACCTCTTGCCGTAATTGGTCATATCTAGGGAGATCGGAGGCTTCGTTACTGTTGCTAACAAACTGAACGATACCCACCACAACTAAAAAAAGAATCAAATAAAAACCAGAATTCCGGATGAACCGATTCATCCCCTACCTCCTCTCGAGACACTTAAGTTATTTTACCATAGCCTGTAAGTCCTTCTCAACAAAGGGCCTTATTTAGTCCTAGGACTGGAGGCTGAGATTAGCTGGTGTAGATTTCCGGCTTTAAAATCCCTATGTATGGGAGGTTCCGGTAGTGCTCGGCATAGTCCAGACCGTAGCCGACAACAAACGCATCTGGAAGCGTAAATCCAGTATAATCTGCTTCAAGATTAACTGTCCGGCGTGCAGGCTTATCGAACAAGGTTACGACACATACCGAATTGGCATTACGGTTTTTAAGCAATTCAATCAAATGCGTCAGCGTCAGGCCGCTGTCGATAATATCTTCGACAATCAGAACGTCGCGTCCTTCTACAGATGTGTCCAAATCCTTAATGATTTTGATGATACCTGAGGATTTTGTGGATGCTCCATAACTTGATACAGCCATGAAATCAAGCTCCAACGGCACTGTAATGGTTTTAACCAAATCAGCCATAAAGATAAACGCACCTTTCAGTACGCAAATCACCAATGGATTTTTACCTTCATATTTCACGCTTAGCTGTGCACCCAATTCCTTAATTTTACTCTGAATTTCTTCTTCGCTGATCAATATTTCCTGAATATCATTTTGCAACGGTGTAAACCTCCTAAGTTTATACTATGAAAGCCGTTCCTGCGCAATTACCGGTGCCCCGGACTCTCTCGTCTTTGCCATGACATATATATAACCGAAGACGTGTGCTTTTGCACTGCGGCATGTACAGAACGTCGTACGCCCGGAATCCAGAGAATAGCTCCAGCATGGTCGCAGACGATGGGAGTAACGGAACGCATTGAAGGAGGTATTTTTTCATCAATAAAAATATCTTTAACCTTTTTTCTTCCGTTTAATCCCATTACATACATGGTATCTCCAGGTAATCGCGAGCGTACAGTCAAAGGCAGACTCAATTGATCTGCGTCGAACCACGCTTCCTCCTTATTCGCCGGATGGTCCGCATCCGAATAGGAAGCCCTTCGCCACCGAAGTATACCACCTGCCTCAGGCAACTCTAGCTCACCGGAAAAAGGCAATACACTTAGTCCATAGCACCATTCGCCCATAACGACTTGCGTACGGTCAAACAAAACCGCCTGGTCATATTCGCGGACTCCAACCGCACCGCCTCCCAAGTCCAAACTCCATGTAGACGATGCCTCTTGGAGAAGTCTTAGTCGAACGTTCTCAATTTTACGAAAATCAAAATTTTCACTGTCCGAAGGCAGATAATTTAATATTAGTTTAATCAACCTCCGTTGTAAAGCAACGGATAGCTTACGGTATGAAGCGATGGGAAACATGTACCTGCCATTATCCAAGCGCACCATTTTCTCGTATGCCGACAGCGTGGATGCCTCCATAAAGTCATTTTCGTCAGCCATCGTTTCGGCCAGCCGGTTTAGGGACGGTGTCAGTCGCTCATTATATTGCCCCAAAAAAGGAAGCACATCCATGCGAATGGCGTTACGACGGTATTTGGATGATAAATTAGTGCTGTCTATCACATAGGAAAGATCATAAAAGTTACAAAACTCAATCAGGTCAGCCTTGTACATACGTAGCAGCGGGCGAATGAGTTGCACATTTTTTTCCCTGCGCGCCAAACGCATACCTGCCAAACCTGCTGGGCCGCTACCACGCAGCAAGTGCAAGAGAACCGTTTCGGCTTGATCGTCGCCGTGGTGAGCCATTGCAATATGCTGTGCTTCCCACTTTGTAGCCATATCATGTAAAAAACTGTAGCGCAGCTCGCGGGCTGCTTCCTGTGGCCCCTTCCCGCTCTCCTTCATATAAGCGGGTACATCCACCCGAGTCATTTCAAATGGAAGTTCGAGCTTTCGGGCAATATTGCGTACCTCTTCAGCCTCCGCATCCGATTCCTCTGGTCTGAAGCCATGATGAACGTGAGCGCAGACGAGTTGTAAAGGCATATGTATAACGGATATTTCATGTAAAATGTGCAAAAGGGCCACCGAATCCGGCCCACCGGATACAGCAACCACAATGCGGTCTCCGGGGCTCCACAGTGAATGATCTCGCGCCAAGGCGAGCACTTCCTGTACAACACCGGTCGGTTTTGTTGTTCCCATTCACGACCCTCTTTTCTCCCGACCGTAAAAATGATGATCATCTGTTATCTTATGTAAGTCTGCTGCTACCTTAACGCAATCCAGAGCGCTCCGGCAAGCAGCAAAAGCGATACCGTGAAAGCATATCCCAGCCAGCGTGGGTTCCCTTTTTTGACCGACGATTGCCTGACATGTGCGGAAGCCAAACGTGACCAAGATCGGGCCGCTACACGAGTATCGGAATATTCTCCACGCACTGCACCCAGTAGCCATTCGGCATAGGGGCGTAATATACGGCTACGGCGAATAATGACCGTCAATTCTGCCGTATTCCGCAGCTGTGGCAGCCTACTCGCAGCGGTCTTTAATGATTCGCTCTCCAATATATGAATCGTTAGAAGAGCGAAGGCAAACAGGTCATACTGGGAATCAGCATTTCGGCTGCCAGCATTCCAGAATCCCCTATCATACCACTCTGTGAATTGTTTAACACTCCGACCAGCAAGAGACACCCCACCGTAGTCAATTAATTCAGCCTCTCCATAGGCATTGACCAAAATATTCTGCGGCTTCAGGTCGCCAAACACCCATCCTGCCTGATGGAGATCCGCCAGACGATTCAGTATACCGGTTCCAGCCACACCATACCATTCCGGCCCTTTGGCTGCCACAAAACGATGAAGCGGATCACCCTTAACATATCGCATAACATAAAAGGGGATTTCTCCGCTGCGTAACACTACATCATCCACCTCAAACAAAAAGGAAGGATTTCCATTTCGCTGAAGGGCGGCCTGAGTGCCCTGAGACTGCAATGTGGTCAGCACATTAATCTCCGATTGCAGATCAAGCGTGTTCTTCCCCATTTTCAGAGCAAATTGCCGATCGGCCTGTGCTTCTTTTACCAAATATACAGTTCCGTTCGCTCCCCGGCCCAGCAAGCGCTGGATGACATAGCTGCTCCGCTTCCACTTGCCCTTGATGACCGTTCCGGGTGCAAGAACGGGATCAGACGACGTAGTCACCGAGCATCCCTTCTCCTTTGCCATAGGATTCTTCCAGATCTTTCTGTTCTCCTAGTGTAACATATCGGTAATAATCAATCACTTGTAAAATGGCAGGACCTGTCGGTGTTGTCCCTTTCATCCGCAAGCGTCCAAATATCGATTTGATCTGGTTAAGCTCAGAGGTCCAACCGATATCCATGACTGCGTCTTCTCCCATTTTGCCGCCCGGAAAATGAAATACAGATATACGGCTGTGTCCGCTTCTGGACTGTAAACTGAGCAGCAAATCGCGGATGCTGTCCTCTACAGCAGGCAGCTTGGGCTTCATGCTCGCACTTGCATCAATGAGCAAAGCAATCTCCAGGGTGCTTGTTTCTGTCAGTTCATCCATCACCTCAACCACTTGGGCTCGTTTGGCCGGAGGAAGTTCACCGATATGTTTGGCGCCACCCTCACCCAGAATGTGCGTTAACTCTCTATTAACCGCCTGCTGAATGGTTTGAACCACCGTCTTGCGCGTCATCATCTGCATGGTCTGCGCCAACTGCTTCGTCCCTACGATTTGGCTAAATCCTCCCCCTGCTTTAGCAATTTCTTGAATCTCCGCACTGCCAAGCTCGCCAATAGTTCCATAATCTATGACTCCGGCGACGTTCACTGTAATACCTTCCCGTAAAGCCTGGGCAGCCGCCATGACTGGACTAACACCTACATTTGAGCATCCGTCTGTAATGATCAAAATTTGCTTCATCGTTTTTTGACCTCCGCTTCCTCTTAATCTATCCCGATAGATTCTATCTTTGCCTAATCCGGAACGATTCAAACGAAGGATGCGGATTTTTAAAAATGGGTAAGGAATTTCCCGGGCAATGTCGGCTTAGCTCACCGTCCGTGGACATTCCAACCACCTCATGCCAGGTACATGGAGAGTTGCCCACTCTGGGCGGAAGTGGTCGATTTTACTAACAACTACAGTCATATCATCATAGATTTGATTTTGTTGGTATCGAATAACCCGTTCTAGCAAACAGTCGGCCAACTGCTGAGGATCTTCGCTTTCAATTTCCTGAATCATGCGTTTCATCCATATTTCCTTATTAACCGCGTAACCCGGTGAGTCGTATATACCGTCTGTAATCATAATGAGAATATCGCCCGGCTGGAGCTGCAGTGATACCAAGTCAATTTCAATATCCTGTATAATGCCAATCGGCAAGTTGCTGGCAGATACAGGGATGACCTCCTCCCCTCTTTTAATAAAACTCGGCGTAGACCCAATCTTCATAAAAGTTGTCTGGGCTGTGTACTGATCAATCAGCGCCATATCGACCGTAGCATACATTTCTTCAGGTGATCGCAGCATCAGGACAGAGTTAACCGACTTGATCGCCAACTTTTCGTCCATACCCGATTGCAGTAATTCCTCCAAAATGTTAAGTGCTGCACTGCTTTCTTGCTGCGCGCGCTCTCCGTTCCCCATACCATCACTTAATGAGACTGCAAAAGTCCCGTTCCCTAGCTCCATCATGCTGTAACTGTCTCCTGAGAAAAAATCGCCTCCTTTGGCGGCACTAGCTACCCCTGTAGCAATCTCATACGTTTTAGCGGAGCCGAACATGACTGTAGCCAAGCCTTGGCGGCGATCTGCCTCCGTTTCGCGCATCACAGCTATATGCTCGTCCAGTATGTCCGACAGAAGTGGAGCAATGATTTTCCGACATTCATCAAATCCCCTTGTATAGGCATGGACAATCTCAATTTCTACCTGACCTGCATCCAGGTTAATAATCTCGATGGATTGGATGGACAAGCCCAGTCTATCAAGAGCCTCTCGTATTTGCTCCTCCTGCCGATGCATGGTCTGTCCTTCCCGCTGAATTTCTCGCGCTAAATCCTCCATAATTTGTGATACACCCGATAGCTGGTCAGCAACAAGCTGACGACTATCGTATACTTGGCGCTTCCACTGCATATTATGTTGGTAGAGGCTATACTGCTGCTTCATCACTTGCAGGACAGCGCTCGTTTTAGCACATGCCTTGCTCCATTGCGGGGGGATCTGCTCCTGCTCCAAATCCGGATTATCCTCAATAGCGCTCATCATTTCCGTCATATACTGATGGGTTTGCATAAACTTGCCGTCCCAGCACTGCTCACACTTGAAGCAGGAGGCACATGTCCCTTCTGCCACCGCATTCATAAAGTGTTCGATTTCTCCGTCCGTTTTTGCGCCCTCACTCGCAGATATCTGGTGAAAGCTGCGGGATAGCTGACTGAATACACGGGAAAACTTCGTTACCCGCTCTGCGGTGAGATCGCGGACCCTTTTGGCATATTCATGCTGAGATTTGGCGTGGTCCTGCGTACCGGGAACATAGGTAGAAACCGCTTTAAAGAAACTTTTTGGGGTTATTAAGAATAATAGAATTGCCGCACAGCTCTCCCAAGTTGATGTCAAGACGTCTCCGGTCCCGTCCAAATAGATTGTCAGAATTGAGGAGCCTAGCAGCATCCCAAGCGCAACAGCACCCTTTTTCCCTTCACGCAGCATCCCTGCCAGCAAACCTGCAAAAGCGAGTAAACTCATCTGCACAATTGCAGACATATTGGCCAAGCTTAAAATTAAACCGGTAATTACACCGACCGATGCACCCAGCGAAGCACCTCCCACTAAAGCAAACACCAAGACCAAATATCGCGACAGCACGTGATCGACAGACAATGAATGAACAGTCCAGCCTACTGCTCCCGTCATCACAGAGGCTAATAAAATAATAAGACATAAAATTTCCTCATTTTTGAGCTGGCTTGTCTTCTTGCGGTACGTAAACAACGGTATGGCCTGCGTGAACACCAGCGTAAGCATAAAGCTGAGAACCGCATCCGTTCCCACAATGATAAGTTCATACCATGTAAAAGTTGGAGCCATCACGGCGTTAAATAAATTGACCATAAACACCGACAAGAAAACCATAAGCGGGGCATAGGATAATTCCAGACGGTCGAAGGTTCGTAGTCCGCGATACAGGAGATAAAATACCAGTAGCTCGCCACCAATCATAAATAACGATGGGTAAGGAGCTAACAGGCTGCCTAACACAACGGATACAGCTACAGGCAGCATCAGATCACGCCGAAGAAATGTTATGACTGCAAAATAAGCGAGGGCAAACGGAGAAAGCTCGTCCAAAATAGTGGCGCGTCCCAGTAGAACTCCCATAGCTGACAATAGCAGCATCCATCTTTGCGCCGTTACCCATTGCACCACTTTATGTGAATCCAGCCGTTTCTTGAGTCTGGAAGACCAACCTTCCGTACGCTCTTTGGATTTGGACTTTCTAGATTTTAACCCCGGAAAATGTACCACGTTCCATTTCTCCATCATGCGTCAGGCACCCCATTCATCAATTTGATGTTCTCATCTTAAACCGGAACGACTGAGAAAGTTTGTCAGAACCTCACGTCTTATTCCAAGAAATTTCCGACAAAAAAACGTTCTGCGCGAAAGGACAGAGCATCACTCTGAACATCAAGCTACGCCCGTATGGAAGCCGATGGAAGAAACGCCCCGCTACTCCTTATATGACCTCTCGATGTCGTTCATCCTGATGTCCAAACTAGCGATTTGCACAGAAGATAGACGGAAAACCGTTGGAGTTTGTCGGACGATTATGTCCTCACGACAAAAAAAACATCTGCTTTCCAGCATCGAAGCTCTTTTCTTCTTCATCAAAATTGCGAATCTCATAAATGCCCGTACGACTAACCACTGGATTCAGCGCCCACAGCCGCTGCTTATCGCATCTGTTGTCGGTAGAACGCAAAAAAAACCGTAGCAGTCTCTCGACTGTACGGTTTTCCGTGTATGATTGATACGGTTGTCAAAGTGAATTAAACACGCTTCGCGCCGCGTCCTCCGCGTTTACCTTCGGTGTTCTTTTTCAGCGACGAAATGCGTTCCTCACTATCTTTCAGGAAGCGTGACATTTTATCCTCAAATGAAGGTTTACCCGGTGCAGGCTTGAAAGAACGGCCTCCACGATCGCGGTTAAAACCACCGCCACCACCACCGCGTCCTTGACTTGGACCTGAACCTCCACCGCCGAAACGGTCGCCTCCGCCTGGTCCTCCTGTACGCTCCGGTCTTGGAGCTCTTGGGGGACGGGCTTCACTTGCCGGCTTGTCAATCGTTTGCTTAATGGAAAGCCCGATTTTGCCATCTTTGTCAACATTAATGACTTTCACCGTCACAACATCATTAATCTTCAGGTGGTCGTTAACATCCTTAACATAGTTATCGGCGATTTCCGAGATGTGAACGAGACCCGTGACACCTCCAGACAAATCCACAAATGCTCCAAAATGCGTGATGCCTGTCACTTTGCCCTCTAACTTGGTGCCCACTTCAATTGCCATAGAATAAAATGATCCTCCCTTAAAATATACAACCGATTTTTTTGCAAAAAAATCCCGCTGTGGTGATTTGATTATACAAAATGGCGGAACCAAGGTCAACTAAGCATTGGCCCGATAATGTTCCTATTTCTGATCTCCGATGATTGGCGTCTCTTCCGGTTTGTAAAGACCGTACTTGCTTCTGGCAATCTCGCCAATGTACTCAGGGTCCTTGAGACGATTCACTTCGGTTTGAAGCTGTTGTTCCGTTTGTGTAGCAGCTTGCTTCTGTTTTTCCTTCTGGGTGAGCTGTTCACTTCGATCGGCCATAATCATGCCTTGAGAAAAAAAGGTAAAAATTGCCCAACTACCAAAGGCGGCAAGCGATAGCAACCAAATCATGATTCGCCTGCGCCCGCCCGCGTTGGACTTGGACGTAGAAGATGAATGGCGATCTACAGACGAATTACGCATGATACTACCTCCTTCCAAACCATCTTTTCGCTGTGTTTTTCAGTCTGATACCTAGCTTTACGAGCAACTCTAGAGTCTTCCAGCGCGCTTTAAGCGGACCGATCAGCCATAGGATCGGCTTCCAAACCGGCATCAGGATGTATATCAGCATCCTTCCCAGGAACACAATTAGTGCCCATGTCCATCCGACCAGCTTGCGTAACAGCCGATACAGCGCTAACACCGGAAGAACAATCAGGATGCGCAGTATGCTGTTCACGATCAACGTCAGTCTGCGAACTATCTCTAATAACATTACCACAAAACGTTGGGTTGTAACACTAAAGGCCCAAAAATAGAGCCAAACCCCCAAAAGTAGTCCTAAAAAGACATAAAACCGCAGCTCACCGCGATTACTCGCGTATAGCACACGGAAAATAAACAAAGCCGAGGCCACCCAGTACAGCACGTCCAACATATGAACGCTCCAGCGGGCAAAATGAAAGCGGATGGACAGCACCCGGTAGCTGTCAAACACCACTCCCATGGCTATGCCCGACAACAGCATCCACGTCAACGTCAGCCATTGCGTGTAAGGGTTCATTTGAAGATCTTGCCGAATAGGCTTTTTCCGTTTTTGGCCGGGGCCCCGGGCTCCAGGTAGACGAGGGAAGTAATCAGACCTTCAATGGACAACAGCCCCTCTTCTAGACTGAGGTTTTTGATATGTAAATGTTGTCCGCGAATGGTGAGATGGCCCAGCTCGGTCTGAAGCAAAAATTCTTCACTGTCAAAGCTCTCCACATTGCTGACGCCTGAAATATCGAGTTGCTTGCGGCTTTGCATGCGCAGATCATGGTGCTTGGACTTCCCTTGTTCAATCATGGCATGTACCCCTCCTTCTGTTCTTAGCTTATGAAGGGGGCCGTATGATTTAGAACCGCTTTTGCTGTTAATCAGCATATGATGGACGAAAACTCGTCATCTAAAGAAAAAAAGCACTCCTTCATAAAATAATGAAGGAATGCTTTCATGTACGGTTATGAGAAAATCAGATGTCTGCTTACCAGTTCAAACCATTGTCCCTGGCAATAGGCTCTTCCTTTACCAAAGTGTACATACTTGCAGCCTCGTCCTTGCGTGTAGTGTCGGCGAGCCGTTCCACTCGCACGGTCACCAGCTTCTGGCCAAACTGGACGGTAATTTCATCGCCTACTTTGACCGCACTGCTCGGCTTGGCTTCGCGTCCGTTCACCAGCACTCTCCCTTGCTCGGAGACGTCCTTGGCTACCGTACGCCGCTTAATCAGCCGCGAGACTTTCAAGAATTTATCAAGACGCATTAGTTAACGGCTTCTTTAAGCTTATTACCGGCTTTAAAAGCAGGAACGGTCGATTCTGGAATTTCAATCGTGTTACCGGTTTGTGGATTGCGGCCCGTACGGCTGGAACGCTTGCGTGTTTCGAAAGTACCAAAGCCGATCAGTTGCACTTTGTCACCGCTAGCAAGTGCATCTGTAATTTCACCAAGAACGCCATTCAATACAGCTTCAACGTCACGTTTGCTCAAACCGCTTTTGCTGGAAATATTGTTGATCAGATCTGTCTTGTTCATAAGATAAAAGCCTCCCAAATGTCAAAAAATAATCATCACGCTGCATGTCCATTCATGGAGCAGACGTGAGGTCCAACTGTGGCCGAAGCCCTCCTGAATGTCACTGTAACACGCTTAACTATAAGCTACAGTTATTTTCAGAATTACTACAAGTTATTCTGGCTTGTCCGTAAAAATCCTGCAATAACAGGCGTTTTTTTATTCGACCCCAGTTAAGCCAACATCCTACTACAAAACTCTGTCCATTGGCAAGTCTCCTCAAACTGAGCCTTCTTTCAACCCTGCATATGTCTCATTTTACTGGTCTGTGCAGCCAAAAGCGAATGTGTGGAATCACGCTTTGCCAAGGAGCTTTTTCGCTTCCTGCCAGTAAGTCTCCATTTCATCTACGCTGCTTTCTTCGGGACGACGCCCCTGCTCGCGTAATTTCTGCTCAATATACTGGAAACGGTCGACAAATTTGCGATTGGTGGCGGACAATGCCTCTTCTGGATCTACTCCCATGAACCGGGCTGCATTCACGGCAACAAATAACACATCGCCTAACTCCAGCAACTGGGCTTCCACGGCATGCCCTTCACGAACCGCTTCCTTCAACTCAGCCACTTCTTCGTCTAATTTATCAAATACGCCCTCAATGCTATCCCAGTTAAAGCCTACTTTAGCTGCTTTCTTCTGGAGCTTGTACGATTTCATAAGAGCAGGCAGATCACGTGGAACCCCATCCAGTACGGAAGGGTATGCTGCCGTCGTGCCTTTAAGCCGTTTTTCCTCAGCCTTCATCTGCTCCCAGTTTTGCAGCGCCTCTTGCGCATCATTCGCTTGATTGTCACCAAATACATGTGGATGACGGAAAATAAGCTTATCATTCAACCCCTGAATTACATCATACACATTGAAGGTTCCGACTTCCTCTTCCATTTGGGCATGCAGCAAAATTTGCAACAACAGATCACCCAGTTCTTCCTTCATATGCTCAGGGTCGTCCTCATCTATCGTTTCGATGACTTCATACGTTTCTTCGATCAGATTTTTGCGAATCGACTGATGTGTCTGTTCACGATCCCATGGACAGCCCTCCGGGCTGCGTAAAATATCGACAATCTCGTGTAGACGGTCAAAAGAACGCCGTTTCAGCGCCTCATCTTCACTGCGAGGTATGTATACCAAGGATAGGTTCCCGTAGCCCTCTACTCGATCCAGCTCGTACAGCGGCACCTTGTGCACCGCCTCCTCACCTTCCACCCCAAGAGCGTGACCGACATACACCTCATAATCGTCAGGATACCGCTCCATCAGGCACAGCTTCACATCAGATGCCGTGAAGGTATCATACACCTGTCCGATCAGCGTATGCAGCTGAGGCTGGAGCCAGCTGGCATCCAGTGTACCTGCGTCCAACAGCTGGAAACCCTCAATCGGATCAAAACCAAGACGCACAAAAGCTTCATCCAGGAAACTTTCGCCGCCCAGAATGTTCAGTTCAATTCCTTGCGCAGGACAACGCTCCTTAAGCAACTGCACCGCTGCTTCTGCCACCATCGGGTGACCGGGAACCGCATAGACGATTTCGCTTCCGTCTGCCGCCTTAGCAGCCGTCGTAATTAATTGGCTGGTAATTTCCTCGTATACCTCTGGAAAGGACTCCTTTGTCTCATATACGTTGTCAAACGACTCAAAAGCCACTTCAAACTCATTCAGCACTTGAACCGCAGGATGCTCCTTGGTCCGCAGATAGAGCGCTGAAGCGCCCCGCATTTTGTTCAATATCCCTATCGTAAGCTGATCCGGGTCTCCCGAGCCCAAACCTACGACCGTTAATGTTACGCTCATATTCAATCCTCCGTTTCGCAGAAACAAGGTTCATGCTCGAAAAAATACACGGCCTAACCCGCTTCCGCTTCCTTTGCTTTGGCATTTACTATACCACAAAGTTGTATAGGCTCATAAAATGGCTGTGCCGCTTTCGTGCCCTAAAAGCCCTATGCCTGGGCTATGTCAGTACACGCAGCCTGCGCAGCACAGCTGCCAGCGGGCGTCCGAGCTTGGGCACCGCCACAAGCTCGGCTTCCGTGATCAGCCTCAAGCGTGCGAGGCCGATCACGAACACTACGGCGCCTGCGGCTACGCCCAGCAGGCTCTCCGCGGCTGCCGTGGCACGACCTCCGGCAGCCCACCCCAAGGCACCCAGCACAGCGCTGGTGCCCCACATCGCCGCCCCGGCCGCACCAGCCAGGGCGATAAGCAGTGCCGCCGGCTTGAGCACGCTGGCGGACCAGCTCCCACGCAGGCCTACCAATCGAGCCAGCAGCACGATGTTGATCACCGCCGCCAGCAGATAGGCGACAGCCCCCGCAATGGCGGCTCCAGCCGTGCCTAGCTGCGGCACGAGCAACCAGTTCAGCAGTGCCTTGGCTACTGCAGCCGCGAGCATCGCCAGAGCCGGCGCGCGAACCGCGCCAAGCCCTTGCAGCAGCGCAGCCGAGATGATGCTGAGCGTGCCGCCTACGGCGGTTAGCGCCATCCAGCGCATGACCCCGCTGCCAGTGTCGTCCGCATACAGCATCACATTGACGGGCACAGCCAGCACGATCAAGCCTGTCGCAGCGGCTAGTCCCAGTAACCAAAACCAGCGCAGCGATTGCTCGCACTGGCGACGTGCCAGCTCCGTACCGCCGGTTACCCGGGCCTCAGCCAGCGATGGAATGAATAATGCCGACAGGGTGGTGGCAAACATCATGACTAGCTGTACCAGCGGCAGACCTCGGTTATACACGCCAAAGGCCACCATAACCGCAGTATCGTCCAAACCCTCCTGCTTTAACAAGCGAGGTACGGTAAATGTGTCTACTAGGCTAATTAACGGAACGGCTAGCGCTCCAAGGCAAACAGGCAAGGCATAACGCAGCAGCGCCTTTAGCAAGGCACCGTTGCTTTCCGCCGGGTGTAGCTCTCCAGTTTGTGCTTGCACTGTCGCCATGACCGTCCCTTGCCTTCTAAGCCTCTTCCTGTGATTTCGCCAATATAGCAACATGACGACCAAGCCCGCTGCTCCACCTGCTGCTGAACCAAACACTGCTCCGGCGGCAATCATATCCGCACCCGCCCCTTGGGACAGCATGAGCAGCAGCAGCATAATCATCACGCTTACCCGTATCGCCTGCTCCGTCACTTGGGAAACAGCAGTCGGAAGCATATTTTGTAAACCTTGAAAATATCCTCTCAGTCCCGCCATAACCGGCACGAACAAAAAGGCAAACGCCGCTGCCCTCACCGACGGAATGACGTGAGCATTGTCGATCCATTGACCAATGAGCGGCGCACACGTATACATCAGCACGCCCAGGATCAATCCAAAGACACCCAAGACAAGCGAAGATACCCGAGCAACCCGTTGCCCCGCTGCCCGGTTTCCCACTGCCTCAAACTCAGCTACAAATTTGGATATTGCAGCCGGGAATCCAGCAGCTGCAATGGTAATGAACAGCGTATAAAAAGGATAAACCGTATTATAAATGCCAAACACGCCGTCGCCGCCGATATTCTGCAGCGGGATTTTTTGCACTGTGCCGATCAGCTTGCTCGCTACCGCTGCCAGTGTCAAAATGACAGCACCCCGTAGCAGCCGCGAAGCGGCGCGATTTTCCTGCATTCTCCGTCTTCACTCCCACCTGAAATATGCATCTTTCACGAGTCCTATTATACCGCCTCTTCTCCCGGAAAGAAAAAAAACCCTGTACAACGTAGGACGGCTTTCGCCATTCTGTACGTCATACAGGGGTGAAACGGGATGTTACTGTTCCATTTGTTTGCCCAGGAAGCCAGCGGCTGTTTCAGCCATTTTGACTTCCATTTCGGACATTTTTACATTTTCGTCCTTGTTCAACAATACAACGGAACCAATGGGATCACCACCGGAAACAATGGGAGCCGCCACAAAGGACGAGAGTGTTTCTTCGTGGTCTCGCGTTAGCTCATAAGAGCCGCTGGCTGTCTCCAGCACAGTTTTGCGATTATCCATACTACCTTCGATAATGCTACCGATTGGCTTGTCCAGAAAATCTTTTTTGGAGCCTCCAGCCACCGTAATAATGGTGTCCCGATCGGTAATCATTGTAATATGGCCCGTGCTTTCAAACAGGGACTCAGCATATTCTTTGGCGAAATCACCAAGTTCACCAATAGGTGAATACTTTTTCAAAATGACTTCTCCGTCACGATCCACAAAAATCTCAAGCGGATCTCCTTCACGAATTCTCAAGGTGCGGCGAATTTCCTTTGGAATAACTACCCGCCCAAGGTCATCAATACGGCGAACTATACCAGTAGCTTTCATTTCACATGTTGCCCCACTTTCTCAAGAAGAATTTAGTAAACTACTGACGGTATCGAAAGACGCTTCCACTCCCCCAGAAGCGGTCACGAAGAACGTCACGGTCATGGTGTTTATGGTGATATCTGACCATAGTATTCATCTGTTCCCAATTCCTTATGCATGTTCAGTTATTTACCTTCGTTTGTAGCTCCATCTTTGGCTGTTCCTGCGTTGGTATTGCCTGTACCGTTTGTTGTTGCGCCCGGTGTAGTTGTGCTACCGGCCCCGGAAGTTGCACCGCTTTTCTCTTGCGTAGCTGGTACTTTCGGCAGATTGATTTTCAAATCAAGTTTCGCCAAATCATTTTCGCTAAAGTTTTGGATACTTTCCCCGGCCAATTTATTTTTCAGGGCTGCCTTTTCGTTGTCTTTCAATTTATCAAACGTTGGCTCATTGCGGGACTCCACTTTGATCACGTGATATCCGTATTCCGTTTCCACTGGCTCACCGATTTTGTTAATCGGCTGAGTCTCAGCGGCCTCTTTAAAAGCAGGTACCCATTGCGCTACGGATGCATTCTCATACAGACCTCCGTTAGACGCAGAACCTGGGTCTTCTGAATATTTCTTAGCAATCGTCGCAAAATCCGCTCCTCCATCCAGCTTCGCCTTCACTTCTTTGGCCAGCTTGAGGGTATCCTCTTTTTTGCGCTGTTTCTTCGTTTTAGGATCTTCGAAGTTAATCAATACATGGCGCACAGTTGCTGTTGTGAATTGATCTTTATTTTTCTCAAATTCCTGTTTTAGCTGATCATCTGTTACTTTGTTGGTTTCGCTGTTGATTACCGTCATTACACGCGTGAAGTAATCTTTCACACCTTGTTCGGTCAGTTTTTTATCACTCAGAAATGTCTTGAACTTATCTTCTCCGACTGACTTTTTATACTGCTCCAGCTGTTCGTTCCCTTCTTTGGCACCCTGCTCCTTGGCTTTGTCGTCCGCTTTGGCCGCCAGAAGCTTGTACACCACTTCCTGCTTTACAATTTGCTCCCGTACCTGATCGGAAGCTAACGCAGCCTCATATTCCGGGTAAAGGAATTTCATCATGCTGATTTCTTGGTTGAACTCATTTTCGGTAATGGTTCCACCCTTATAGGTCACGACAACCTTGCTGTTGTCCTTCGGTTCATCCTTGACCTTGTTCTCATCCGCTTGCTTCGTACATGCTGCCAGCACGGATATAGCTAGCAGCGCTGCCATTCCCAAGGAGAGCATTCTCCAAGGTTTTCTTTTATTTAGTTGTGGCATTTTGCAGTTCCTCCTTCAATGTGAATGCTTCTTTCAATGCACTCAAAAATTGTTCCAGCAGTTCTAGCAACTGTGGATCATTTAGACCTTTGCCCTTTATGCGTGCGCTCATAGAAGTGCCCTGTTCAAATTGTACACGTCTTTCAAAGCGATTGCCAATCTCGGCAAGTTTGGCGGTCTGTACCGCCTGCTGGCGCCCTTCATGGAATTTCAGCACTATATTGTCATCCCGTTGCACCATGGACTCGATGCCATACATGCGTCCATATACCTTAAGGCGAGCCACGGCTAGCAAATGACGCACAGCCTCTGGCAGATCACCAAATCGGTCGACCAGCTCATCCTCCAGTTCGGAAGCCTCGTCAAAGGTGCTGACCGCTGCAACCTTTTTATAAATCTCAATCTTCTGGATGCTGTCATAAATATAGTCTCCTGGCAAGTAAGCATCGACGCCTAAATCAATCGACGTACTCCAATTCCGATTGGACTGATCCTCTTCTCCAAGTACGCTGACTTTACGTTTATTAATTTCCTCAGCCAGCATCTGCGAGTAGAGATCAAAACCGACGGATGCGATGAAACCATGCTGCTCAGCGCCAAGTAAGTTACCCGCTCCACGGATGGACAAATCGCGCATTGCAATCTTGAACCCGGAGCCGAGCTCCGTAAATTCTTTAATCGACTGAAGGCGCTTCTCCGCCACCTCCGTGAGCACCTTATCCCGCTGGTACGTGAAATAAGCATAGGCAATCCGATTGGAACGACCTACACGCCCACGCAACTGATAAAGCTGAGATAGCCCCATTTTATCGGCATCATGCACAATGAGTGTATTCACATTTGGAATATCCACGCCGGTTTCAATAATGCTGGTGCTGACCAGCACATCGTATTCGCCATCCAGGAAATCCAAAATCGTTTTCTCCAGTTCGGTTTCGGACATCTGTCCGTGACCCACGCCCACCTTAGCCTCCGGTACGAGCGCATTGATCTCGGCAGCCATCTCCTGAATACCCTGCACGCGATTATACAGATAGTACACCTGTCCACCGCGTGCCATTTCGCGTTCAATGGCCTCACGAACTAGAGTTTGGCTGTGCTCAACCACATAGGTTTGCACTGGAAAACGGTTTTCCGGTGGCGTCTCAATGACTGACAAGTCACGTACACCCAGCATGGACATATGCAACGTACGCGGAATAGGTGTTGCCGTTAACGTCAGCACATCTACGTTCGTTTTCAGCTTCTTCAGCTTTTCCTTGTGAGTTACGCCAAATCGCTGTTCTTCATCGACAATCAGCATTCCGAGGTCCTTAAACACCAGATCCTGCGACAACAGACGATGGGTACCAATGACAATATCGACCGTGCCCTGCCGGACCCCTTTAATCGTCTCATTCTGCTCTTTGCGCGAGCGGAAACGGCTCAATACCTGAATATTGAACGGATACCCTGAAAAACGTTCACGGAATGTCTCATAGTGTTGCTGTGCCAAAATCGTCGTCGGTACCAGCACCGCTACTTGTTTGCCTTCAATAGCAGACTTAAAAGCAGCACGAATGGCAACTTCAGTTTTGCCGTAACCTACATCACCGCATAGCAAACGATCCATCGGGCGGCTCTGCTCCATATCCTTCTTAATCTCTTCGATGGCCCGAATCTGGTCACGTGTCTCATCATACGGGAACATATCCTCAAACTCTTGTTGCTCCGGTGAATCCTTTTCAAAAGCAAACCCTGGTGCCGACTGTCGTTCTGCATATAGCTTGATCAAGTCATCCGCAATATCCTGAACCGAGCTGCGCACCTTACTTTTAACCCGTGTCCACTCATTGCCACCCAGTTTATAAATCTTGGGTTCCTTGTCCTCTGAGCCGACATATTTCTGAATCAAATCAATTTGTTCAATCGGCACTGACAGCTTATCTCCACCCGCGTAGAGGACATGCATGTAATCCTTATGGATACCGCCAACCTCCAGCGTGCCGATCCCCATGTACTTCCCGATCCCGTGATTTTGGTGTACGACGTAGTCGCCCACCTTCAGCTCGCTATAGCTCTTAATCCGTTCTGCATTGTCCACATGCCGGCCCTGCTTACGAGCTTTCCGCTGCTTCTGGGAAAACATCTCGCCCTCGGTAATGACCGCCAGATGAATAGATGGCATTTCAAAACCGCTTTGCAGATTGCCGATAGCCATCGTCGGTTCATCAATACCGTAATCTTCAAGCACTCGGCGCATCCGGTCCAGACGTTCATCTCCACTTGCCAGCATCATAACCTGTGTGCCGGCTTTGCGCCAACGATCCATCTCCGCCTTGAGCACATTCATTTGGCCATGGAAATCCTGCATGCCTCGGCAGATGAAATTCAAAATATTTTGTGGCTGGGTATGAGGAACCTGACGAAGAAAAATCGACAGGAACAACGTCTGAAATCTCCGGTTGTACAGCAGATTGTCCGCGTCATCTGACAGTTCTAGCTGCGGTAACGTTTTACCGTTTTGAAGCAAATGCAGATTCCATTCTGACTCATCCCGTTCCAGTTGCTTGGCTGTTTCCAGCATACGTGCCGGTTCATCAATAATCAGAATCGTATCTTCCGGCATATAGTCTGCTAGTGTTTTACGTTCAGGATACAGCAGGGAGATATATTTATAGATTTCGTCAAAATACACATGCTCTCGCAGTAACTCAATTTCACGATGAATCTCTTCTTTCAGGTGCTGCTTAGCTTGACGATCCGTCATTTTGCCCAGCTGCTCCTCCAGCAAAATAGCAGCGGCATCCGCCGCCTGGTCCATACGCTGGTTATTCGCAATAACTTCCTTACACGGTGTTACGGTAACGTCCTGAATCTTTTCCACCGAACGCTGATCTTGCGGATCAAACTTACGGATCGAATCGATTTCATCGTCAAACAGCTCCACACGATAGCCCCAACGGGTTGTCATTGGATAAAAATCAATAATTCCTCCGCGTACGCTCATCTCTCCACGTGATTCCACACGCTCTACACGCTGGTAGCCCATCTCGACCATATGTAGCAAAAACGCTTCCAGCTGAATCGTTTCGCCTTCTTTCAGCTCAATACGAGCCTCACGCCATGTTTCCGGGATTGGCAGTAGACGTCGGACACCAGAAAACGGCACGACAACAATCCCACGAAAACCCTGGGCGCAGCGTATCAATACATCAATTCGTTGGGACAATGTCTCTGGACTGGATATTGCAGCTTCAGCAGCTACCAGCTCATTAGCAGGATACAATAAAACCTGATCAGGAGAAAGCGCTTCCTGTAAGTCATCTGCTATTTTTTGAGCGGCAAACATATTGTGCGTCATGACCATTAACGGTCGTCCGGTATCTTCGGCAAGCGCGGCCATCAGTACCTGTCGGGAAGAGCCTGATAAACCTGATATCAGTTGTTCCTTCATCCCTGATGAAATACCTGCTGCAATGGATGCATAATCAGCATCCTTCGTAAAAGCCTGAATAAGTGCTTGTAACAAAAAAGGCACCCCTTTATGCTTATAAATAGTTACATGTAAACCGAAAAAGAAGCCTCAGCAATGCTGCCAAGGCTCCATAAGCGGAATTGCCGCTTCACCTCTCAAGCTGGTACATCCTACCAGTTGAATACCTGTTATTGGAGCGGATTAACGAGCAGACTCAGCTCTGGATTATTCTCCAATGCCTGACTGCAATGCTCGCAAATGACTTTGACGGTCACTTCACCACCCGAATTATACGCTATTATATCTCTACGTTCGGCAGGGGTCAAGGAATGGAAGCCCAACCTTTCTTCGGTTATTGCCGCGGAATCAATTCGTCCCAAGAAAGTTCGACAATGTCTGCATACATAATTAACAATCATGTAATGTATATGCCTCCTGAAAGTTTTCTATACCTTTCAGTATGTCCAACAATCTTCCATTTAAGCCCGTCTGCTACGTCTGAACTTACTTGTTGAATTCAGCCATCGTCCGTTCAAACGGATGACTCAAGCTGTGTTCTAAGGCGTTGCACGTGTCCTTGATCATTCCGGCCAGTAATTCTTTTTCCTTCTTGGGAAAGGTACCCAGAACATAATCGACAATAGCATGTCCAGGCTCCGGGCGGGAAATGCCCATACGAATCCGATTGAAGGACTGCGTGCCGGTATGCTGAATGATCGATTTAATGCCGTTATGACCGCCTGCGCTACCTTGATAACGCAATCTTATTTTACCGACTTCTGTATCCAGATCATCGTACACGACAATCAGATCTTCCATATCGGCCTTATAATAGTCCATATAAGCACGTAGAGACTCGCCTGATAGATTCATATAGGTCATTGGCTTAATCAGTACGGTTTTTACGCCACCAATGTGACCCTCTCCAATTAACGCCTTGCATTTGCTTTGGTTAATCTGGATGTTATGACGCGAGGCAAGAGCATCCAATGCCATAAATCCGACATTATGTCTCGTTTTCTCGTATTGGGGACCGGGGTTGCCCAATCCTACAATCCACTTCATAACTTTGACACCCTCTTTCGCAGTCTTGATTTTTTGGTAAAATAGTTGTATTGAATAGGAAGGTGCGTGCCGGTATGCTCAATCAAGGTGATATCCTCTTATATGACAGCCATTTTCTATATCATTTAAAACATTCCGTTCCTGTCCAGATCTATGACGGGAATGTACATATTCAGATTGGCATCGTTGCGCGTTTTAATGAGCATTTCGTCGAAGTAGAGGACACACTATACAATCGTCAACGTTTCACATTCATATCTCGCCCAGGCTTTTAGCCTGACATGCTGATAGGGGTTACCTTTTCCATATGGAAAAGGCAACCCCTTTTTTAATGAGCCAGCGCTTATTCGATTTCAAACAGTTTGCTGATCGACAATTCTTCATGCACACGGATGATAGCTTCTCCCATTAATGGAGCCACAGATAATACCTTCAGCTTGCTTGTCGGATTCGGGTGAACGATCGGGATTGTATCCGTCACAACCACCTCTTTTAATGGCGAATTCTCCAGTCTTTCCATAGCAGGACCGGACAGCACAGCATGTGTACAACACGCATACACATCTTTTACGCCGCCTTCTTTAAGCGCATTTGCACCTAATACAATCGTTCCGGCTGTATCAATGATATCATCAATTAAAATAGCCGTTTTACCCTCAATGTTCCCGATGATGTTCATCACTTCACTGACATTTGGCTCTGGACGACGCTTATCAATAATAGCGAGCGGCGCACTCAGGAAGTCCGCCAGCTTACGCGCACGAACAACCCCACCATGATCGGGTGAAACGACAATCGGGTTCTCAATTTGCTTGGAACGGAAATATTGGGCCAGAATTGGCGCTCCCAACATATGATCTACTGGAATATCAAAGAATCCCTGAATCTGCATCGCATGCAAATCCATGCTGATTACGCGGTGAGCTCCCGCTTTTTCAATCAAGTTAGCGACAAGCTTCGCTGTAATCGGATCGCGTGAACGAGCTTTACGATCCTGACGAGCGTAACCATAATATGGCATAACGACATTGATACTTTTGGCAGAAGCGCGTTTAAGTGCATCAATCATAACCAATAACTCCATCAAGTTGTCGTTAACCGGCAGACAAGTTGACTGCACAATATACACATGGCAGCCGCGTACGCTTTCCGACAGCTTAACCTGGATTTCACCGTCACTAAACGATGTGGTATGGGATTCCCCCATTGGGATGCCGATGTAGTCCGCAATCTGGTGGGCTAACTTCGGATTGGAGTTACAAGTAAATATTTTGAGTTTGGAATCGCAATAAGTCATTAATAGAAACCCTCCGTGCTGGTTCATTCATTACAGATTCAACAGCTTGCTGATTAAGGTCATTCCGATCTTTTCTTCTTCGCTTTGGCACGTGCGCGGATTTTGTCCGCATATCCGGCTTTGTTCTCTTGACGTGGTCTGGCAATGGCCAGATCGTTATCAGGGACAGCATGTGTTACAGTGGAGCCTGCTACAACATAAGCACCTTTTCCAATCTTAATCGGGGCGATCAGATTCACGTTGCTGCCAATAAAGGCATCGTCTTCAATTTCTGTAATGGATTTATTATATCCATCATAATTGACCGTTATTGCCCCGCAGCCAATATTTACGTTTGTACCCACCTTGGCATCACCGACATAGCTCAAATGAGACACCTTGGAATGATCTCCAATGGTCGCATTTTTCACCTCAACAAAATCACCAATTTTCACATGTTCGCCAAGCTTCGCGCCTGGACGCAGATAAGCAAACGGCCCCACAGATGTACTGCTTCCCACTTCCGCTTCGTTCAACACCGAATGTTTTACCGTTGCGCCTGAATGGATAATCGTATTCTGAATCTCAGCCTGTGGACCAATCACACAATCTTCTCCGATTTGTGTTTGACCATGCAGCCATGTGTTCGGGTACAGTACCGTATCGGAACCAATAACAACCTCGCTCCCGATATAGGTAGAAGAGGGATCAATGACAGTGACACCATTCAGCATATGCTTGCGAACAATGCGCTCACGCATATAGCCCTCAGCTACCGACAAAGCCACTCTGTCGTTAACACCGATGGATTCAGACACATCATCTGTCAAATACGCCTCAACCTGCTCACCTTCACCATGCAAAATACCAATGACATCTGTCAGGTAATATTCCTGCTGTGCATTGGTGTTCGTTACCTTGTCCAGCGCTGCAAACAGCTTGGCATTGTCAAAGCAGTACGTTCCCGTATTGATCTCCCGGACAGCATCTTCCTCAGGTGAACAATCTTTCTGTTCCACGATCTTGAGCACGGCCCCGGAAGCATCACGAATAACTCGTCCATATCCTTTCGGGTCGTCCAACTCAGCGGTCAGAATCGTCGCAGCTGCCCCACGGCTCTCGTGCAGTTGCACCAAGCCCTCCAGCGTTTCCGCTGTGATCAAAGGAGTATCCCCACAAATGACAATGGTTGTACCTTTTTCCTGACCGAGCAAGTCCTTGGCTTGCTTGACAGCATGGCCCGTTCCCAACTGCTCAGCCTGAAGCGCATATTCTGCCGACGGTCCCAAATAAGACTGTACCGCCTCTGCTCCATGACCCACGACGACTACACTTCGGGACACACCGATTTCACGAACCGTGTCGAGCACATGCCCGACCATCGGTTTTCCGCACACCGGATGCAGAACTTTATATAATTTGGATTTCATACGTTTTCCCTGCCCTGCGGCAAGAATGACTGCCAACCTTTCCAACAAGTCCAACCTCCTATCCTGAAAATAACAGTTACCCCTTGGCTAAAACGTTAATTCCCAGATCAGATTTTGCTTAACTTTTCACAATCCTCCTGAAAAATAACGGCGAACCTTTGGTTAATGGCTATTTTTTCAGGCCAGCTTGTGCTGGACATTCATCCCCGGGACGCATCTCTGCCTAGTCCCTGTCTTATGAAAAAGCCGCTTCGGCAGCCCGGATGGCTCCAAGTTGCCTTAAAACTGACTGTTAACTCACTAAAGAATATATCTCATTCCAGACAAAAAGAAAAGAGAGCCACAGTTAGTGGCTCTCTTTTTCTTTTGTACCCCAATCCTGCTTTAGGCGAATTAAGCGCCTTCTTCAATAGCAACTTCTTCATCCACAGCTGCACGTTCGTACTCAGTCAATACAGCAGCTTGGATCTTCTCACGGGTTCCTGAAGATATCGGATGAGCGATATCGCGAAACTCTCCGTCTGGAGTTCGTTTGCTTGGCATAGCTACGAACATCCCGTTATTACCGTCGATAACTCGGATGTCATGAACAACAAACTCGTTATCAATCGTAATGGATGCAATCGCCTTCATTCTTCCTTCTGAGTTCACTCGGCGGAGTCTAACATCCGTAATCTGCATGTGTGTTTCACCACCTTTTTCCAAATAGGACTTGGTGTATACATTCCACACAGCAGTTCGAAATCCTTCTTTTTTTCGGTAATTCGTATCCTAAATTCAGGTAATTTTTTTGAAAAGATTTCTTTTCGACATATTTAGGTATTTTATGATGGATTGTGACAATTTACTGCCCTGTTCACTCATCAAAATAATTGCCCAGCTTGACCGTAATTTGCTTGCTTCGAGAATCGACTGCGGTCAGATTCGCCAGTGAAATATAATCGTGCAGCAGGCGCTCTTCGTTCTCCACCTCGCCTGATTCTACCAGCACACCTACACCGGCCACCTCAGCATCAAACTCAGCCAGCAAGTCGACCATCCCCTGAATCGTGCCACCGGCCTTCATAAAATCATCTACGATGAGCACACGCGATTTCTCACGCATCGCACGTCTGGATAAAGACATCGTATGCAGGCTCTTTTGTGATCCTGAAACATAATTAATACTTACAGCCGAGCCTTCTGTCACCTGATGATCACGCCGTACGAGAACGACTGGCAAATTAAGCTGTGCTCCGGTTGCATAGGCAAGTGGAATACCCTTGGTCTCCACCGTCATAACCACATCAATCTGACGATTGGCAAAAGCGGTCGCGAATATTTTACCAGCTTCGTTCATCATCGCAGGTTGGCCCAGCAAATCGGACAAATACAGGTATCCTCCCGGTAATATGCGGTCAGGCTGCTCCAGTTGTGCACACAGGTCGTTCGCAAACGCAAGCGCATGTTGCTTGGAAAGCCTCGGGATCAGTTTCACGCCCCCTGCCGCTCCCGCCAGTGTCAGAAGCTCGCCAGTGCCCTCATCCTCAAAAACTTCCTTGATGATGGCCAGATCCTCGCTTATGGAGGACTTAGCTGCCCCGTAGCGATCCGCAAAATGAGTAAGAGGCACCAGCGTATGCGGCCGTGACAACAAAAATTGCGTCATTTCCACCAATCGTGAGCTTCTTTTAAGTTTTTTCACAACAATTCCTCGCGATCTATTCTCCTGCCGCCCGCTTTGTACAGTAAAGCACCGGCGGACTGGCCGGTTGCTGGCGGAATGTAAGTGATATAGTAAAATCCGAATATTTAATAGTAAATATATCATCTTCGTACGTATTTGTACAACAATTACCACTATAATATGAAAGAAATATCTAAAATCAGGTCAAAAGTCGTACTGCATACACATCTTTACAAAACCCTCTTAGTCCATTGTAAATCCGTGGCACTTTGGCTTCCTTCGATACCAGTCCGAACACTGTAGGTCCACTACCTGACATCAGCACACCGTCTGCTCCTAAGCGTATCATGGAGTTTTTAAGATGCTCTACCTCTGGATACAGCTTTAGTGTTACATCCTCAAGTACATTCCCCAGCGCGTTGCATACATCCGTAAAAGAAGCGTTATGGATCGCATGCTCCATCTGGCGGGCAGACGGGTGGTGCGCAATCTGATCTGCTTTGACACGACCATACACTTCAGCCGTCGATACATTAATCGGCGGCTTCGCAAGGATCACCCAGCATTGTGGCGGATTCGGAAGTGGCTTGAGCAGTTCTCCGCGTCCACTTGCTAAAGCTGTACCCCCTGTAATACAGAAAGGTACATCTGAGCCCAGTTCCGCACCCAGCACCCTTAATTCGGCATCCGAAATACCAAGCTTCCATAGCTTGTTCAGTCCACGCAGCGCTGCGGCAGCATCACTACTTCCACCTGCCAACCCTGCCGCCACCGGGATATGCTTATCCAGATGAATGTGGACGCCCGTAGACACGTTATAACGTTCTTTGATCAGACGAGCAGCCTGAAAAGCCAAGTTCTTTTCATCCAATGGTATGTACCCAGCTTGACTTGAAATAATAATGGTATCACGCGGTAACTCAGACATCGTCAATCGGTCAGACAGATCGACCATGGTCATAATCATTTCGACCTCGTGATAACCATCGTCCCGCTTACGTAGAACATCAAGCATTAAATTGATTTTCGCCGGTGCTTTTTCATATATTTTCAAGGCGTTCACCCACCTTCAACTTTTCCCTCAAGACAGCTTAACATATTATATCAGACTCAGCGTGTCAAGTCATGAGGTTCAAAAAAGCGGAGATGACCCGGTCTAATCCCGGATATCCCCGCTTTTCATCAGCACCACCGATAGCTACGATTTGCGGGAAGCTGCCTGCTCGGCAAGTTGGATAGCCCGCTTGACCATATTGCCCGCATCCTTGGCTTTAATGCCTCCCCAGCCTTCTTCCTTGACCGTGTCGTAAAATCCAAGATCTTTGGCCAGCTCGTACTTTAGCTCCTCCGACATGACACTCCGTCTTCTTCGGCTCATACATACGCCTCCTTCGGCAATGGAATAAGGAAGATCATTCCCGGCTTAGTATGTGCAGAGATGTCATGCTTCATCCTGCTCTGTATATACAAAACGGCCCCGTCATTTGAAATGACGAAGCCGTCGTTAAACCTGCAAAGCTGGTATAAATCACGAAATCAATTAAGGTGTTTCAAAATATTCGACTACACTTGTATGGGAGTCGGGATCATATACGCTGACTTCTACCGACTCGGTAAGAATGTCAGCATAGCTGTAGGAGACACGTTTAAACGTCTGTTGCTCCTGATCCAGCTTGACGATAAAAACAGAAGGGTACGTTTCTTCCAAGACACCAGTTCGTTCGACGGTCTTACGGCGTCCGCCGTTAGCCCGCAGCAAAATTTTTTGCCCTACATGTGCGTCGAGACTGCGTTTGATTTCCAACAGCGTATTTTTAGCCATTGCCTAACGACCACCTCTTTCCTTGTCCATTATAACGAATTTTAGAGGGATTGTCAAATCAAGCTAAATATTATAACAACACGAAAAATAAGTTGTCAATTTAATTTTTTGCGAACAGGAATAATTTATATAAAAAATGACAAAAAGCCTCAAAGCAGAGGCTTTTTGCTCAGGTTAATCCTATTGGCACATTTGAATCCTAGATTGCGGAAGGCGTTACTTTAAGCGTTGATAAATTTTCAAGCTTCGGCAGGCCGATGCGATAGCTTCCCCTAGTTTCAATTCCACCCACTCCGCGACTGCCACTGATTGTCTGGTGAAACAGGTCCCCCATGTTGACCGTATCACGGATCGAAGTAAAGGCCGCCTTGGCAGCCACGTAAACGGGGTCCAGCGCGTGAATCAGGATACGCCCTGGTGAGCTGGCGAAGTTCGCTCCCGCACGTAGCAGCGCCTCAAAATGGGACTGGCACGCCCCCGCTACAATCGTCAGCGAATCCAGATGACGTTCATATTGTCTTGCTACCTGAATCGCCGCCACAAAATTTTGCGAATTTTTATAACTTTTCAAGCTGTACAAATCGTAAGGCTGTGGCTGCTTCAGCACACCGTCATGTCCGGTAATGACTACGATATCCGGACGGATACGAGGAAGCAGTCGGTACAACGTGTCCGCCATTGCCGATTCGTGAACGTGATGTCCCTCTGCAGGAACACGGAGCTGTTCATATAAACTGAGACATTTTTTCAGATAGCTGGGATCTCCATCCAGGTGAAGAACCTTTCCCGGCATTTCAAAATATGTTGACTCAACCGGATCACTCCAGTCCCCTACCAGAGCTGCCTGACTACGAGCAGCTTGCTGCTGGCGTGCCCGTTGCAACAGATTAAGAGACTCACCAGCCTTAATGTGGGCCTGCTGAGTCTTACCGCTAATCTGGTCTGCAGGCACTCTGACCAGATCGTTCACCGGGGAATCGGCCAGCAGCCGAAATTCTATTCCCTTAATGATCGCTTTATCCCGCTGGATGTCCTCAACACGAAACGTGACATCTCCGCCGTACGATTTCCGAACGACCAAGTCCCCTAAACTCATCACACTGTATCACCCCTCCTATATCGTATGGGTGAATGCACAGTTTGGTTCCAGCTTAGGATATACCTGCCTCCAACAGCACAGCGCTGAGACGCGCAAATTCCTCAATACTTAGCGTTTCTCCTCGACGGGAGGGTTCAATACCAGCTTGTTGCAACAGCGGCTCCAGCGTGTCCCTGTTCTCTTTGGTGAAGAAACGGCTTTTTAAGTTATTGGAAATGGTTTTACGACGCTGGGCAAAAGCAGCATGAACCACTTCAAAGAAGTGCTTCTCATCCACCACTTCCACCGGAGGGGCTTCCCGTACACGCAGCCGTATGACTGCAGACTCCACATTTGGCTGGGGAATAAATACTGTGTTCGGCACAGTGCAGACTAATTCAGGTTCGCTGTAATATTGCACTGCAATGCTCAGACTGCCGTAATCCTTCGTTCCAGGAGACGCAGCCATGCGCTCAGCCACTTCTTTTTGGATCATAACGACGATATTCTCCAGAGGGAGCTTGTCCTCCAGCAGCCTCATCAGAATCGGTGTGGTAACATAGTACGGCAGATTAGCCACGACACTTACTTTACTCACGTCTGCAAAATCGGCTGCGAACACCTCTCGCAAATCCAGCTTCAGCACGTCTCCATGACGTACCTTCACATGCTCGTAAGGGGCCAACACCTCTTCGAGAATTGGCAGCAGCCGCTGGTCAATCTCGACAGCGGTAACTGCCTTGGCCGATTGAGCCAGCTTCTCGGTCAAAGCGCCAATCCCAGGACCGATCTCAAGTGCACCCTTCGTCTCATCCAATCCAGCAGCATTTACAATCTTATTGAGAATATTTTGATCAATCAGGAAATTTTGTCCCAAACTCTTTTTGAACGAAAAACCGTGCCGTTGAATAATTTCCTTCGTACGCCGCGGTGTTGCTATATCTTGAATCCCTGTCATACGGACATCACAATCCTTCACTTTCAATTTGTGCCAGCGCCCCGGCAAATTCCTCGCGGCTGATCTGAAATACAGAGAGCCGTTTATGTAGCTGCTTTCCGTTACAATAACCAATACCCAGCACATTCCCTAAGGCCATACGGCGTGCAGCAGCATTGGGATGGGTGATGAGTCCAGCATCAATCAGGTCCGCCCACTCAATCAGCGGGTCGGCGCCTTCCACTGTCGTATGGACCCGTGCAAGAGCGTGTCTGATCGCTTCTGGTGAGGCATTCTCCACGCCAATATCTCCTTTACGCGTCGCTTCTGCCTCGGGTATAAAGGCCTGCTTGCAGCCGGGTACCTTGGAAGCGATAATCTTACGGATGCGCTCCCCTGCATGATCGGGATCGGTTAAAATGATGACCCCCCGCCGCTCCTGCGCCAATGCAATTTTACGCAGCGTCATTTTATTAATGGCGGAGCCGCCAGTTTCTATCGTATCCGCTTCAACAGCGCGGCGAATGGCCACCGTATCATCCCGGCCCTCTACCACGATCACTTCCTTGATCATTTGCGTTTCCCTCCACTGCTACACAGCAAGCTATATTTATCTTTCCCTGCTTTTGAAAACAAAATAAGAAGAGGATATCCTCTTCTTAGCATGGCATAACTATGTTGTTAATACTATCGCATTGCCCTCAACATACACAACCTGTTTTAGTTGATTTCAGGCTTTACCGGTCCGATAACATATACGGTTTTACCGTGCTTACGACCAAATTGGTTGGCTCGGCTCAAACTCTCATAATACACATCGATTTTGTGGCCTTTAATCGCGCCACCGGTATCCTCCGCACGACGGAAGCCCACCCCTTCGATGTACACCCACCAGCCGATTGGAATTATACTCGGATCGACCGCGATGGTGCGTCCTTCCGTGACACGTGCGCCGGATGCAGTACGTGTACCGATACCTGGCTCCTGTGAGGAATACGCCGTCATGGAGACATTTTGTAAAACTTTGCTATATTTAAAATTTACGCCTGCTTTACGGACAGCACTGCCCGAACTAACCGTTGTTGCCTTAACCGCATCATTGGGACCGACGGAAGCAGCAAGAACGACCGGTTTTTTCTTCGTTCCTACCGCAATGACTTTATCCACACGGTTCTGTGCAACTTCCTTGTTAACCAGCTGTTTGGATACCAACTTTCCATCATGATATACCTTTTGAACGTGCTGGACGACCACACCCGATTTGCCGCTTTGAATGACCCGATTATCGCCTTTATAAAGACTCGGATCGGCCGTTTTGATGACCTGATAAGGCACCTGTTTTTTCTGTTCGACCTGCTGTTTCTTCACACGGACGATTTTTATGTCCATGTTAGACGAAACAGAGGCATCCAACGCAGGATAAACTTTATCCGTTGATGATAATTTATAGCCCGAGGTACGAATGGCACCTTCTACTGTATTTTCTGTTGTGTACAGCTTTTTCGTCTCATTGCCTGAAGATACTTTAACCTGATTGGCACGTTTAATGACTACGCGATCGCCATCCTGTATTGCTCCATTTAGCGGCATGGAAACTGTATCATGCGGCTGAAGTGAAATGGAATGCTCGCTCAGCAAATCTTGAAGCTTGGATTCCCGGGTTTCTACCGCAGACGCCTTGCCATCGATGACAAAAAAGACTTGTTTTTTAGATTGCGTGTACATCAGAATTGAAATCATAATCGTTAGCGCGATTAGAAAAATAGCAACCAAAGCAGCCTGGCGCACATTCTCTTGCTTCCAACGCAATACGTAAGACATGCTGGATGAGCGTGACTCATGGGTATCCTTTTTCTGGAAAATGCCCATTTCCTCCGTCCTCCTTACATAGCCCGCCGTCTGGAGTAAGACATAGTTGAGATTTGACGTGACTATAACAGATTTTCTACAAGACAAGCCCAAATTACGACTGTCCTGCACCATGTACCCGTCTTCGCGGCATGCTGTCCTCCCCTGTTTAACCACAGTATGATGACAGATTTTCTTTTATTCACAACAAAAAAAGCCAGAGAAAGAGACTAGAGAGCTCTTTCGTGGCTTCCGGCATGTGTGAATATGCGGGAAAACTCATGCACGAGATGGCTTCTCTCTTGTTACGCTTACGGGGTTAGCTGTCGGGTTCGGACGTAGAGAGTCGCCCTAGCTTGGGTCAACCGCTCATGGCGGTCGCCTTCACATTCACCCCGAAGACCCAGAAAGAAATCGAAATACGGCTCCTCCACCTGTTCAATCCCATCCGGGAAAAGAATTTAGGTCGAGCCGGCTGGCGGAAGAGACGTTCCCTTCTTGCACATACGCCGGACCTACTGTAAGCCATATCGGTTCCCCCGTTCCCTGTAAAAGGGACTCAGCGAGACTGGTTCATGAAATGACTTGTTGATGTTTACATTCAAACAACAATTCACTGAAAAGATGATATCCTGTTTCTATGCATGTTGTAAAGCAGGTTTCAAGTACATTTTTTAAAATATTCGGTTAAAATATTGTAATATTCTCGAGTTTCCTGCAACAAATTCATGATTAGCTTCGTCTATCTCTTTATTTTGATCGATTTCTTCACTTTTTCATTGAATGTCAAATCGTTCCAGGGCATTTCGGGTCGTTATTGACACTAATTCCTCCACTGTAATCCCTTTGATTTGGGCTGCAGCCTCTGCTACCAGTCTCACATGTGCAGACTCATTTCGCTTCCCACGAAACGGATGAGGCGTCAGATAGGGAGCATCAGTTTCAATGAGCAGACGGTCCAGCGGCACCTGTGCGAGCACCTCTTTTGGCTGCTTGGCATTTTTGAACGTTATTGGACCACCGAAGGAAAGGTGAAATCCCATATCCAGCACCATTTTCGCTGTCTCCCAGCTACCCGAAAAGGAGTGCATGACTCCACCAATCTCACTCGCTTTTTCCTCGCGCAAAATCTTAACAATATCTTCATGTGCATCCCGGTTATGAATAACAATGGGCATCTTGAGCTCACGAGCCAGACCAATTTGATTTCGAAACACCCGATGCTGCACATCCTTCGGTGATGTATCCCAATAATAATCCAGACCGATCTCCCCGATGGCTACAACCTTTTTATGACTGCATAACGATGCAATCCATTCTAGATCGCCCTCCTGCATTGTAATAGCATCCTGTGGGTGCCATCCAACTGCCGCATAAATAAAATCATACGTCTCGGCCAATTTCATGGTGGATGGAATGGTCTCACGATTAAATCCGATATTGATCATCCGCGTTACTCCTGATTCGACAGCACGTGCTATAACTTCTTCACGATCTTCGTCAAATTGTGGCGCATCCAAGTGAGTATGAGTGTCGAATAAATCCAAGGTTTACATCTCCTTTTTTTACTTACATTTCTATATAGTTGTCTATTCTTTGACAAAATAATTCCTTATTTCGGCAGGAAGCCTGTCTTTTACCGCGTTTAATTTATTCTGGGGAAAATACATATGATATTTCCCTCGGTGAATACCACTTATTGAGCGCACAATTTCCGAAACTTCGGATATTTCACTCACCTCGCCCTGACGTCCAAGCAGTAAAATCTGGTTGTCCGTCGAGCCACCCTGCCGAAACACATCATAAGGAAGATCTGTCGGAAAATCAATTTCAAAATCATATTCAGGGTGCAAACCAGCCTCTTTCAAAGCTTCTCGAATACTGTCAATGGTATCTGTATCCATATTTTCAATCTCTACATATTTATACAATCTACGGTCCATAAACCGGCTGCTCAAATCACTTAAAATCTCGTCCTTTTCTCGTTTCCACTGGCTAAATACGGTCTGGATTAATGACTCGTCGAGCATCAGATATTGCTCTACTGTAAGATCTCCCTTCAACAGATCCGGCAACGGGTTCAGCAGAAATCCAAACTCATATCCGTTTTTAAACAATTCCTTTGCTCGCTTGAAAATTTTACGTAAAAGGATTTCCGAGCTGCGTGTTACAGGATGAAAATAAATTTGCCAATACATCTGGTAGCGTGACATTAAATAATCTTCTACTGCATGCATACCTGATTCCTTCACAACAATTCTCCCATTATGAGGACGCAGCAGTCGTAAAATACGATCCAAATCAATCGTGCCGTAGTTGACGCCTGTCGAGTGAGCATCCCGCAACAAATAATCCATACGATCGGCATCTAGTGGACTGGTTACCAGATTGACAACAATCGGTTTATCATACGTTTTGGCTATAACCGCAGCCACCTTTTGTGGAAGCTTCTCGTCGACTTGCCGTAGCACGGCGTTGATCTTCGTGTCTCCCAGTACAATGCGGCATGTCCAATCCTCATGGTTCATATGAAAGGCTTCCTCAATTGAATGAGAAAATGGGCCGTGCCCCACATCATGCAATAGAGCTGCACACAGAGCAACCAGTCTTTCCTCCTTCGGCCAATCCGGGAAATCTCCACGTTCAAATTGAGAAATAATACTTCTCGTAATCTCATATACGCCCAATGAGTGTGAAAACCGGCTATGCTCCGCTCCATGAAACGTAAGATACGACGTTCCTAACTGCCGTATTCGCCGTAAACGTTGGAACTCCGGCGTGTTGATTAACCGCCATATCACAGTATCCTGAACATGGATGTAATTATGTACCGGGTCTTTAAAAACTTTTTCTTCACTAAGTGGCTGGTGCAAGATATCAGCTCCTTTAATATTCGGAATAATGGATTAAAATACAATAAAATCCTAAATGGTTTCCCTCATTCGACATTCTTTGTCGTAATATGTCGAATTATAGTTTTTCGACATTTCCAAATCGACAAACTGAATAAATCATCAATGAGATAAGGCAATACACACAAGTAAAGCTCTTTAATCTAAATACTTTTGCATAATCAGACTGTTACTACATTTTTAAGGTTGACTGTTTTGGGAATCGTTGGTATAGTAAATATCAGAAAAGAGAAAATTTTGTCGAATCATGACACTTATATTATTTTAAACGGCGAGAGGAGCCTGATTTATTATGATGAAATCCACTGGTATTGTAAGAAAAGTTGACGAGCTCGGACGTGTTGTTATTCCAATCGAATTGCGCCGTACCCTGGGAATCGGAGAGAAAGACGCTTTGGAAATTTATGTTGATGGCGAACGCATCATGCTTAAAAAATACGAGCCTGCTTGTATCTTCTGCGGCAATGCTGAGAACGTAATTTACTTCAAAGGAAAAATTGTTTGCCAAGATTGCATTTCTGAAATCCCAACACCTGTGACAAACTGAGAATTTTAGTATATAATAGACTTATCAGATATTGTTAATTCTAACCTTTTTCATATATACTCCTTGTTGCCTTCCACGGTTTGAACCCAACCGTTGGAAGGCCCTTTTTTGTTTAGGCAGATATTCATAAGAGTGCGTTATAAACATCTCTCTTGGAGATTGAACGATCTGTGGCTGTACGCTTCATTGCATCCTTGCGTGTGAGTCCCTCTGCCTCATAATGTGCGACGTGGGACTCCAAAGATAAAGACTGCCACCATGCCTGACGTTCCTGTTCCTCTTCCTCTTCGTCTTTCCCTTCAATCACCAGACAATATTCACCAATCGGCGGATTCTCCTCTAGTTTAGCAAGGCATTGCTCCACGGTTCCCCGCACCCATTCCTCATGCAGCTTGGTCAGCTCACGCGCAAGCACCACTTTGCGTGAACCTAATGTTTCCTTCAACACCGTCAATGTCTTCACAATACGATGAGGCGATTCATAAAAAATAATTGTGCCGTGAGATACCTGAAACGATAGCAACAGCTTCTCTAGGTCCTTTTTCTCCCGTGGTGGAAAGCCAGCGAAAGTGAACCTTTCTGTATCCAGTCCTGAGGCAATTAAAGCCGATAGTGCCGCATTTGCTCCTGGGATAGGAATGACGCTAATTTCCGCTTCCAGTGCCAGTTTGACCAGATCCGAACCAGGGTCAGAAATGGCTGGTAGACCTGCATCGCTAACCAGTGCCAAATTTTTTCCTTCTATTATATAACGTATCAGTTCAGGCCCACTAGCAGCCTTATTATGTTCATGATAACTGAAGAGCATATCCGGTGTAATTTCGAAATGAGTGAGCAGTTTGCGTGTCTGCCGTGTATCTTCAGCAGCGATAATACTACATGATTTTAAGGTGTTAATCGCCCTAAAGGTCATATCGTCCAGATTTCCAATAGGTGTCGCAACAAGATACAACTTTCCCCGTTCTTCTTCGCTGGTACTAAAGCTTTTTTGTACAGCTGCTTTCACACAGAATCCCCCTTGCTTACTTCTCCATAGATATCTCTTATTTCCTGAGTATAATTCCCATTTTCCTGATATACAATGAGCGGAGGCAACAAACGAACCTCCGGTTTACCGTCACGTAATGCTTCAACTAGGACCATATTGGCTTCCATATGAACTCTTGGGTGAACAAAACGTATTCGTTTGGGTTCCAAACTATGTTTACGCATCAAGGTTATAATCTCACCCAGCCGCTGCGGGCGATGAACCATAGATACCTTTCCCCCATTACGTACAAGCCGGGTGGATGCCTGAATGACTTCTTCCAGTGTGCAGTTCACTTCATGACGGGCAATTGCTTGGTGAGGATTCAGCTTGATATCGCTACCATTTAGCGGCATATAGGGGGGATTCACGGTAATCGCATCATAAACACCATGTCCCGTGGTGTGAACCAGCTCACGTAGGTCCCCTTCCCGAATCTGAATTGCTGCTTCTAATCCATTCAAGCTGACACTACGTCTAGCCATATCTGCCAAACGTGGTTGAATCTCAATTCCTTCAATAGACGCCTTTGTTCGTGTCGTTAGCAACAGCGGGACAACCCCATTGCCAGTACACAGATCCAAAATCTTTCCACGCTGCGGAATACCGGCAAAACGTGCCAGCAACACCGCGTCCATTGAGAAACTGAATACTTCATCACTTTGGATAATGCGCAAATTATGTGAAAGCAGATCATCAATTCGTTCAGACTTCTTTTCATTTTCGTACATAGTGCTCTCCCATCTTTTATAACCAAAATCGCTTTTCACTCATACTTCCTTACAAAAAAGCCGTAGGCATCTTGCTCCTACGGCTTGTTTTTATTTATTCAAAAATGACAGACAGAAGAGGCAATCGCCTTCCGTTCGCAAATGTCCGTAATACACGTTGCATATATGAAATCCTTCATGATACAGCCTCGCTAGATTGTCGTAGCCTTCGCCCACGACCTCACCCGTTTGCCCTTCATCCTTAATGACGATCGGAGGAGGAAGCTTCGGCTTGTTTGCCGTCTTTTCTTCTCCAGAGGTTTCACGTTTGAGCATCTTGCGCACCTGTTCGTTTTCAATCGTTAGTCGTTGATTTTCCTCCAGCAGCTCTTTTACTGCCAGTTTCAATTCACCCAGATCGCTATGCAACTGTCCCATTTGGGTTTCCATTTCGTGAATACGCGCAAAAACATTTAATTTATCCAAGTTTCCACCCCGAAGCAACCTAATGGTTTACTTGACGACTACATCGTCCATTGGAAGTTCCTTGACCTTACTGATCTCAAATAGTTGAACATGCACCGTGCGATGACCTGCATTCACACCTACGACTTTACCTTCTCCCAAAGAGGTGATAACCATCTTACCCACCTGAGGTAGCTCTTCTCGCATGCTTTCGTAGTTATCATGTTCAAACTTGAGACAGCACATCAATCTCCCGCACAACCCGGAAATCTTCGTCGGATTCAGCGACAAACTCTGATCCTTCGCCATCTTAATAGATACCGGCTCAAAATCCCCCAGCCATGAGGAGCAACACAGAATACGTCCACAAGGTCCGATTCCGCCAAGCATTTTAGCCTCATCCCGTACGCCGATCTGCCGCAGCTCGATCCGTGTACGAAAAATACTGGCCAAGTCCTTTACAAGCTCTCGAAAATCCACCCGACCCTCTGCCGTAAAATAAAAAATGATCTTATTTCGGTCAAATGTAAATTCTACATCTACCAGCTTCATTTTAAGGCCATGGTCTTTAATTTTATTTAAACACGTGCCGAATGCATCCTTGGCCGCCAATTTATTCTCTTCTACAACAAGAGCGTCATCATCCCCAGCAATACGAATGACTTTTTTTAAGGGCAGGACAACATCCGAATCATTTACCTCTTTTTTGCCCACTACAACCTTGCCATATTCAATACCGCGCGCGGTCTCTACAATGACGCAGTTTTCTTTCTCCACTGGAAGATCCAGCGGATCAAAATAATAAGTCTTGCCCGCCTTCTTGAAACGGACACCCACTACACTATACAAAAATTAACCCCCTTGTATGCCACTAAACCTCATTTGAAGCCGACATTGTACGAATGGCCGCAATTGAAGTCTCACTGTCGCACAAACCGGGAACCTGGCGTCGCGGATTGTGCAGAGTGGAACAAGCGCGCCTTCCTGTTAGCCGGTGATAGAACCGCTTGTATCGGACAACCCAATCAGAAGCTGCTCCACGCATAATTGCCCGTTGACGTGAAAACGGAGCTTCTTCCTGCAATTCGCGGCCAAATCCATATAAGAGACCCATTGTTCCGTGCTGCGGGTGATTGCCAATTTGGAGACGGACTCCAAATGATCTATGAAAACAATGCTTTCGTGCCTTCCGTAACGGAAATGAAGCATATCCTTAAACCACAAATGAAACAGATGAAACAGAATATCCAGGTGTTCAGAAAGTCCAGTTTTAAAAATCTTCTGTTGAGCCAGAATAATAGACGAGCTTCCCCGACTCATGGACTCCTTCACTAATTGTAACACTACGTTTCTAATTTCTGCAAACCAATTCTGCTGGAGAATTTCTCTACATGATTCCAGTCCTGAAGCAATATGAACGACCGACCGGACAATCCCTGCCGTATAGCCTTCCCCAATTAATGCCTGCATCATCACCTCTGGCTGTAAAGCATGGAAAGGAACCTGCTGCGTCCGTGATTGAATCGTAGGCAGTAACGCCTGTCCATTTTCAGAAATGAGTATGCCGACCACTGGAATCTGGGGCTCCTCCAGAAATTTAAGTAGGCTATTAGCAGCTTGCACTGTCATGGTATCCGCCTGCCGAATGATATATACCTTCGGATTGGAGCTTTCAGATTTGTAAGAAAATATACGTTGAAGCCCACGAATCTGATCAATTTTAATCGTAGCTCCATCGGGCTCTACAATATGCAAATCTGGATGATTCCCGTGCTCTACCTTGCGGCATGACAAACACTCCCCACATGCATCATCCGTCTGTCGCTCACAAAATAAAGCCTTAGCAAAGATCTGCGCCATGTTCATCTGCCCGCTTCCCGGCGGCCCGCTAAAAACATAGGCATGGTTGACCGTATGATTCCGTAGTGCACTTTGCAGCATTTTTTTGGCTACATCCTGGCCCATTATATGTTGAAAAGACATATTTCCTCACTTTCTCCACTGAAAACAACTGTGATCCCTCAACAAATCGTTGTTCTTCCAGGCATGTACATAGTCAAAAATAATCTGCCAGCATGATCAGCAAGCAGATTATTTCTTCGTGGCAACAGCCCGTCTGTATTCATTTATAACATAAGTCTACATTAAAATGAGAGATTAATTAGCAATCCTCTGATCTCACCGACCCCTTGCAAAAGCTCAATCTTGCCTTGCTCGGTTTCGAGCAGCTCATCCGCCATTTTGAGCAACAGCTCATCCACTTCATCAATCAGCTTATAACGTTTGCTGCGTCCCCGGCGATCCCAGCCCTTCGTGTCCTTCATGGACACGCCTCGCCGAACGGTATCTTCCAAAAACCGTTTAACCAACATCTTATAGGCCTTCAGCTCACGAATCGTCATTGAACGTGCAAGACGATCTCCCTGCATTTGTATTTCCTTAAAGCGTCGATTCAATTCCTCCTGCGAAGCTTGTTCCCCATTTTGCTGCATAACGTCGGAGAAGCTCTTGGGCTGAATTGGCTTTGCACTCATTTCATTTGTAGACAATGTACTTTGTAAAGGGCGATAGCCCGGATTTATTTTCATATAAACCTGCTTTCTCCCCGGATGCTTCCACTTTCCCCCTTCATGAACAGTTCAATCTAGAACTCAGGGTTTCTTCGGCTTTCCGGGGACTGCGCTGTAGCGCTGCCGTTTTAGTGGATCTGCCCTCACTCTCATCATGTGAGAAGATACAGGCGATTCCCCTATCATATCGGTAGAATAGGCCCTATTGTGTAGATTCAGAAATGCTCGAAACGGTCTACAGGCATCACGAATACCGTCGCTCCACCCACCTGGACTTCAACAGGCAACGGTAAATAGGAATCCGTCGTCCCGCTCATAGGGGTAACGGGTGTGACCAGCTGTTCACGAACCTTGCAACTGCTGCGAATGACGTTCATTAATGAGTCCACCTGATTGTCATCAACACCGATCATAAATGTGGTATTACCAGCACGCAGAAATCCTCCTGTGCTCGCCAATTTAGTAGCACGGAAATTAGCTTTCACCAGTCCGCTGGATAATCTGTTACTGTCCTTATCCTGTACAATCGCAATAATCAGCTTCATCCTGTATTCCTCCTTCAAGTCATATTAGAGACAACCTTGTCCCTAGCTCAATTTTACCGTATATCCTTCGACAATTATATGCTAAAATTCTGAACAAACCGCTTTTTCAGCAAATCCTTCAATACTTGCTCCACCTGCTCTGGCGCCGGAGATGCATCAACAATTGTAATTCGCTCCGGAAATTTGCGAGCCAACTCCAAATATGCCTCTCGCACCTTATGGTGAAACGATATACTCTCCATGTCGAGGCGGTCCATTTCTGCTCCTCGTGACGCATTAATTCTTGCCAATCCCAATTCGGGCTCAATATCCAGATAAAATGTGGCATCCGGCTCCCAATCATCCACCGCGAAGCGATTAATTGAAGCTACCTCTTCAATTCCGATCCCTCTTGCAAATCCTTGATAGACCAAGCTACTATCCACAAAACGATCACATAATACGATAGCTCCCTGTTCAATAGCCGGCTTTACCTTCTCCACCAAATGCTGACGCCGCGCCGCCGCGTATAAAAGTGCCTCTGTTCGAGCATCCATACTGGTATGAGCAGGGTCCAAAATGATAGAACGAATCTTTTCGGAAATTTCGATGCCACCCGGCTCCCTCGTCGTGATGACTGGATAGCCTTCTTCCTCCATAAACTTCGCCAGCCGTTGAATCATAGTTGTTTTACCGGAGCCGTCTCCCCCCTCCAGTGTGATAAAAATGCCTTTGCGATTCATGTTATTCCCTGCTTTCCTGCCTGAAAAATAAAAGTCACCCATAGGCTACGTATGCTTCTTTTATTCAGTCTTCTGTATTTGTTAAGTCTCTAGTATCTAATCTTTATTGTAAACGGAATACCCGAATTGTAAGCATACTTTCATCTGCTCCCCCGTGCCACTTGGCTCCCAGCTCACGTAGACGACTCATCCGCAAAGCAATCGCTTCTGTAATCGTTTCTCCTGCATATAGCAGTGGAATACCTGGAGGATACGGGATAATCATTTCAGCCGCTACCCTGCCAGCGGATTCGTCTACAGGCACGGTCTCCATCTGATCCGGGCTAATCGGTCGAAGCCCAAACGGCACCGGACTAGAGTATCCCTTCATTCTATCATTGTTCCACGTGGAAAAATCTAATTCGAGTCTTTGCTGCTCTTTTTCCGTTGCCCCCGGCTCACCAGCCGTCTCCTTAAATCTTATATCATTATCTATATGCATAAGAGCCTGCAACAGGTGACTCGCATCCTTAGCCGTAGAGCCTAACGTAAACAATAAAACAACATGTTTTTCGTCGCTCATCTCTGGAACACATCCGTAAGTCTCCAACTCATGCTTGAGTCCAAACCCATCCAGTATACCCCATGTATCATACAGCACCAATTTAAAAGGATCCTGGGTTGAATATCCGCTTATTCCCTCATCAGCCCTTTCTAGGACCTCAGAGATTCCCCTGTGAGCGTATTTCCCCCCAAGTGCCTGCTGTGTAGGTTCTAGCAAGCGAAAGCGTGGGAGCTGCTCCAGGCCCTTTCTAAAAGCATCTACCGCCGCTAAGCCCCCTGTAAAAGCATCTGTTCCATACGCCTCTATATACCATCTTGCCAAATCCAGTGAAGCCATTAACGGATAAGAAGGGCTAGAGCTTTGCACCATCGCCAAACGCTGACGAAGCAGTTCCCGACGGATTCTCTCTCCCTGCACATGTAACATGGCCCCCATGGTCATGGCTGGAAGCATTTTATGTGTCGACTGGACGACTACATCAGCCCCGCAGGATAGCGCAGAGGCTGGCAAACGAGGATGCAGCCCATAATGGGCACCGTGTGCCTCATCTATCAATAGCGGCACATGGGCTGCATGACAGGCCTTAGCCGTTGCCTTCAGGTCATGCCCCATCCCATAGTAATTAGGTAGTGTAAGTAACACCCCTTTAGCCGAAGGATAGGACTTCAGTGCAGCTTTTATTGTATCCGTCGTTGGGGCAACTGCCAGCCCGCTTCGTGTATCTATTTCCGGATCTAGGAATACCGCATTAGCCCCTGACAGCATGAGACCGTTCAGGACAGACTTGTGTACATTTCTCTGTACCAGCAGTAGATCTCCCGGCTCCGTACATACAGTTAAAATCATAGCCAAATTACCGACCGTGCTTCCTCCAATTAACCAAAAGCTCTCTTCAGCACCAAAGCACTTTGCAGCCAGCTCTTGCCCTTCACGAATCACATCTTCTGGGTGATGCAAATCATCCAGTCCAGTAATTTCTGTCGCATCAATAGACATCACTTCTTGCAACAGAGATGCAATATTTTCATGCTCATATACTTGTCCATTTTTATGACCGGGTACATGGAAAGAAGCATTGCCCTGAGTCCGGTAACGTATTAGAGCTTCCATTAATGGTGCATGTACCGCCTTTTTCCCCATCATTCTGCAATCCTTCCAAACAAAGCTTTATATCTACCTTATTTTATCGTAAAATCAAGCGGAATCCTACTTTTACTCACAGAAAAAAAGGCCCGTATCGACAGACCTTAGAATGCCAATCCTTCAAAGACTAATTAGCAAAGGATATTATGCATTTTTCTGTACCCAGATTTGCTTTAGTTGATCAATAAAAAAATGATATTTGGCATCAGTTGCATCCGTGTGCACCATTTCAGCTTCACACGTATCACAGATAAACTCGGAAACGATAAAAATGCCTTCATGCTTGTGCTGCCCGCATATAATACAGCGGTGGCCGCCTTGATCATGCATATCCATCCCACCTTGTTTCTTTTACTATTAGTATGGGGCACTTTCTACTATTTTAAACCTTTTCATAGCCCAGTTCGACGATAATACTCTATATATATTCCATCTGGGCCATTATGGTGTTTGTACCCCGTATGTTTAAAAAACAGCCGTCTATGCCGATATAATAAGAAAAGCTCTTATGTATGGATACCCTTTCATCGGAGCCCTTGAACACTTCATCAGTGATAGCTTTTCCAGTAATTATAGAGTAGGCTAGCTAACACTGGATGTCGATCATTCTGTATTTCTACAAAAACGATTAAATGCTTATTTAAAGCGGCATGAGCGAAGTACCGTCCCTTTTTCCGGCTGTGGACGGGAAGCCACTTGTGATGCAGTAGATTAATGAAAGGACTGTTCGCATGACAGAGGAAACCGGAACCAAAGCTACCTACTATCACTACAAGCTCATTAAAAAAATCAGTATACCGCGTCAACTAATATGGAGTCATATCACACTGCCTGTTATTATGCTTCTCTTTCTGCTTCTTGCCTTTTCCTGGACTAGCGTGTTTTTGTTTGCTCTTGCCTTTTTCCTAACCTTATGGGTACACTTCGTAATCTCACGATCTGTCCTATACATCGGTGGCGGAACATCCTTCCGCAAACGCTGGGCATTCCACCGTAAATTACCTTGGCTAGGCTATATGACAGACCAGTACATAGGCTATAGCATCTTTCGTCGTGTGCACATACATACCCTCTGGATCGGTATCTGCTTATCAGCCGTGTTCATTCTCTGGTCTCCACCAGCCTTTACTGTATCCTTACTCTTCTGGCATCTGTGGCTTATTGCACCGCGTCTATACATCCTCAGTCGGCTTACAGGCGAGAGAAAAGACGGCATGTTGAAGTTTAGCGATGAAGATGCCTCATATTATCAACAGTAAATTTAACCACTCATTATCCGTACAGATAGAAAACTCAGGTCTGAACTAACCTATCAACAATCTAGACTGAAGCAATAAAAAAGGAGCAACCTCAAACGGTTACTCCTTTTTTTATGGTTTAACAATTAAAATCGCTTTATTCTCTTATCAAGTAACTTTTCCTCATCGTTATCCTCGTTATTCATGTAGAGCATTTGATCAACATGCAAATATATAAAAGGAAGCCACTCCCTACTCAACGGCAGTCCTGAGTGCTTCCCCATATCCGATCTCTTCATTCATCATGATACACAGCATACAATATGCTGAGTTTACTATAAATATGATCTACAATAAATCCTATGCTACTTACTCGGTTGAAAACCGTGTCCCTAATTAAGATCCACGCTTTTGCTCTTCACAACAGCCTTTCTGTCTTTTGGAACCAATACAGTAAAAGAACCATCATGCACAGACAAATGCACCATATGCTTATTTTTCTGAAACACCTTCTGATTCGAGGTGGATAAATTCGGTTCCTCAGTCCAGCCCCAAGCTGCAATCTCCTCTAGATAAGGAGCAGGTAGACTATCACTTTCCTTCAACGCTGGCAGTGCATAGCGAACATAGTCCATGTCCGAATTACTGCTGGCCCGATCGGTTTTACTAGCTTCTTTAGGAACCGGAAACGTCTTCTCGTTGGCAGCACCCTCAAACGATGTCCAAGAAGGCTCCTCTTCCACGCACCCGGTAAGAATCGCGACAGCGACACTGAATAGCACCAATAGAGCAAGCCATTTATTTCGCCGCATGATCTTCCCTCCTTACCAGCCTGATTGACTATACAAAATCCTATGATGGAGTTTGCATAATTCTGCAATAATGCAGCGTGTGTGTATGGGATTCAATACCTATATTATACAGGGTTTACTCCTACATTCCGTAACAAAAATGTTACCTTCCTTTTGTAAGGATATTTCTAAAATATACGTATATGCAAAAAAAAGAATCATAATCTCAACGAGATCATGATTCTCTTTACTTATTGCTTGGCGACGTCCTACTCTCCCAGGACCCTGCGGTCCAAGTACCATCGGCGCTGGAGGGCTTAACGGTCGTGTTCGGGATGGGTACGTGTGGAACCCCTCCGCTATCGCCACCAAACATGAATT
>NZ_JAXCHD010000017.1:0-88674 GCF_037027525.1 Paenibacillus sp. 203
AACCGAAGCTGGTTTATAGAAAGAGCGATAAGCTCATTTTGAAACTGACGAGATAAAATATCTCTTGTTTTGATTTTGCGAACAAAATCGTTTTACTCACTCGTTGTTCAGTTTTCAAAGATCAAACATTCTTTTTTGTTAACTCAGTTTGTCGCCTCATCAACTCTTATATCTTATCATGTCCGAACCAACTTTGCAAGCATTTTTTCGAAATCTTTTTTTGTAACACTCGCTCGCAATATTGTATTTCTTGGCCGGAATTAGAATATACCATATACATATCCCTTTTGCAAGCATTTATTAGATAAGGTTTCACAATACTTTATTATTATTCGTTTTCCTTCTATATAATAGCTCCTTTGTATCTATCTGCGTCTAACTACAAAAAAAGAACCTCTTCCCTTAAGCAACAGGAAAGAGGTTCTTTGTTCTATATCTACTGATTATTCGGAGCCCATAAAGACAAAGCGGATCACTACAATAATAGCAAGCACCCACATGAGCCAGTGAATTTTAACTTTATTGCTGGTAAACAGGTTACTAAACACAGCCAGCACAACGTAAGACAGAATACCAGCAGAGATACCATTCGCGATTCCACCTGTGAAAGGCATCAGCACGATGGTCAAAAATGCAGGAAACGCCAACAGGAAGTTATCCCAGTCGATATTGCGAACCTGACTCATCATTAGGACCCCAACGATAATCAGAGCTGGAGCAGTAGCGGCAGAAGGCACAACCAGAGCCAACGGTGCAATAAACAGGGCCAACAAGAACAGAACACCTGTCGTTACAGCAGTCAGTCCGGTACGTCCGCCTTCTTCTACCCCTGCGGAGCTTTCTACGAATGCTGTAATCGTACTTGTACCCAATACTGCACCAGTACTTACCCCAACTGCATCAACCAGCATTGCTTTACCGATAATTTTCTCGCCTTTTTTCTTATCTTTCATTATACCCGCGCGTGTAGCCGTACCTACCAAGGTACCGAACGTATCAAACAACTCTACAAATGTGAAAATGAAAATGATATCAAACAGACCGATATGCAAAGCTGCTTTCAAGTCTAACTGACCTACAGCCAAATTACTGAAATCAGGAATCCAGTTGCCTGTTGTCAAGCTACTCAAATTTGTTACTCCCATCGGAATACCGATTAATGTAGTAGCTACGATCCCAATCAGCAATGCACCTTTGACCCGAACGACCATCAGTGCTGCGATAATAAGCAATCCGATTAGCGCCAGCAGTGCATCCTTTTGATGTACCAGACTTCCCAGAATCAAATTAAAAGCATGACCCGGAACCGGTTGACCAACATCTGTCCCTGGAACGATGCTCACCATAACCAGGTTACAAAGCTTGAATCCGACAATTGTAATAAACAAACCGATACCCACTGTAATGGCTGTCTTTAAATTTTCCGGAACTGCAACAAGCAGCATCTGTCTTACTCGTGTCACGGTTAAAATCAGAAAGACGATACCGGATATAAATACAGCGCCAAGTGCCGCTTGCCAAGTAATCATGCCATTGGAACTCAGGACTACAGTCATAAAATAAGCATTCAAACCCATACCCGGCGCCATACCGATCGGTACATTAACGAATAGCCCCATCAGTATGGTAATCAAACCTGCACCTACCGCCGTCGCAAAAAAGACAGCTTCACTGGGCATACCTGCTCCAGTCGGACCTAAAAAGGTATTGTTGACCACCAGAATATAAGCCATGGTCATAAAAGTAGTAATCCCCGCAATAATCTCTGTGCGGACGTTCGTGCCATGTTCCTTTAATTTAAAGAAACGCTCCATGAGTCGTAATTCCTCCTACGCAAAGCATACTCGTATTGTTGTCGTTCGTTTGAAGTAATATTCGCATTCATATGCGCTATATTATTACATTCGTTATTTTAGGCTCTCACCTACTGCTTGTCAACAGAAAAAGCGAATGTTGCAAATTGAACACATATGTATTGTTCGGAAAATAGAAAACCAGCAAGCTATTATGCAGCTGACGGGTTATCATTTAGAGGAATCAGATATTTTTGTACTTATCAAAGGCATTCGCTGAGTCCGGTATATTTTCCAGATAAACGATAGATCAAGTAGTGAAAATAATCTTCTAAAATCTTCATCGTGTGCAATTCCTTTCGTGCTGTATATGTGTATGCGTCCTTATGGGAAGGTTATTGCAATTTTACCAACAGCGTGGTGGGTTTCGCTTAAAGCGTGTGCGTCATACAAACCTTTTTGTGAAAAAGGAAACGTAGCTCCTATTACCGATCTTACTTTCTTTTGCTCCAACAGATCGGCAATTTCCTGTAGTTGCTGTCCATTGGGCTCCAGCCATATATTTTGGGCTGTTACGTTGTACTCCTTCACCAGCTCTTCGTCAAAATTGCTGACAATGGATATGATCCGTCCGGTATCCCTTTTCATTACCTTAAAGCTGTTCTTCTGAACATCCCCGCCCATCGTATCGAACACCACGTCCACATCAGATAAAACTTCCTCAAAACGAGTTGTACGATAGTCAATGATTTGGTCGGCTCCCAATGAAGCAAGCAATTCATGATTACGCTCACTGGCTGTAGTAATGACATAGGCTCCGGCCTGTTTGGCAAACTGGATAGCAAACATACCTACGCCACCTGCACCTGCGTGGATTAATACTTTTTCCCCTTTGGTCAGTTGACCATGTGTAAAGAGCGCCTGCCAAGCAGTCAACCCCGCCAAAGGTACAGAAGCGGCTTCCTCCCAAGAAATTGAGGCGGGTTTACGTGCCAGCAGATGATCATCCACCAAGGTATACTCGGCATAAGTACCGAACCGGGTGGTGTCCGGGCGTGCAAACACTTCATCTCCCACTTTCCAATCGGTGACCTCGCTGCCTACTTCCGAAATAGTACCGGCTACATCCCAGCCTAAAATAATCGGGAACTCCCAATCCATCATTTGTTTTAAGTAACCTTCACGTAGCTTCCAGTCAATTGGATTGATGGAGGTAGCCGCCACTTTGACTACAACCTGGTGAGCCTGTGGTGTAGGAGTAGGCACTTCTCTTTCTTTCAATTCATCCTTGCTTCCATACTGATCTATAACGATGGCTTTCATATTCATTTCCTCCTCGCACATTTACATATTCTTTACATTGCTAGACATACGTTGTAGCACATCTGTCAAAACCGCAATTTCCTCATCTGTAAACTTACATAGCAGCTTTTCCTGAAAGGCTTGTCTTTGCTCTGACAAAACTTGCAGCTCTTGAACCCCTAATTCGGTCAAACGTATATAGGTCACACGCTTATCCTGCTCTTTTTTACTACGTAAAATCAGACCTTCCTCTTCCAGCCTTCTCAGATGTCGGGTCACTGCTGCACCATCCAGAACGAGCAGATGTTGGAGCTCTAGCTGACTTAGTTCCTGACGATGATCAATATGATACAAAATTTCGACCTTGGTAAAACTGGTTTTTATTTGTGCTTCAAAAGCGTTATTCATTTCTTTACACAAAAGATGCATGCGATAAAACAACTGGCTTCTTTCAGAGCAATGTTCGATGACAAACCCTCCTTCTAATGCTTGACCTATCAATTGATGCATCAAGTATTATACACCCTCACTAAAAATAAACAAGTCTGAGACAAGTATATACAATCCTACATTCACAAAAAAAGCTCAAGCTAAACGGATAGCTTGAGCAGCCTGTGCTTACGCGCTATAGACTTGACCTGTGATGGCATTAGGCAGATGCTCAGGAACCGTATCACTTGATCCGTGAGGCGGGATCAAAAAGACGATCAGCTTGTCCGGGTAACGGTTAATTAATCCTTCGGCAATATGCTTAAGCGCACCATAAAACGTACGCGTTTCTGTCGATGGGCGCTCGCACATCGGTTAAAAACCGCTGCTGGCTACACTGCTGCCGGATATGCCGTGATTCTGTAATTCAATTCCCCCTACTCTATTAGATCGTATTGTTGATTTCGATAAATTTATGTTCAATCGCTGTCATTTCGTGATTTGGACGAGATATTAAATATGTATCCATGTAGCCGAAGGTTGGGGGAGTGGGCAAATAGGATGTTACTTTGAATTGCCGCGCAAGCCTTTTAGACATAAGGGTGATTCCCATTCCCATCAAGACAAATTCCACCATCGTTTCAAACACACCGACCTCCACAACCTCGCCATGGGTCAATTGCATGTCCTGATACATCTTCTTTAAATGCGTTAGGTACAGGCAGCCATCCGACAATATGATAATAGAGGCTCCTTGCAGCACCTGTTTGAGATCTGAGCCTTCATGTATGCCTTTCCCCACCAGCACCAACTCTTCACGGCATATTTTTTGATAATGAATATACGGGTTGGTGGGATACCCTGTGACAAAAGCAATATCGAGCTCGCCGTCGAGGATCATTCGCTCCATTTCCGTGGTGGTTCCGGTTTTTAATGTAACCGAGGCCTGCGGGTACAGCTCGTATACCTTCGTAAGCGCCCTTGTTGTTTCCCCCGCAATAATAGACTGCATCGTCCCGATGCGCAGCTTTTCCTCCTGCGGTCTCATTTTCATCTCCGTGTCTTGCCACAGCAACAACATTTGCTTGAACTGAGCATATAGGATTTCTCCTGAAGGTGTCAGCTCCATACCACGGGGCTTTCGGTAAAATAACGCTGTGCCGTAATGAGCCTCCAGCTTCTTTATTTTGGCCGTCATATTCGATTGCAGGTGATTCAACTTTTGGGCTGCTTCTGTCAGGCTTCTCAGCTCTGCCACCGAAACAAATGCCTGCATATTTTCAATATCCATCTCTTCACCTCCCATCAAATAAAATGATATCTATATCATAAACAAGCATTATTATTTATGAGTTAAATGTATTATATTGGCCTTGGATGCTATTTTCCACCCTCATCTTAAAAATCAGGAGGTATGGCAACATGATCAAAAAGAAGATTCGTGTAGGTATCGTAGGAGGTTCGATGAATAATAAATGGGCCAGTCAAACGCATATTCCGGCTTTGCTCAAGCACTTAAACTTAGATATCACTGCCGTCGGTACTTCTCGTATGGAGAGTGCGAGACAAAGCGCAGAAGAAGTAGGCGCGGCACTGGCTTTTGATGATGCCAAAAAGCTCGCAGCTTCCGAGGATGTGGATATGGTCGTGGTGAGCATAAAAGTTCCCCATCATTACGAGGCGGTGATGGCGGCAATTCAAGAGAGAAAGCATATTTTTTGTGAATGGCCCTTGGGGGCAAACACTGCGGAAGCTGCTAAAATGGCCAAGGCGGCGGAATTGGCAGGCATTCATCATACCGTCGGCTTGCAGGCACGGCAGGATCTTGAAGTGCAAACGATGAAAAAACTCGTGGAGGGCGGAGAGATTGGTGAAATTATATCCTGTCATATGCAAGTAGCTACTCCCGGCAAAGGAGGACAAGTAAATCAGGACACTGCTTATTTGCTGAATAGAGCCAATGGGGCTAATCTGCTCACGATTAATGGCGGTCATTCCCTGGATGCGCTGCAATACATCGTTGGCGAATTCCGCGAGCTATCGGCCATCACATCATCCCGCTATAACGAAGCCACTATTCAGGAAACGGGTGAAGTCATTTCCAAGGATACAGCCGATCAGATTTTGATTCACGGGCTGTTGGAAAAAGGAGTACCGGTATCCGTTCACATTCAAGGTGGAGTAAATTCTAAGTTTGAGATAGAGATTCAGGGGAAAAAGGGCATTTTGCGTTTGACACAGAATCCTTCGCTTGGGCATGTTCAATTTGGGAATCTAATGCTCGAAAAACTTGTGTACGATCCAAGCAGTACGCAGAGTCATGGTCCTAATGGCGCTTTTGAACAAATAAGTATAACTAGAGAGCCTAATACAAGCCTGGATTTCCCAAAACAAGGGGTAACCCTGAATGTAGCCAAGGCTCATTATGTTTTTGCCGAGGATATTTTGACACACACCCGTCTCGCTCCCGATTTCAACCATGCCTTAAAGCTGCATCTGCTCCTGGACCGCATTGAGAAATCGGCTGCAACTGGGAAAAAGATCGTATGGTAAGGTAGAATTATAAAAAAAGAACCTTCAACCCCACGATAGATGTGGAGTTAAAGGTTCTTTATATTGTGCTGCCTTTTTAATGAAGTCATGTGTTCTCCACTTTTATCCTGTCACCTTCAACCAAAATAACTTCCGCGTTGCTGATTGGATATAAATTTAATTGGCTGCCATATTCCTCAATGATGTTCTCCACCGCTTTTTTAAACGGAATGTTCGTATGATGGGGGACTGGATAGAATTCAATGACCCCTAGCGCAGCAAAGGAATCTAATGCAGGGGCCTCCTGAACATCGTCCATAAGTTGAACATATTCGATATTCGGTGATAAAATCAGCGAACCGGCAGATTCGCCTATATACAATTTCCCTGCATTAACTTCTTCAGCAATGATTTTGTCAGCCCCGGTTCTTTTTAACTCTTGAAGTAAATAAAATGTGTTGCCTCCGGTAATATAAATATAGTCATTCCCTCTAATTTTACTCGCTATTTCATCCCAGGTTGCTGTGCTTATTTCGATTTCATCCACGACTAATCCTAAACTCTCTAATGCCTTTTTTCCTGATTCCACATAAAACTTAACTTTCTCTGGAATACTTGCGGTTGGGATGAAGGTGACTTTTTTTCCTTCCAAGTTTTCACCGGCGAAATGGACTAACCATGGTGCAACATCCTTAAATGAGGACGACAAAAATAATTTTTTCATCTCTTTATTCTCCTTAGAACAGCGTTTAATGAGACGGGATATGTAACACTTTATTCTAGGTATATTATAAAATATATTAGTATCAAAACATGACACCATTGGAGGATAACATAAAAAAGCTTGAAGCTGATAAAGTCATATAAAAAAAGGAGACATTATTATTGAATAATATCTCCTTAATATCTCCTCTTTTTCAACCTCGTATCCGTTGAAAATAACTGGGGTTCCTTGATTTTGACCCATAAAATACTCTCTTCCCCGCTCTCATTTTGGAGTGGGAGCAGATGTTCGACCTTGAACCCGTAAAAAAGACTCCTGCCGCACAGCGATATTTCGGCCGATGCGGAGGAGTCCTGATGTTGTATTGGTGAATCTCCAAAGGTTTGTGATTACAGGGCGGGAGTTCCCGCGTTTATTCCCACTCGATTGTTGCTGGTGGTTTGGACGTTACGTCGTACACGATACGATTCACGTTATCCACTTCGTTTACGATACGTACCGAAATTTTCTCCAGCACATCCCAAGGGATACGTGCCCAGTCGGCGGTCATACCGTCGATGGAGGTTACTGCACGAATACCTACAGTGTAAGAATACGTACGAGCATCGCCCATAACGCCAACACTCTTCATATTCGGCAAAGCGGTGAAGTATTGCCAGATTTCCCGGTCCAGACCGGCTTTAGCAATCTCCTCGCGCAAAATGTAATCCGACTCACGAACAATCGTTAGCTTGTCCTCTGTCACTTCGCCCAGCACACGAATGGCAAGACCCGGACCTGGGAATGGTTGACGCCATACAATCTCAGCTGGCAATCCACATTCTTCGCCGACTTTACGCACTTCGTCCTTGAACAGGGCATTCAACGGCTCGATCAGCTTGAACTTCATGTTCTCCGGCAAACCACCCACATTATGATGGGATTTAATGGTCTGTGCCGTTGCTGTTCCGCTCTCCACGATATCCGTATACAGCGTACCTTGTGCCAGGAAAGTAAAATCGTCAAATTGAGAAGATTCTTCCTCGAACACATAGATAAACTCGTTACCGATGATTTTACGTTTTTGTTCTGGATCATCGACTCCTGCCAGCTTGGACAAGAAGCGCTCACGTGCGTCAATTTTGACAACTTTCATATCAAATTTACCAACGAACGTCTCCATTACACTTTCGGCTTCACCTTTGCGCAGCAATCCATGGTCAATGAACATACACGTCAGTTGGTCACCGATCGCTTTGTGAATGAGCATCGCTACAACGGAAGAATCCACGCCACCGCTTAAGGCACACAATACTTTCTTGTCGCCTACCTGTTGACGAATCTCACGAATCTGATCTTCAATGAACGATTCCATGGTCCAGTTGCCTTCACAACCGCACACTTCATAAAGGAAGTTGCTGATCATCTCGTTACCTTGAACGGAATGACGTACCTCTGGATGGAATTGCACCGCATACAGATTCCGCTCCAGGTTACTCATCGCGGCAATCGGCGCACTCTCTGTTCCTGCATCCAGTGTAAAGCCAGTCGGCAGATCTGTAACGTGATCCCCATGGCTCATCCATACGGTTTGACGAGAATCCAATCCTTTAGCCAAGCGGGCATCCTGATTGAATTGCACGTCTGCTTTGCCATACTCACGCTTGCCCGCACGTTCTACCTTACCATCCAGTTGGTGAGCCATCAGCTGCATGCCATAACAAATACCAAAGATAGGGATGCCAAGATCATAAATTGCCCGATCCACCTGAGGAGCATTGTCTGTATATACGCTGGAGGGTCCGCCTGAGAAAACAATCCCTTTTGGCGCCAGCTCTCTCAGCTTCTCCGCAGGCGTATTGTATGGAAGGAGCTCGCTATATACGCCGAGATCCCGAATTCTTCTTGCGATTAACTGGTTGTATTGTCCTCCAAAATCAAGAACTACAACGATTTCATTAGGCTTATTCATTACCGTGCCTCCCTCAATTGTTCGTTTCATTATACGCAACGATAAAACAAGACGTCAAGAAATCAACCGGAGTTGAGTGGGCATGAAAAGATTGTTAAAATGAATTGATTCTAAAATACTCAATCTGTTCGTAGGAGTGTAAACGATGGATGTGCTGAAGTGGATCGCGCAATTGTTCGAAGAATACGGCTACGGCGTCCTTTTTTTCGGCTTGCTGCTTGAGTTTATTGCTTTACCATTTCCCGGGGAAACCACAATGGCTTATGCGGGATATCTCTCCTATGCCGGTACCTTGGATTTCGGTAAACTGGTGCTACTAGCTTTTCTGGGCACAACCCTCGGTATGACTATTACCTACTTTGTTGGAAGATGGGCTGGACTCCCCTTTATTCAGAAATACGGTAAATGGGTTTTGTTATCGCCGGACAAGCTTCAGAAAACACAAAAATGGTTCCAACGATATGGATACTGGCTTATCTTCCTTGGATATTTTATCCCCGGTGTCAGGCATTTTACCGGTTATTTTGCCGGGATTATTGCTCTTTCTTTCCGTAAATTTGCCTTGTATGCTTACAGCGGCGCTTTATTCTGGGTCATCCTCTTTCTAAGCATCGGCAAGCTATTTGGTCCCCAATGGGATGCCATTTTCCATTTGGTAGAGCTGTATGCGCTGCGAATTGCGGGAGTCGTTGGGTTCATAATCCTGCTGTATATTATTTACCGGTGGAGAAGCTTCCTATTTAGCTCGCTACGCAAATCCGAAAAATCGGTGAAAACCAGCAACAAGGATGACTTGAAGTAGTCAAACTCCTGCTGCCTTACGGCTACGAATCCTTGCATAATACATCGAAATCACGATAGATATCACCACAAATCCCGCGCCTCCAACCAAACCCAACATACGCGGCTCCATCATTTCAATCGCCACCCCTGCTCCAAACATAGACAGTCCGATGATACCTTGGCTCCACGCCGTCAGCATGCCCAACAATGGACACTGTAAATACAATGGGGTCTCCCGCATTAATAATGTATCCAGGAAAATGGCCCCTACCCCGCCAGCCAACGAAATTAAGAAGTAAATAGCAACCGCCGCCCATGCGTGATAAATACCGCTTAATCCCATAAGTAAAATCCCCTCCAACAAAGGCATACCAGTCCTCCCTTCACCGGAGCAAATCGCGAATGTCAGACTGTATTCGTTTCTATAATCGTCAAGGCATAAATTCATATATTCAGAGCATACTAAGCCAACAAACTCCAATATCGGAGGATTTTACGTATGCCAAATCAGAATAAAAGTTGTCCACTTACTCATGTGTCCTCTAACTTGAGGGATAATGTAAACCATATTGAAAGCTCCTTTGGAAACAGCGGAGATGTAATCATTAAAGAGCTATTATGGATGCAAAAATGGCCAGCAGCTTTGTTTTATATCGATGGTCTGATTAACACTCAATTGCTCCATGATTCCGTTCTGCGTTCATTAATGCGGGTAAAGGAGCATCATGTACCGGAGGGTGCGGAACCGTTCGACTATTTAAAGGATCAAGTTTTGATTGCAGGTAACTCAGGTAGTGTGGACGAAATGGATGCCTTATTCAACCAGATGCTATCTGGCGGTATTATCATTTTGCTGGACGGATACGCAAAGGGCATATGGATTGATGCGGTCGGTTGGGAGGATCGCAGTGTCAGCGAACCCCAATCCCAAAGTGTCGTACGGGGTCCAATGGAGGCTTTTACCGAAAATTTACGTACAAATACCGCCCTAATTCGTAGGCGAATCCGCGATCCGCGTCTCTGGATGGAAACAAGACAGATCGGTCAAGTGACTCATACCAATGTGGCCGTGATGTATGTCAAAGGGATTGCTGACGAAGGAGTTATTCAGGAGCTGAGAGAACGTTTGGACCGAATTGATATTGACGGGATTTTGGAAGGGGGTTACATCGAGGAGGAAATTCAGGATGAAACCTTCACCCCGTTTCCCACCATTTATAACAGCGAGCGCCCGGATTCGGTCGCTGCCAGCCTACTGGAGGGCCGGATCGCTATCTTGGTGGACGGGACCCCCTTTGTACTGTTGATACCCGCATTGTTCGTTCAATTTTTCCAGTCGGCGGAGGACTATTACCAGCGTGCTGACATCAGCACTTTGCTGCGTTTGCTGCGTTTCTTTTCTTTTTTTATCGCTTTGCTTGCACCAGCAGTTTATATTGCGGTAACTACCTTTCATCAAGAGATGATTCCTACAAACTTATTGGTCAGTCTCGCAGCACAAAGGGAAGGCGTACCGTTTCCAGCCTTTATCGAGGCGATGCTCATGGAAATTACTTATGAAATTTTGCGTGAAGCAGGAGTCAGAATTCCGAGGACAGTCGGACAGGCTGTATCTATTGTAGGGACACTGGTTATTGGGCAAGCAGCCGTGGATGCGGGGGTTGTCTCGGCGGCTATGGTCATTATCGTGTCCATTACCGCCATCTCCAGCTATGTTATTCCGGAAAACGGCCTGTCGATAGCGGTTCGTATTATACGCTTCGCCTTAATGATGCTAGCCGCAGCCTTCGGGCTTCTTGGAATATTGATGGGTTTAATCGTGCTTTTACTGCACTTAACCAGTCTGCGATCGTTTGGAGTATCTTATATGAGCCCGTTTGGTCCCTATGTGGAAAGCGATATGAAAGATACGCTGTTTCGCCTACCTTGGCCTCGCATGACGACACGGCCTCAATCCATTTCTATCCAAAATACGATCCGCCAAAAAACGAAAAAAAGACGGATTGGCCATAAATCAAAAACCAGAAGGGATCAACCATGAAGCAGACCATACATTTGTTCTTCGTCTGGGGACTGATTGCTTTACTATTGGGTGGATGCTGGGATCGCAAAGAATTAAACGAGCTGGGCATCGCTATTGGGATCGGAGTGGATATGGAAGGTGACCAGTATCAGGTGACGGCTCAGGTGGTTATTCCTTCGGCAGTAGCTTCCAAATCTTCACCAAGTGCAGGCTCGCCCGTCGTTACTTATGAGGCCACTGCGCCCACAATTCAAGAGGCTATTCAAAAAATGACGGATACAAGCCCGCGAATCATCTATTTATCTCATATTCGTATGCTGATTTTAGGTGAAGAGTATGCGAGAAGAGGAATTTCTGATGCGATTGAAGCCTTGATGCGAGAGCCTTTTACTAGAAGTGACTTTTATATTGCGATAGCCAAAGATAACAAGGCTTCCACGATGCTAAAAATCCCCACTCCACTTGAAAAGTTACCGGCCAATAAAATGTTTGCTTCATTGGATACGTTAACCAAAACATGGGCTCCTGCCACCAAAGTAACCATGGATCAACTGCTGAGCAACTTGGCTAATCCTGACATCCAGTCCACTCTGCCCGCTTTGGAAGCTTTGGGAGATATAGAGTCGTCCAATGAAAAAGGTATAGATGACACCAAAAGCATATCTCCTGGAACCACACTGAGGTTCTCCGGTATCGGTGTCTTAAAAAAAGACCGCTTGCTGGGCTGGATCAATGAACAAGACAGCAAAGGGTTCAATTACATTTGGAATACAGTGGAATCAACTACAGGACACGTCGACTGTCAGGGAGGAGGGAATATCGCCTTATTAACCTTGAACAGCAACACCCAAAAAAAAGTGCTTATTCGCGATGGAGAACCTGTTATCTCCATATCCGTTACCAACGATAGCACAGTACGAGAGGTCAACTGTAAGCATATGAAGTTAAGCAGTATGGCTGATATTAAAGAAATTGAGGCCGCAAGCAATGAAAAAATCGTTGAAATTTTGAAGCATTCCGTAGAGACTGTTCGGCGTGAGTTCAAGTCAGACATTTTCGGCTTTGGTCAGCTGATCCACCAGTCCAAACCAGAGCTTTGGAAAAGACTAAAAGAAGAAAAAGAAAATCCATTTATGGACTTACAGATTGAATATAAGGCAAAGACTACGATCAAAAAAATTGGTTCCTTGTTTGAATCGTTCCAAAAAGAAATGAAGGAGTGAGCTTGGTGGAGGAAAAAGGGCGTATCAGCATACCAAATATAGCCGTACTCGTATTTTTGAGTATTATCGGAGACTGTGTACTGGTGTATCCCTCCCTCATTACAGCCATATCCAAGCAAGATGCCTGGATCAGCTCATTCCTAAGCATCCCTGCAGGACTGGCTATACTACTGCTACTCCTGCGGGTACATCAGCTGTATCCTGATCTCACCTTTGTTCAGCTCTGCCAGCGAATTTTGGGTCCGTGGCTAGGCGCCCTCATCTCCATATGGTATTTGTTCCATTTACTAATAAATTCAGCGATTTACTTAAGAGAAGTCGGAGATTTTATGAACAGCCAGACCTATGTGATGACACCTCTTCCCGTTATCAATTTACTCTTAATTCTTGTGCTGATGTGGGGGATGTATATGGGATTGGAGCCTATTGCCCGTACGGCTCAAATGTTATTTCCTCTGTGCCTGGTTTTTACATTATTTTTAATCCTATGCTTGCTTCCCCAATGTGAAAGTCAGCAGCTTAAGCCTATTATGGAGCAAGGTATTCCTAAGATTATGGAAGGCAGCCTATTTGCGCTCTCCTACCCATTCGGAGAATTAGCTTTTTTACTCATGATTTTTCCCTATGTGAGCAAAAAACCGGGTCTAAAAAAATCAGTTTTATTAGCCGGCCTTACTGCTAGCGTTCTGTTAAGCGTACTACTTCTGGTTTCTCTCATGGTTCTGGGCCCTTTTGTAACCGAAAACAGCGTGTACACCTCTTACACGCTTTCTAAAAAAATTAACATAGGAAACTTCTTACAGAGGGTTGAATCCATGATGAGCACAGCCTGGATTATCACTACCTTTGTTAAAACCATTTTACACTTCTATGCCTTTACCTTAGGAATGACTCAGCTACTGCGTTTAGACAATGTACGGACTTTTCTGGGCCCTAGCTTTATGATCCTATTTGGTCTGATTATCGTGTCGGCACCCAACATTACTTATTATCTGGATACGATCGTTCACGCCTGGATTTACTGGGATTTGACTGATTCCGTTGTCCTTCCTTTGCTGCTGCTTGTCGTATACAAGTTTAGAACAAAAGGAAATCATAGCCTGGGACCTGGTTGACCCTCACCCTTAATGGAAGGAGCATACATATGCTGATCACCATTGTCATTATCTGTATCGGTCTAGCCATTGCTGCCAAAGATTTACCAGGCTTGTACCGAAAGCATCGCTTTAAGGATATGTTCGTGTACATCATTATGCTCGGATTAGGCACATGGCTTAGTGTCCTTGCGGCCAAATCAGAGGTTACGCCAAGCCCGCTGGTTCTGATTGAAATCATCTATAACCCTGTTAACGCTTTTGTGTCACATGTATTTGGCTTTTAGAAGGGAGGCAGCCACAAATGTCAAAAAAAGAACGTATCAGTGTTCGGCAAGTGACTGTCCTTATGTTTATGTGTTTAATCGGGGATATGCTCTTAATTTATCCGACTATTATTACACATATTGCTCATCAGGATGCCTGGATCAGCTCTATATTGTCCATACCGTTAGGTTTAATTATTATTTACGTGCTCATTCGTGTTCATGAACTCTACCCGGGCCTTACACTTATTGAAGCGATCCGTAAAATTTTCGGGCCCGTATTCGGAACCATTGTCTCCTGCTGGTATTTGTTTTATTTCTTCATGAACACCGCTCTTATTGCTAGAGAGGTAGGCGATTTCCTGAATAACCAGTTATTTGTACAAACCCCTCTGCGTGTCCTGCTCGCTATGGGAATATCCCTAATGGTGCTTACTGCGCTAATGGGAATTGAAGCTTTCGGTCGTGTTAGCGAGATGCTATTACCAGCATATATATTAATCTTCTCTGGTCTGATCCTTGGACTCCTGCCACAAATCCAGCTTTCTAATGTACGGCCTGTTTTGGAAAACGGGTTCGCTCCTGTTGCCAAAGGAATGGTTCCAGGCGCGGCAATGCCTTTTGCCGGAATGTCTATTATGCTCATGGTTTTTCCTTATGTAAACAAAAGAGCCCATTTTAAAAGAGATATGCTGCTCGCATCACTTATAGGCGGAGTGCTGATTAGCCTCTTTCTGCTGCTCTCCCTCCTTGTCATTGGACCCTTCGTGACCAACTACAGTCCATATATTTCTTCTGCACTCACAACAAAGATTAACGAGCTCAATTATATTACACGAGTTGAATCGCTAGTAACTTTAATCTGGGCACTTGCTGCCTATTTCAAAGGTGTTCTTTTCTTTTACGCGTTTACTTTCGGAACAACTCAGCTATTCCGAATTTCTAATATCCGTCCCTTTGTCATCCCCGCAGGAGGGCTTGTGTTTGGCATGACCATTTCGATAACCCCAAATGTGTTTTATTATGTAAGAACTCTGGTTTATCCCATGTCTACCTGGCATTATACCAACGGCTTGATCATTCCGCTTTTGTTATGGGGTGTTTATCTCTGCAAGCAAAAGTGGAAGCATCGACAAAACGTATCCAAAAATTAACAAAAACCTTTTGAAACCGATGCTTAAAAAAGCATAATCCGATTTCAAAAGGTTTTCTTGTATTCTTCACTTACGCCATATCCTGAATGTATGCCAGCGCAGCATCAATATGCCCTTTCACTCTTAAACCACGCCATTCATGAACTAAAATGCCATTTTCATCAATAAGGAACGTAGACCGAACAATACCCATGTACTGCTTGCCGTACATCTGTTTTTGCTGCCATACACCATACGTCTCAGCGACCTGATGCTCTTCATCAGATAACAACTGAAAAGGGAGTCCGTACTTTGCAATAAACTTGTCATGCTGCTTGAGTGGATCTGGGCTTATCCCCAAAATCACCGTGTTCAAGCCTTCAAACTCCGTATGTTTATCCCGAAAATCACAAGCCTGGGTCGAGCAGCTAGAGGTCAAATCCTTGGGATAGAAATACAGCAACACCCTATTACCTCGATAATCAGACAGCTTAACACGCTTTCCCTCACTCCCAGGCAATTCAAAATCCGGTGCCTCTTGCCCAATAACGGTAAATATCGTGGACATCTCATCATCTCCTATCTTGTGGGGGCTTATGTGATCTGACCTATGAGCCTGCCCCTCTGTAGCGGCGAATTCCCCAGTTCCATGCCAGTAAGCCCAAGGTCAGAAAGACAATTCCCATCACAGGAGTTAAGAGAGCCATATGGCGCATGTCCTCTCGGTGGAGGAATAGGGAGGCTGGATATACACCAACAAAAGCAAAAGGTAGTATCCAAGTCAGCACAACCTGAATGGCTCGGTTATAGATCGTCACTGGATAACGTCCGTAGCCCTGAATATTGTACATGAGCGGGATAATTCCTGTGGGCGCATCCGAAAAGAATGAAATAGAAGTCAATATGGTGTAAATGCCTGTATAGATTGCCACGGCACTTAGGCTCAAAACGATCAGCGCTGGTACGAACCACCACTCCATAGCCAAGTCCATCTGTGCCCCGCTGATCCCCATTATAATCAGACCGATCACTGAGCCCACCAACGCTGGCGGGTCCACATTTTCAAGGAAAATCTGGAACAGATTATATGCAGGACGAGTCATTACCCGATCAAGCTCACCTTTCACAATATAACGCTCGCTAAAGTTCCAAAGGTTGACGAAACAGCTGAATAGTCCGTAAGGAACCATGAAAAATCCATAAACGAACACGACTTCATTTTCACTCCAGCCCCCCAAACTGTCTGTATGCATAAAAATAACCAGGATAAAAATAAGATTCGTGGCCTGAAACAGCAGGTCTGAAATCACTTCTACCCAAAAGTCAGCCCGATAGGTGAGCCGTGACTTCATGTAATTTTTCAAATATTCGCTAATGAGACCCAAATAGTACATCATCGGCTTACCCTCCCTGCACGAACAGACGTCTGCGCGCCAGTCGCCAAATGATGATCATCGGCACGAGCAGAACGACCAGCCAAATGATTTGGATACCCAGTACATTCCAGATGCCAACGCCCTTTACACGTCCCGTAAATACAGAACCCGGCAAATAGGTAATCGCCTGAAACGGCATCCATTGGGCGATCGTCGCCAGCCAGCCTGGAAACAAACTGATTGGCAAAATCAACCCAGAAAACAGATCTACAACTACGCGCTTCATACGCATCATGCCCTCATTATTTTCGATAAAAAAGGCCGTTAATCCCGTAATAATATTGATCTGAGTGTTGATCATAAAGCTAAAAAACAGCATGACCAGAAAACCAACCCAGGCTACCGGATCCGTGGGAAGCTTTACCGGAAATAACAGCATCGCAATCGCCATGCCTGGAATCATAAACAGCAGAAAACGGAACATACCCTCGCCGAGTCCTTGCATAAATTTAACAAGTACATAGTTATAAGGTCGGATCATCTGAATTGCAATGCTTCCATCACGTATATCCGTCGAGATCTCACGATCCAGATTGTTAAAATAAAAAGCTCTCGCCATCCACGATACTGCTACATACGTCGTCATCTGAGCAGCGGTAAAGCCTCCAATGCTACCCGCATCGCCATATATCGCTTTGTATGTGAAATAATACACGCCAATATTCATGCAATAAATAAGGATTCCTGAATAATAGTTCACACGATACGCAAGCATCGTGAGAAATCGGATACGAATAAAATCGGTGTATACGCTAAGCATGAACTTTGGCCTCCACTATCGGATTGCCCTGGCGTTCAGCCGAACCAGATTGATAGATACTGCGGACGATATCATCCGTGTTGGTTTCAATGATTTTGATATCCGTAATGTCCGTGCGACCGACTACGCAAGCGAGCACATCCGATACATTAATATGAAGAGGAATCCATACTTTGGCAGCCAAATCATTATCCATCGTCCAAGCCAGTGGCATATCAGCAGTCCATGCCTGTAATTGCTCCAACTGGGTCGATGTGCCGAACTGGAACCGTACTTCTCGACCTGTCCCCCAACGCGCCTTCAGATCCTCCAGACCACCATCATAAATGATATTTCCATCATCCAGCATAATGACGCGCGAGCACAGCGCTTCAATATCCTGCAAATCATGGGTCGTCAGCAAAATAGTCGTACCGTGATCCCGGTTCATGTCCTTCAGAAACTCGCGGATTTCGGATTTCACCATAATATCAAGCCCAATGGTCGGCTCGTCCAGAAAAACAATAGACGGATTGTGCAGCAAGGCAGCTACCAACTCACAGCGCATCCTTTGCCCGAGACTAAGCTTGCGTACCGGGCGGCTTAGCAGATCCTGCAATTGCAGCCTCTCTACCAGCTCATCCAGCCTACGTTTGAAGTCCGTAGCCGGAACCTGATATACTTTCCGCAGCAGTTGAAAAGACTCGATCACACCGATGTCCCACCAAAGCTGACTGCGCTGACCGAACACAACGCCAATGTTGCCTACAAATTTCTCGCGTTCCTCATAGGGGACATAACCGCCCACCTTGAGATGTCCCGATGTCGGCACGAGAATACCTGTCAGCATCTTAATCGTGGTGGACTTTCCGGCGCCATTCTCACCGATATAACCGCATATTTCTCCTTGCGGAATACGGAAAGATATATCTTTGACCGCGGCTACCTCGTTGTATTCTCGGGCGAATAAATCAAGGAAGGCACCCTTTAAGCCCTCGCGATTTTTTTGAACCTTAAATGTTTTGCGCAGATCCTGCACATCAATTGCCAGCATGTTATACCTCTCAATCAGGATTTGTAAAATCCATAGTTAAATTGATTGTGCTCCAAAAAGAAATTATAATGTAATGAACTGAAAAGCGAAAGGGAGAGCATCCATGACAAGCAGAACCAAAAGGACGATATGGTCGGTTCTAGCCGTGGTAATCGTCGCGATTGTCGGCTTTGCCGTGTACTATTTTACATCCATTTATAATCAGCTGGATAATCTGCATAAAGAGGGCGCTAACTCCCCCTTCAAAAATGTAAAGCAGGTCGATCAGGTTCGTACGCCAGAACCACCCAAGTGGGAAGGTACCGATATGGTTAACATTTTACTGATGGGTGTCGATGGGCGCGGTATCCAGAAAGGGGAAGTCCCCCGATCAGACAGCATGATGGTTGTATCACTGGACCCCGTTAAGAAAAAAATCCACCTGTTCTCTATTTTGCGTGATACGTACGTGGATATTCCCGGCTATGGAAAAAATCGAATTAACACCGCCATTACTCACGGACCCAACACGGCCATGAAGACGGCTGGCGATCTGTTAGGCATCCCGGTGCAATATTATGTCTACACGGATTTCCAGGGCTTTATCAAACTGGTGGATGCCGTAGGCGGGATTGATTTTGAAGTGGAAAAGGATATGCATTATACAAGTAATGCGGATAAACATCAGTACGATATTGATTTGAAAAAGGGCATGCAGCATCTAGATGGCAATACGGCGCTTCAATATGTGCGGTTCCGCCACGATGCAATGTCCGACTTCTCCCGATCAGGACGGCAACGGGCATTCTTGGAAGCCGTAGCCCAGAAAATGCAGACCACGACTTCCATCGCTAACTTGCCGAATATTTTAGAGCAGGTTAACCCGTACATCGACACGAATCTCAGTGTTAACGATATGTGGAAGCTGGCAAATGTGGGGTACCAAAGCAACTTTGCAGGCAGCGAACAGGTTCCACCGATGAAGATGCTCGGAGAAGAGAATGTGGGCGGCGCAGCAGTTCTTACGGTCCGCGATCCGGAAGAACTGAAAACGTATGTGCAGGATATATTTAATAATCCACCCACACAAACACAGGAACAAAACAAGGATCAGAACGAAACGAAACAGCCAGACAGTGCATCGTCTACCAAGAAGGATAAAGCTTCTTTTACAGGGGGCAGTAAAACCAGTAATGAGGATGCTTCCACACAATCAACAACAAAGACAGGTCAAAAAGAGCTATAATGATGTATGCAGGGGCAGCCGTGAACGCTGCCCTTTGGCGTGTGTATACCCTATTTTAATGAACGGAAAGGAAGTTTTTGATGATGAAACGGGAAAACTCCGAAGCACTATATAAAGAAGCCCTGGAGCATATAGTCGGGGGCGTTAACAGCCCTTCACGCTCCTTTAAAGCTGTGGGCGGCGGCGCTCCAGTATTCATGAAACGTGCTAAAGGTGCTCATTTCTGGGATGAGGATGATAATCGATATATCGACTATTTGGCGGCTTATGGCCCTATTATTACTGGGCATGCCCATCCCCATATTACTAAGGCCATCAGCGAAGCGGCCGCGAACGGCGTATTATACGGAACCTCAACGGTATTGGAAATTAAACTGGCGAAGATGCTGAAGGAAGCAATTCCTTCTATGGACAAGGTCCGGTTTGTGAATTCTGGCACAGAAGCAGTTATGACGACGATTCGTGTGGCACGAGCCTATACTGGGCGGAACAAGATCATCAAATTCGCCGGCTGCTACCACGGTCACTCGGATCTGGTACTTGTAGCCGCAGGCTCAGGCCCTTCCACGCTGGGCATACCGGATAGCGCAGGCATTACGACCAACATTGCGAGCGAAGTTATTACCGTGCCATTCAATGATCTCGACGCGTTGCGCCAAGCATTGGAGCGTTGGAGCGACGATGTGGCGGCAGTCATGGTTGAGCCGATTGTCGGTAATTTCGGCATGGTTATGCCGCAGCCCGGTTATTTGGAAGGGTTATGCTCGATGGCGCGTGCGAACGGCTCACTCGTCATTTATGACGAGGTCATTACCGCATTCCGATTCCACTTCGGTTCCACCCAAACGTATGCAGGTTTGGACAACCATGATGCGATTCAGCCAGATTTGACCGCTCTGGGCAAAATCATGGGTGGGGGTCTGCCGATTGGTGCCTACGGCGGCAGCAAGCACATCATGGAGCAGGTTGCCCCACTCGGCCCGGCTTATCAGGCGGGTACGATGGCCGGCAACCCGGCTTCCATCTCGTCAGGCATCGCCTGCCTTGAAGTCCTTCAAGGGGAAGGCGTGTACGAAGAGATGGAACGTCTGGCCGTGAGACTGACGGACGGTATTCAGTCCTCTGCCGAACGCTACGGCGTGCCATTGACGATCAACCGTATTCGTGGAGCGTTCTCGACGCATTTCTGTGATCATCCGATCACGAATTACGCACAGGCGCAGGATACGGATAGCGAAGCGTTCGCATCCTTCTTCCGTCACATGCTGGATCGCGGTATTCATCTGGCGCCATCCAAGTACGAAGCCTGGTTCCTCACAACAGCGCATACCGACGAAGATGTGGATGCTACGCTGGAAGCGGCGGACGATTCGTTCCGGGCGATGTCACAGGGTAAGTAAACCCAGCAGTAAGTGATAGAATATGAATTTTGATAAGAGCTGGAAGTAGTCTTAGGGAAGGGTATTCGACCTCTGGGACTTCGTTCCGGCTTTTTTTATTTGACAACTGTACCCGTACAGTTGCAGATTTTATGGATTGTATCAGGTGATGCCATCCGGGTATATTGAGAGAACAACAGGTTAAGGTCATGATTACGGAGGTTTATTATGCACAGTCGTTCCAGAAATGGAGCCGCCTATCTGGCAGCTCTCAGCTATGCAGCTATACTTGGATTTTCATTTTTATTTGTAAAATTGACAGTCACAGAGGCGAGCCCGCTGGATGTGATTGCCCATCGCTTTGCGCTGTCATTTATCGCTTTGACCGTTCCAGTGCTGCTCGGTTGGATTAAGCTCAACATCAAGTTACGTGACATTTCGCGCATTTTACCACTAGCACTGCTCTCCCCTTTAGTGTATTTTCCACTACAAGCCTTCGGGCTGATGAGCACTTCTTCATCGGAAGGTGGAATTATTCAAGCAACCGTTCCTATTTTTACGTTGCTGTTAGCTTCCTATTTTATTAAAGAGCGTACAACGGTAGTCCAAAAAATTTCCTTACTGCTGTCTGTCTTTGGCGTGGTTTTTATATTTGTGATGAAAAGCGGAGCACCACTAGCGTCCAATAGCTATGGAGGTATTCTTCTACTCGTGCTCTCTGCGATATGCCTATCCGGCTATAATGTGCTGGCACGACCCTTAACACAAAAGTACAGCCCCATGGAATTGACCTACGTTACCTCTATTTTGGGATGTATCGTTTTTAACGTGGTGGCACTAGGATACCATGCCATAGACGGCTCCATGAGCGCCTATACCGCTCCACTGGTGAAGCCTGGTTATTGGATGGCACTGATTTATCTGGGCATTCTGTCTACCCTCGTCACCTCGCTGTTATCGAGCTTTGCCTTGAAGTGGATCGAAGCCTCCAAAATGAGTGTGATCGGTAATTTATCCACCCTCATTTCCATGATTGCCGGTGCTTACATTTTGAAGGAGCAGCTCGCCTACTATCACATTGTTGGGGCTGTGATGATCATTATCGGCGTGCTGGGTACCAATTTCGGAGGGCGAAAAAACTTCACGCCGATCAAAACAACTTCGGCAAAATCACAAAAAACGGGCTAAAAATAGACACTCATTTGCCTGCAAAAAAAGAAATCTCCCAGCTGCACAATTGCAGCCGAGAGATTTCTTTTTTCACTTCTTAGTCTTCGTCGGATTAAATAGGATACGCCATGACACTCATTAATGCCAATTCCGGCTGTGTCGTGTCCAATCTGCTATATTGTACGATGATGGGCACATCGCTAGTGACCGTAATTGCGTAAGGAATGCCTGTCGGAATCCGTTCGCCGGATTTCTCCAACGAGGCTGTTCGGATATGACGGGTTCGTCTTCCTTCCACCACCTCGATCAATCCCTCCAATGGCTCGCGGTCTTCAAAATAGATGTCTATACTTAGATTTGCCACACGGCTCCCACAATTCAGCACACATATACTCTCATGACTGAGCAGCTCTCCCCGGCTTTCCGGTGGAATATACCCATCGGGGATGACCCAGAATCGGCTGCCTCGCGGCTGATTAGCCACCTTTTCCTGAGAAAGTTCAGCATTTCCCATACTATTGGCCTCCTTTACCCATCATACTTTTTGGCGCTTATGCCCCTTCTTCTAGCCGTACGGATTCTCCTTGGTACGCAACAGTTGAGCCAGAAAAGCAAGCGCCAATCCCTGACCCCAGCCCTGAAGGCGTTTGTACGGAACGTTACGATAGCCGTCAATATCGTTCATCACAGCAGTTCCAGCGGATACCCCCGTTACTGTGCCGTCGTCCTTAATGCGGGAAAGAATACCGTCGATCGCCTTTTGGGTGTATTTGTTAAACAATCTTCCTTGCATAAGCAAGGCAGTCGCAATTCCAGCCGAGCCCGAGGTTTCCAGATAAGAGGTATCATCGTTCAGCACCGTATGCCACAGCCCTTCTGGGGATTGCAGCCGCACCAGTGCATTGAGCTGGTCACGCAGCGAGCCATCGATGATCATATAAGATGGATGCTGCACCTCCACCAATTTCAGCGCTTTTGCCATCGTGAGGGCTGCCCATGAATTGCCGCGCGCCCAATATATTCCTGACATCCGGCTTTGGTTCGCATGATCCCATCCGTGATAATACAGATTCGTATCCGGGTCCTGCAAAAATTCTTCATGCCCGTGATATTGACGAGCTCCATCCTCCCAATACTCCTTGTTCCCTAGCAGATGACCGATACGAAGCAAATAATAACCGGCCATAAACATCGTATCCACCCATGCTTGCTGCGGAAATACATCATGAAGTGAATTCACCGTATGCTGGAAAATGCCGTCGGCAAACCGCTCCGCTTTTTGGGCCAAAAATTCTGCCATCTCGATGGCAATATCAAGGTATTTTTGCTCACCTGTGGCCTGATAAAGCGTCAACAAACAGTGCCCGACAGAAACGCCGTTCACCGAGAGAGATGGAAGTCCATCCTCGATATTTTCGTCAACCCATTCTTTCAGCTTAGTCAAATACTTTTCGTTCCCTGTCGCTTCATACGCTTCGCATACTCCGTAAAAGGCGACTCCGCCCGGCCAATCCCAGCTGTAGTGCATTTGAAAGGTGCGTTCTACGACCCGGTCGATCACCTGCTTAACTTGTTCTTCATCAAAAATCAATGCAGGCATTTCCACGTCTCCCCCTTTGGTAAGTTTCACGTGAGTTACCTCCTTGACGCCCGTACATGAAAAGGTCGTCCTTCAACGTAAATACATGCGCAGCGGTTGCAAATCCAGTTCCTTCACAGCATCCACCACCATGTCTGCAATACGAACCGCGCCATTCTCATGAAAATGCGTGTTATCCTCTAAGCCGCTGGAAAAGTTCATGTATTCACCAGGCAGCAGCCACATAAAAAGCTCTTTACTCTCTTCGGGACCCAGCTGCTCATATAACTCCTGCGTGCGGGCAGACAAATCGATTAGCGGCGCATTCGCTTCTTCCGCCAGTTCACGAACCGCTGTTACATAGTCACCATGTGTGTCAGATAGCGTACCATCCTCGTTAAAATAGCGGCGATGTACGGGCGTGACCAGCACCGGGGTTGCCCCATGGCTTCTTGTGCCGTCGATGTAGAGGCGAAGATGCTCCTTGTAGGTTGTAAAAGGCTCTGTAGCCCGCTCTGGATCAGGCTTCTGATCATTATGACCGAACTGGATGAACAGGAAATCTCCTGCCTTTATTTCGTCCAAAATGACATCCAGCCGTCCTTCTTCCGCGAAGCTTTTGGAGCTTCGTCCCGATACGGCATGATTATCCACGCAGACATCATGCTTGAACAGGGCGGGCAAAGCCTGACCCCAGCCAGTATACGGATAGCCGGAGGCGTCCTGATCCGTAACCGTGGAGTCTCCGGCTAGGAATAGCCGGAGGGTCTGTGGCGCTGGCGCAATCTCCAGCGCATTGAGCCGTGGCGCGGTGCCTGACACGGTGAGGCGTAGCTTGCCACCCCGGACTGGCACCGCAAACAGCGCTTCGATGAACTGGCCCGGCAGCGTGTGTACTGGGGGCAGCATGTGCTTGCCTTCACCAGCCTTGAATCGCGTGAGCGTTTCCGCCTGCGAATCGCCGACCAGTACGGTGACGAGATACATCCCGTCTGGCACATCTGCAACAAATGCAGCGTTCAGTGGAATACAAAAGCTGCTTCGTAGCCGCGTGCGTGCATCCTTGGCTGCACTCTGCCTTTTTCGACCGTATACATGCTCCGTCGTCTCGAAGCCATAGCCCTGTTCAGTTGTATATAAGCAATCCGGAGGCACTCCTTTGTAGCCATCCGCAGGCCCCCCCGGACCAAAATCAAACTTCCACAATGTACTCACCTCTCAGCCATCGCCCTCAAATCCCGTCCATTCAATCGTACAAACCCGGGTGCCTTCCATTTCTACTCGTAAGCTTCATATCCTCACGCTATGGATTTTGGATCTTACCCCTTCAAACCACTCGTACTCATTCCTTCTACAATTTGCTTCTGGAATGCGAAGAATACAGCGATAACTGGAAGCAGGCTTAGGATAGACATCGCGAACATTCCTCCCCAGTTGGAAGCCGACTCACTGTCGAGGAACATCTTGAGTGCAATAGATACGGTATATTTCTCCGGCGAATTCAGATACAGTACCGGACCAAGCAAATCCTCCCACTTCCAATAGAAAGAGAAGATTGCCGCTGTAGCCAACGACGATTTGAGTAAGGGTAAAATAATTCTGAAATACAGCCGGAACTTGCCGCACCCGTCAATCGTCGCCGCTTCATCCAACTCTGCTGGAATCGTTCGTATAAACTGCACCATCAGGAAGATGAAGAACGGCATCCCGAAAAAGGAGGGTACCACCAACGGTAAGATCGTATTGATCCAACCGAGCTTGGTGAAAATAATATATTGCGGTACCAGTACCACATCCCCTGGTAGCATAAGCGTCACCATCATCAAAGCAAACCACAAGTTACGCCCTTTGAATTTCAAGCGTGCGAAGCCAAATGCGATCAATGAAGAGGAAAGTACAGCTCCAATCGTTGAAATCACCACGATCGTGAGCGAGTTTAGAATGTACGTGCCAAAGTTGTAGCCAGTTGTCCCTTTCCAGCCTGTTACATAGTTTTGCCAGATCCATTCAGTAGGGAAAAGCGAGGATGCCGTGACGAATATCGTCCGACTTTCTTTAAACGAACTGAACAGCATCCAAAAAACGGGATACAGCATCAGGAGCGCCAGTGCAGCAACCAGTATGTGATAAATTGGCCATTTGACCGTTTTCCATGCCATCGGTATCAGCGCCCCTTTTCCGTTTCATAAAATACCCAGTATCTGGAGGTTATAAATAAAATCGCTGTCAGTATCCCAATCATAATGAGCATGACCCAAGCCATGGCTGCCGCATATCCCATGTTGCTGAACATAAACGCCTGCCGGAACAGATACAGTGAATGCAGCATCGTTCCATCCATCGGGCCTCCTTCACCCTTAGAAATAACATAAGCCGGGACGAAGGTCATAAAAGCGCTGATCGTCTGCATAATCAGATTAAATAGAATAATCGGGCTAAGCAACGGTAGCGTAATACTGAAAAATTTTCGTACTGGCTTAGCGCCATCTACACTGGACGCCTCGTACAATTCAACAGGAATGTTCTTCAAACCTGCCAGAAAAATCAGCATGGAGGAGCCAAATTGCCATACGGACAGGGTGATCAGCATCGTAAGCGATGCATCCGGGTCACCAAACCATTTCACCGGAGTCGCCCCTAAGGTCGAAAGCAGGCTGTTCACTATGCCGTTATTACTGAAAATGTTCCGCCACATAATGGATACCGCAACGCTACCTCCGATAATCGACGGCAGATAGTACATTGTCCGATAGGTGCCGACCATGCGCGATTTGGTATTCAAAATCATAGCCACAAACAGCGCGAAAATCAGTCGCAACGGTACACCGACCAGCACATACGTAAACGTGACCCTGATCGAATTCCAGTACTTCGGGTCGCCTGTGAACATTTTTTCGAAGTTACCCAGACCAATCCATTTGGGCGGGGTGAACAGGTTGTAGGTGGTAAAGGACAGATACAGCGAAATAAACATTGGAATTAACGTAAACGCCAGAAAGCCCACAATAAACGGGCTGATAAACGCATATCCGGTCATATTGGCTTTCAAGCTCTGATGATTTCGCAAGCTCATCAAGCCTCCCTTCTGTTGCTTTTAAAGAAATAGAAAAACTTTACGTTGTTAATAATTCGTTGTTATACGAATATTATTGTGATGTCTGCAAAGGGTGCTTATGCAGTTGGTTCGTCGAATCAACCGTGCGCAATCATGCTTTGGACTACGCACGGTTAACTTAACGAAACGTTCCTTGGATCTTGTCGTTCTTATGCTAAAACGATGTCAGATATCCTAAAGATCTCATTGCGCTCATTATTGCTTGTTATTCGCAAGGATAGTATTCGCATCAGCCCGGAATTTGGCCGCTGCGTCTTCAGCCGTCATCTGTCCGAAATTGACCTGCTCAATATAATCGGTCAGAGTCGCAATTACCTCCGGCGATCCGACTGGCGGCGGCGGGCTCATTGGAGAAGCCTTCGGCTCCATGGAAGCTACAAATTCAAACACCTGCTTCGTAGGCTCGCTTAACTCTGGCGCAACAGCCTCCTTGATTTTGGAGGAAATTGGCACGCCCCGTTCGCCTTTAATCAATTTATTCGCTTCTACATCATTCATCCAGAAATCAATAAACTTTGCGGCCTCATCCTTTACCTGTGAACGGGAAGCAACCGTCCAGTACATCGTAGGCTGCATGTATACGCCTTTTTCCATATTCGGCCCAAACATTGGAGCCAGTGCCATTGGGCGGTTAACAACCTGCTGTAAGCCCACATACTGATTGGACCACTGCCAAATACCGATGCCAGTTCCTTTTACAATATCGGATTCCTCAAGAATCCCCTTGGTCTGGTTCATAATTTCAGGAGGCGGGGTCGCTCCCTTCTTAATCAGATCAGCCAATCCGCTAAAGAAGTCAACAAACAGCTTATCGTCGTCATACCCCAATCCTGTTCCTTCCGCATTGTAGAGAGTCTTTCCTTGCGTACGCAAATAGTAGTGGAAGAAAATATCAGCAGCCATCGAGCTGTCAAAGTATACTTTATTGGAACCAGCCTTTAAAGCCAGTTCTTTGTACTGATCCCATGTCCAGTTGTCAGGGATTTTGTCTATACCCGCTTTTTTGAGCAACGCCGGGTCATACTGGAAACCCAGAACATTGACACCGGTTGGAATACCATATTGCTTTCCGGCAATTACGCCGGTTTTGAGTACATTTTCGGTCACATCAGCGACCTGAATTTTTTGATTCAAGTAAGGCGCGAGATCCTCCAGTTGACCATTTTTCGCATATTGGCTAATGTACGAAATGTCCATTTGCACGATATCAGGCAACTGATTAGCCGCAGCCTGCGGGGCGAGCTTTTTCCAATAGTCATCAAAAGAGGCATATTCCACATCAATCGTTACATTAGGATTTTTCTGCTTATACAAATCAACGACCTTTTGCGTGTATTCATGACGCGTATCCGATCCCCACCAAGCGATACGTAACTTTACTTTCCCGTCTGCACTTGTGCCCGAATTGCTGCCGCCGTCCGCTCCGCTACATGCCGTCGTCAAAACGAGCAGCATAGCTATGATCAGAAACCATCCCTTTTTGCCCACCTATCTCTCCCCTTTTCGCTGTTCTAGAAAGGAGCCAAATCACGAGTGACAACGCATTTACGCAATTTTGATAGCGTTTACATTAGCTCCTGTTGTTATTTTCCCAAAAGCAGAGAAACATTGGAATACACAAATCAGGTTTCCTGGGTTTAAAAAACAGTGGGGGCCATCAGCTCATCCCCGTTCATGTGACTTAATATACTCGGAAGGCGTCATACCCGCCCATTTTTTGAACACCTGGCTAAAATATTGCGCGTTCCCACCGAAGCCGAACCATTCCGCCAGTTCAAATACCTTCACGTCTCCTGTCTCTCGAATATGCTCAGCCGCACGTTCGATCCGATAACGATTGACGTAGTGTGAAAAGTTTTCCCCTGTCACCTTTTTGAAAATTTTTCCTAAGTAGTCGGAATTCATATACAGCATTTGACCTGCCACTCCGTTCAGCGACAGATCGGATTTTCTGTAGTTTTGCTCAATAATAGTGATCATTTTATCAACGGTGGAAGATTGGCGATACACATTACTTTTATAATAGATTGCGGTCATTCGTTCGGCAGCTTCCTGTACAAAAGATTTGAGACATGCCAGCGTTTTTTGCTCTGCCAGCACCACCATTCGGCTCGTAAACGCCGCACGCTCTTCTTCAGGGCATATACGGATCATAGCGGCATAGAGCTGAAGCACATAGGAGCGGGTCACGGAGATTTCCAGCTTCATCCGGGACAAAATACCGAACAACCGATCCACTTCCTGTGCAACCTCCACCGTATTTCCAGCCTTGATTAGCAGACCGAACTTCTCCTCGTCCAGCTCCAAATCTGCCATCTCCCGGGTATCCTCAGCCGCTAAATCCTCCTTCGTAATCAAACTGCCCTCCCCGGTGTAAAAACGGTGATTCATACAATGTAGTGTCTCCCGGTACATCCCCCGTGAATGCTGCATACTATCCGACTCACTAACTGCGACTGTTACCTCTAGCTTGTAAAAGCGATGAAATGTCGCACGTACCGCTTCAATCTGTTTCATAAACCGTGACGTGTCATCCTCACTTTCCAGCACGATGAGCAATTGCCCCTGCATGGTCGTACTGAGCAAGACATCATCCATCAAATCTGCCGCTATATTTTGCAATGCAAACAAATGCTCCGGCTCATGGGATTCCTCCACCCGCAGCAGCAGCATTCGAACCTGCTTATCTTGCAATTCAATTCCGAATAACCGCTCATAAAATGCGATATCACGGCTACCGTAAGTTTTATAGGAAATAAACTCCTTCAAAAAGTGTTCCTTCACATGAGGCAGCATACGCTGAAAATCTAGCTTCATCCGGTTTACAAACTGCTTGCGTTCTTCCTGCTCCTCCCGCTCCTGCCCCAACTCGGTCAGAGCCTCATGAATTTGTCGCTCATTGCATGGCTTCAACAAGTAGTGCTTCACCCCGTATTGCATGGCCCGACAGGCATAATCAAAATCTTTGTAACCAGACAACAGAATGAAACGGACGTCTGGAAAATGCTCCGTCGTTTTGGCAACCAGTCCGATACCGTCCAATCCAGGCATAGAGATGTCGCTAATCACAAAGTCAGGCGGGCTGGCCTGAATCTGATCATAAGCCTCAATCCCGTTACGTGCCGTACCAACCAATCTCGTTCCCGCTTTTCCCCAATCAACCACCTGTGATATGCCTTCCAAAATCATACGCTCATCATCAACCAGTAGCACCTTGTACACGACCCTGATCCCCTTTCACATATGGAATACAGACATGAATCGACGTTCCTGTTCCTGACTCGCTATGCAGTTCTATCCCCCAAGGTGTACCAAATGTCAGGTTAATCCGTTCCTCAATATTCGTAAGTCCAATGCCCTGCCCACGAGTCATGACCTGCCCGCTCCGCAGCTTTTCCAAGAAATCCGGCGTCATTCCCGGTCCGTCATCTTCAACTCGTAGAAATAAAGACCCCTCGCTTTCTCTCGCAATAATAGCAATCCGACAGGGTTCAATTCGCGGCTCCAGCGCATAATGAATGGCATTCTCCACCAAGGGCTGAAGCGTTAGCTTCGGAATTTGTGCATCCATCAGTTCTTCCGGGACATCCAGATGGAAAACGAGACGTTCATCAAAACGTGTTTTTTGGATCGTTACGTAGCTCCTTACAATATCCAGTTCTTTTCGAAGCGGAATCAGCTGCTCTTCAAAACTGACCGCACTACGCAATAGAAAAGCAAGTGCTTCCACCATCTCTGAAATCCGATCCTGCTTATTGGCCTTGGCGAGCCAGTTCACGGATTCCAGCGTGTTGTATAAAAAGTGTGGATTAATCTGTGCCTGTAATGCCTTTAGCTCTGTTTCCCGCAGTAATAGCTGCTTGGCAACATTCTCATTAATGAGCTCACGAATGCGACGAATCATTTTCTTATATGTCCGATGTAACAAGCCTACCTCATCCTGTGTGGAAAGGGGGACCGCGCCAAGTGCTTCTTCTTCCAAACGGTCGAGATCGCCTTTTTCTATTTTACGCATGTTCTGGATTAATTGAACAATCGGTTTGGTAATGCTCCCTGACAACCTAGCCCCCAGTGCCAATGCGATAAGAAGCATAATTACAAAAATAGCGCTTACAACTTCTTTAATGATCGTAATACTGCGAAACATATCATCGAAGGGGGTCATATGCAAATACGTCCACCCCGTATAAGAGGATTTGATTTGAGCAGCGAAAAAGGTTCCTCCTGAGTAGGTCGCAATCCCGTAAGGCTGCTTTCGGCCAAGCTCCGCCTGGATATCACTCTCACTCAAAAGTGGTGTTTCGGGATAAATCATCCGTCTTCCATCTGTAATCATCAGTTGTCCGTCACGGCCGGAAGTTTGCACACGATCCGCTACAATCCGGTCAATTCGCACACGAATCGCAAGCGTTCCGAGCCCATTCAGTGTAAAATTGGAATCGGTAAAGGATTTGAACTGCCGAGCGGCCAGCAAGGAGGAATGACCTGCCGCATACCATGCATTGGAACCGTCATGTTCGTCTGCCAGCTCCGACAGGGTGGATCGAAGCTCCTGGGGAATACCTTCGCGGTTGCCCGCGCTCATGACCTGTCCCTCTTTATCGATTACTATCATAGAATAGACATAGGTCTCAGAGCCGGCAAAGGCGACGAGCCTATTCGTTATTTTTTTACGCAGCACCATTTTGGTATAAGGTGACTTTTCCTTTTCCAATTGCAGCAAATAACGTTGAAGCTGCTCGTCCGTTGTTACCTTGAAAGTAACTTTTTCCACATCCTTCAGCTCATTTTCTATGCCGATTGAAGAAATATTGAGTACTTCGGATGTTTTTTTGTACATTTGATTATCATAAATATGAAATACGTACTTAAGTATGACTGCAACAACTGCAAAATTAACCAGCATAAGCACCGTAATCAGCAGTACCATTTTATGATGGATTCCAGCATTTTTATAAGCGCTTTTAAAGTAGGTAATCAGTGAATGTCGCCTCCTTTATAACATACAAATACCCCATGCCTTGGTCATTCGGCAAGAGGTATTTGTATTTGCTTAGCGTTGATCGGTTGGTTTCGATTTGTCCGCCTTGCTCATATATTCGTCGTATCGGTCATCAAGTTCCCGTGCCATACTCCGGTATTTACGCGTCTCCTCAACAATGGGATCGATATGAGTCTGAACCCGCACCTCATATTTAGGACTGAGTCTTTCCCGCTTCTGGGCCTCATTCTCACGAATTTCGCCTTCCGTCAGCAGTTCACTGAGCTGGCGTTCCAATTCTTCGGATTGGCTCATCGCGATTTCCTCCTTCATGATGATGTTCTACGTAGAATTATAATCCGGTTGCGTCTGCTTCTTTCAGCACTTGAATAAGTTGAGAATGAATAGCTGTATTCGTCGCTGCAATATGCCGTACACTCAGGTCATAAGGTCTGCCCAATGTATCGGTAATGGTGCCGCCTGATTCCTGCACCAGCAAAGCGCCCGCTGCCACATCCCACGCATTCAAACCAATTTCGCAATAGGCCGACAGCCGTCCTGATGCTACATAAGCCAGATGCAATGCTGCCGAGCCCATCGCCCGAATGCCGCGTACCTGAGGTGTAAGAACCTGCGTAATTTTCATATTTAGCGGTTGTGCATACGTACGATCCGGCGGGAAGCCGACGCACACCAGACTATCTCCCAGTGTTTCTTCTCTCGATGCTTGCATGCGATTGCCATGTACATAAGCGCCTTTTCCTTTTTCCGCTACAAACATTTCATCACGGGACGGATCATAAATAACCCCGACAATCACCTCTCCACGATGGGCCAAGGCAATTGACACACTGTAATACGGCAGACTGTGTACAAAATTGGTAGTCCCATCTACCGGGTCAATAATCCATAGATATTCCTCTTCACGGGCAGCCTCTAATGCGCGGGCCGAAGCTTCGGCTCCCGGCTCTACACCCTCTTCACCCAAAATAGCATGATCGGGAAAATGGGTCAGAATCAGTCTGCGAATCATCTGCTCTGCCCCTTTATCTACCTCGGTCACTAGATCCGTAGGAGACTGTTTGGTATTCAAATGTTCAACAGTTCCCAGCCTGCTTTTAATCCATTCCCCGGCTTTGGATGCCGCGTTAATAGCCACGGCAGTATAGCTTTTTCCTGATACGATATAGGGAACCTTTTCGTTTTCATTTTCGTTCAACGTGTTCACTCTACTTTCTATATCATTGTTACGTGGTTTACGAAGCTGCTCTACAACACAGTCTCTTAACCATCTCTGTTTCAGTACAAGTTTGCTAGTTTACACATTCTAGTATACACAATAATCTGCATAAAGTTTCTCTAAATGGGAGCTTTATCCGCAAAATGCTACTTTCTAAGGCATAATTTCTACGGAAGCTCCATCCAGCACTTTAACCCCATTAGCTTCCTGAAGGCGCAGTTCATTCATCAACCCGAATAACGCTTCATCCTTAAGTTTGGCTTCAAGCATGACATCAATCCGATCCGTATATCCGGCAATATTGCGCAAAAAGGTAAGCAAGGGCTCCACTAGAACACCGTCCGCATGGCCCCGAGGATCTTTTTCACTTTTGGGGCTGGACGCATGGATTTTGGGCGGCAATGGATGATCCACAGAAGATCCGGCTTGGGCCAATTCCCCTGTCCAGGTATCCAAAATATCCGGCCATAGCTCCCACGGCTTTTCCCCCTCATTATTCACCCATTGATGATGAATATCGAGAACCATCGGTAACCCCGTCAATTTGCAAGCCTCCAGCGTTTCCACCGCATTGAACGTTTTATCATCATTTTCCAGCGTTAACCGTTCTCTTAACGAAAGATCCAGAGCACTAACCTGCTCTACAAAACGCTGGCCTGAGGTCACCTTATCTCCGTATGCACCACCAATATGAATGTTGTTCTTGGCTTCGGCACCGAGTCCCATGGCCTCCAGCATCGCTTTGTGGTACTTCAGATCATTAATGGAGCTCTGCAACACCTCAGGACGGGGAGTGCTTAACACTGTAAAATGATCGGGGTGAAACGATACCCTCATCTTATTCGCCCTGACATAGTTCCCAACCTCTGCAAAGTCAGCAGCAAGCGCCTGAAAAGGGTCCCAATCTCGCAGATCCTGATGGGTCGCGAGCGGAATCAGCTTGGATGAGAAACGATAGACCTGGATATCACTCGCGCGATTATGGCGCAGCAGCCTCAAAGTATTATGGAGATTTTCGGCTGCTATCCGTTCTAGCTTGCGGATTGCAGCTTCTCGGTCTCCAATCTTGTTAAAGCTGCTCAATGTCATTGTTTTAGAGGGGGATGCATTTTGAACGTTAACCGACATGGCTACATAACCGAACCTTACGATCATAGGGTGTCTTCCTTTCAGCAGTCGCAGTAGATGGTAAGGTCGCTTTCGTTCAGTGACCTAAAACCCTTTTCTACTGATCATACCCGGAAAAGCACCTGCTGATTCGGTGTTATCGCACAAATTGCAAGAAGAAAACAGCTAGGATTGCTGCTGTGCTCCAAAAAACATTTCATCCGCCAATGCGGTCTGAATTCTTGATTCCTCTTCATTCAGCTTACGAATGAGGATCATTTCAACTTCGGTCACTTCATCGCCCTGGAAATTAATTTCGGCGATACAGCCCACAATCTGCACGATGGCTACTGCCACGTTGTCCACGCTGTAAGCGATGACCTTCTGGCCTGTCGGAAACACGCGCAGCCCGGATTTAACCATTTTGCCACGTCCGTATTCCAGCAGTTCGTAAAGTTCTTGCTCGCTCTTGAATTTGCACACGGAGTTAAATTCAGTTTGAAAGCCCATGTGTAACCGCCACCTTTCATCATTAAGGGTTTAGTGTAGTGCTCAAAGATATGCCATATATATGAACAAAAAGGAGAGTGATCAGCTCCCCTTTGTTTCGTTTATGAGTTCTCGTAGTGCAGTGCCGACCTGCGCTCATAACGCTCCAATGCAAGAGCAATCATGCGATCCAGCAGACTTGCATAGGATACGCCAGTTTCTCTCCACAGCAATGGATACATACTGAACGGTGTAAAGCCAGGCATCGTATTCACTTCATTAATAAGGATATGTCCGTCCGAGCGTCTGACGAAGAAATCGGCACGGGAAATCCCGCAGCCTTCCAGAGCACGGAATGCTTGCAATGCGGCTTCACGAATACGATCTGCCACTTCCTCATCCAACGGTGCCGGAATAAGCATTTCCGATTGGCCATCCGTATATTTGGCAGCGTAATCGTAATAATCACTCGACGATACAATTTCACCCGGTACCGAGGCAATCGGCTCATCATTGCCAAGTACGCTGACCTCAATCTCACGGGCATCGACGTACTCCTCGACAATCACCTTTAGGTCAAATTGCAAAGCCAGATCTACAGCCTTTTCCAGCTCTTCTCGGTTACTGGCTTTGGAAATACCGACACTTGATCCCAGATTAGCCGGTTTGACAAAGCAAGGATAACCTAGCTCGGTTTCCATGTTACGTACCAGATCATGACTGGTTTGGGCCCACTGTGTACTATTAAAATAACAGTATTTCACTTGCGGCAATCCTGCATGCTCAAACAGCTTCTTCATGACGCCTTTATCCATACCTGCTGCCGAAGCCAGCACTCCCGCACCGACATAAGGCATATCCGCCATTTCGAACAGACCCTGAATCGTTCCGTCCTCGCCAAAGGTGCCGTGCAGCAACGGAAACAGTACATCCAGCGTCTGCTCTCCGTACAGCTTGCCGAACAATGTATCTAATGCCGCCTTGGTGCCGCCCTCTGCGCGTTCCAGCTTCAATTGCTCTACAGAAGCCAGAGGAGCGCTTAATAGCGCCCCTCTACGCCAATCGCCAGCCTTCGTAATATAAAAAGGAATGATCTCGTATTTCTCATAGTTAAAAGCGTTCATTACCGCATACGCCGTTTGCAGCGAAACCTCATGTTCGCCCGATTTGCCACCGTACACTAGCCCTACGGTCAATTTTTGATTTGCCATGCCTATCCTCCGCTTTCCTGCTTTCGTCATTGTGACTGATTTGCATCACTGTACCTGTTATCCATCATCTCATTTAAAAATAGTCGGCGATGTGATAAAAGCGATATACCGTGTTGTCCGTCCACGCATACGAATTTTTATAGTCCCAATAACGATGTCTGGAGCTTACCGTATGTGCATTGACTAGCGGCATGCCGCCCGCATCAAAGGCCGTGACCACCGTGCTGTGCTGGAAGGTTCCGTCACCATCCCAATCGTAAAAAATGACGTCCCCCAACATGAGCTGCTCTGGGCGACTCACCTGCTCAGCGGTCAACCCCCATGAGCTGGAGCCCAAATACCGCTCCAGACTGTTGGAAACTGCCCAACTGTAGCTCCACAGTTCACGTCCGGCAACCCGTCCTTTATACCACCAGCCCGATTCTCTTTTACCAGTATAGTGGATCGGTGCTCCCCCTGCAAAGAGGCATTGCGAGATATAATTGGTGCAATCCACATCAAAACCTTCAAACTCCGGATTGAAGCTATCCCACCACTGATCTGCATAGGCCGCTGCTTCTTCGCGGCGATATCGGCTGGGACGTGCTGATGAGCCAAAGCCCAGCACACCGCGATTCAGCAGCGGCAGATTTCCTCCTTGATTAAACGAAGCCTGTTCAAAAGGAACCTCTCCCCCCGCTGGCTTCCTTTCTGCCGGATCGCGCTCAATTCTCGCTACCTGCCAGGCTTCACCCTCGCGTGTGAATGTCAGACGCTCCCGTTCGATCCGATCCTCCCGGTGAGTCATCCCACCCTTCTCATAAAAGAGTCGGACATGCAGTTGTACATCTACCACAGCCTCATCCGGGGTATCCTGCACCATTCGTAGGGGCTTGGCGCGTGTCTCGCTGCGTAGGGGAACAGCATCCCGTTCGTTGTACCACTGCTCCAATCTGGCCGCACGTGCTGCTCGTTCCATCCGCTGACCCACCTCCAGATACTCATCCGGCTGCGGTACACCATTCACTTCACTGCGATTGTATTGATTCACGTAAGCAAAAAGGGCCTGTTTCCATTCCCGCTCCCCCATCCCAATCCCTCCATATTCGTCCCGCTATCCTTTTCCGGGGATAACCGGAATGATGAATAACTTCCTTTCTTGCCTCTCTGGTCTGAAATGCTCTCTATCTATAAGTATGAATCTCTAAAGCTTGGTATGAACATCGAAACGCGAGGGAGCGGGCGTTTTATTTTCCAATCTGCAACGCATCATTTAGGCCAAAAAAACTTTACGGAACCGTCTGAAAACGGTATACTTAATCCAAAAGCAATCATTTTGAAATCATGTTTCATCTAATGAAACAAATTACATTCATCTCAACCTCTAACACGTTATGAACCACTGAAGATGTAATTGAGAACGCAACCAATTTAAACCAACTGTGCAAGACGTCGAAAAAACGACATCCCTATTTTCCCACAAGCATCCACTTCAAGGAGGTAATACTTATGTCAGGAAAAGATCAATTCTCCATCGCCCGTAGTCTGGAAGTTAACGGGAAGCCTTACCGCTACTACAGCCTTAAGGCACTGGAGGAACAAGGAAAAAGTGGTATCGCCAAGCTGCCTTTCTCCATTAAAGTATTGCTGGAAGCCGCGGTTCGACAGTTTGACGGTCGCGCCATTACGGAAGAACATGTGCAACAGCTGACAGGCTGGGCTGAGGATCGGGATACCAACAAGGAGATTCCGTTCATTCCTGCACGCATCGTGCTACAGGATTTTACCGGTGTCCCGGTGGTTGTCGATTTGGCAGCTATGCGTGATACGGTGAAAAAAGCAGGCGGGGACCCGAAGCAAATCAATCCGCTCGTTCCCGTCGATCTCGTTATCGATCACTCGGTCATGGTCGATGCTTTTGGTACCAGTGATGCGCTGGATTACAATATTAATGTAGAGTTTGAACGCAACGAGGAGCGGTACCGTTTTCTGCGTTGGGCGCAAACGGCGTTCAACAACTTCCGCGCCGTTCCGCCATCCACCGGTATCGTCCATCAGGTCAATCTGGAGTATCTCGCCTCCGTTGCCGCTACCAAAACCATTGACGGTGAAACGGTCGTCTTTCCAGATTCCCTCGTAGGAACAGACTCCCATACCACGATGATTAACGGGCTGGGTGTTGTAGGCTGGGGTGTCGGCGGGATTGAAGCAGAAGCGGGCATGCTGGGGCAGCCGCTGTATTTTGTCACTCCCGATGTGATCGGCTTCAAACTGACAGGCAGCCTGTCGGAAGGCTCTACTGCCACCGATCTGGCGCTCACTGTTACGCAAATGCTGCGTAAAAAAGGCGTAGTCGGCAAATTCGTGGAATTTTACGGGCCTGGTCTGGCAAACATCAGCTTGGCTGACCGTGCGACAGTTGCCAACATGGCACCGGAATACGGCGCAACGATTGGCTTCTTCCCGGTCGATGCGGAAACGCTAGCCTACCTGCGCAGCACCGGACGTTCCGATGAGCAAGTAAGCCTCGTAGAGGAGTATTACAAAGCCCAAGGCATGTTCCGCACATCCGATACACCGGACCCTGTGTTCAGCGATACGATTGAGCTTGATCTGGCTTCGGTAGTACCGAGTCTCGCCGGACCCAAACGTCCGCAGGACCGTGTTGAGCTTAGCCGCATGAAAGAAACGTTCGAAGGCATTATCCGTACCCCGGTGGACAAAGGCGGCTATGGACTGAGCGATGAAAAAATCGCACAGAAAATTCCGCTGACCCATCCGGACGGCTCCACCAGCGAGTTGGGTACAGGAGCAGTCGTTATTGCGGCGATCACAAGCTGCACGAATACCTCCAATCCAAGCGTTATGCTCGGTGCGGGCTTGCTGGCCAAAAAAGCAGTACAGCGTGGGCTCAAAAAGCCAGGCTATGTTAAAACAAGCTTGACACCAGGCTCCCTCGTCGTGACGGAATACCTGCAAAAAGCCGGATTAATCGGACCGCTCGAAGCCCTCGGCTTCCATGTAGCCGGTTACGGCTGCGCAACCTGTATTGGTAACTCCGGCCCACTTCCTGACGAAGTGAGTCAAGCCATCACAGACCATGATTTGACGGTTGGCGCAGTTATTTCCGGCAACCGGAACTTTGAAGGCCGTGTGCATGCGCAGGTCAAAGCCAACTATCTCGGCTCACCGCCACTGGTTGTCGCTTATGCGCTGGCAGGCACAGTGAACATTGATTTGGTGAATGATCCTCTCGGTTACGATCAGGACAATCAACCAGTCTACCTGAAAGACATCTGGCCCACTTCCGAGGAAATCAAGGAAGCCATCAGCCTGTCTCTCAGCCCGGATATGTTCCGTCGCAAATACGAAAATGTATTTACTGCCAACGAAAAATGGAACTCCATTCCGGTTCCTGAAGGCGAACTGTATGAATGGGATGAAAACTCAACTTATATTCAAAACCCGCCGTTCTTTGAAGGACTTCAAGATGGCGTACAAGATATCAAGGAAATCCGTAATGCCCGTGTGCTTGCCCTGTTGAATGATTCGGTCACGACGGACCATATCTCACCAGCAGGCAACATTGCCCCATCCAGCCCGGCAGGACTGTATTTGAAGGAGCATGGCGTGGAACGCAAGGACTTCAACTCCTACGGCTCCCGTCGCGGTAACCACGAGATCATGATGCGCGGTACATTCGCCAACATCCGTATCCGCAACAATGTGGCTCCAGGCACCGAGGGCGGCGTGACCAAATACTTGCCAACGGATGAGGAAATGTCCATCTATGATGCATCCATGAAATATCAGGCAGCCGATCAGAACCTGATCGTCATTGCTGGTAAGGAATACGGCACAGGCAGCTCTCGTGACTGGGCGGCCAAAGGTACGCTTCTGCTGGGCGTTAAGGCTGTCATTGCCGAAAGCTTCGAGCGGATTCACCGCAGTAACCTGGTCGGCATGGGTGTACTGCCTCTGCAATTCCAGGAGGGCTATGGCTGGTCCAGCTTGGGTCTCAATGGCCGCGAAACCTTCGACATCCTCAGCATTAACAATGACGTGAAGCCTGGTCAAGAGCTTACAGTGGTGGCTAAACGCGAGGATGGCACAAAGTTCGAATTCCCGGTAATTGCCCGTCTAGACAGCACCGTCGATATCGATTACTACCACAACGGTGGTATTCTGCAAACCGTATTGCGTCAGATGATTCAAGAGTAAAGAGCGTATAAATAACGAAATCCCCTCCAAATGCAGTGGAAACTGCGAATTGAGAGGGGATTTTTTATATGCTTTAAGCTTTTAAAAGGAAACATATGCCGAGAACTGAGAACACTAGGGTTATAAGGAGTGTGAAGAGACCAGGCAGGCTTTCCATGATTACAGAGCCTTCTTCGCTCTTGAACTGACGACTGAGATAGGGTTGAAGCATTAGCATAATTATAAAAGATATGAGACTAATTCCACACAACAACCATACCTCAGGGGAGGATTTGTCAACAAAACGGTCAGCCACATCATTGAAATTGTAGTGGATTGCTACATTCCTAGGCATTCTCGGATACATGAAAAAGTAGATGACTAAAGGCAAAACAGAAATAAGAAAAGACAATACATTAGAAAAATTTAATTTACTTCTCATGGAAATCCCCCTAATATGCTAAATCGATCTGCATTATACAGATATCAGCAGTCTATATTTTTATACCTATGACTTAGAAAGAGAGAAGTAATAAAACTAATCATCGTCGGCAAACAAGATGCGAGCACCATATACACATTAACTTCTTGTCCTAATCCTATAGCGATCCCGATTAAGCCAAAGGCTATCCAAATATAAGCAGAGATACGATGCGTTTTCTTCCAAGCGCTTTCATTCGAAAGCAGCCAAGGAAACTTACGTCATAATTACCCTTATTCTCCATCCCGCCAAACCCTCCATAACAGGAATTGAGTGACTCCTCTTTATTATGCATATTTTCCAATACCAAAAATGGAAGAAACATCACAAAAACAAAAAGCCGATCCTCTCAGGACCGACTTCCAACAATATTCTCCTATAACCTTACCTTCGTGCATACGAGTTACTTCGAAATATCCAGGAAACCCTCTCCGAACACGTCCCGCACGTCATGAATGGTGATGAATGCTGCTGTGTCGATGGCTTTGACTATCTTTTTAAGCGCTGACACCTCTTGTTTACTAATGACGATATACAGCACTTCTTTTGGATTTTTAGTGTAATAGCCGTGGCCTGACAGGACGGTAACTCCACGATCCATTTTCGTAATGACCATCTCGGCAATTTTATCTTGGTGCTCCGAAATGATCATGACTGCTTTTTTCGGGTTCAGTCCTTCGATCATGAAGTCCATCACCTTTGTACCAACGTACAAAATAACGATAGTTAGCATCAATTTTTCCGGACCAATAATAAAATAGGAAGAGAATGCGACAATCAAATCAAAAAACAGCAAGCCATAGCTGATATTCCAATCCAGATACTTGTTGGCGATCCGGGCTAAAATGACCGTTCCTGCCGTTGTGCCACCTACCCGTACGATTAAGCCAATGCCGACCCCCACCAAAACTCCGGCAAATACAGCATTAATCGTCGGTTCATGCGAATCAATCCGCCAGTTGACCGTTAAATGTAAAAACAGCGAGTTAAAAGCGACCGCAATTATAGTGTACAAGGTCGTTCTCTTGTCCAAAAATTTATATCCGACAATCAGCAGCAAGCCATTAATCACCAGATTGACGATCGAGGGAGACCACTGAAACAGGTAGTACAGGATGATCGTGACCCCTGTAACGCCCCCCTCGCCAAATTCATTCGGGATCACAAACAGATTAACAGCTAGCGCGAAAAAAAACGCTCCCAGAATAATAAATGCGATGTCTGCAATACTTTTTTTCATATATGCTCTAATCCTCTCTCTAACATTTCAAAGGATGAATCGCCAGATGGATTGGCTGACTCTTGTTGCCAAAATACGCTGACAACCAGTTCATGGTATCTACTACCAAACATAAAGTCAATACAACTTTGACACTTTAATTCGCCACCAGACTGCCTCAATCCTGACTTGAGGATTCCGCAAAATCCTCCTTTTACAAGGTTATTCGACAAAAAAACACAATCCCGACTACTAAACTAAGAAAACGGGCCTCTAGCCCTTGTTTTAGACCTAGGCACATTTTCCCCTAAAATGACCATCCTCCTAATCCAAATTTTGGACACATATGACCATCTTCCTGTTTTATGTCAAAAGCGTTTTACTTTGAGAAAATGTGGGTATAATGATTGAAACATTACCAAGCAACCTACACGGTATTACGACATCAAGTACATACAAATAGTCCTATACAGACGTCCTAAGCAACTCAATCTGAATTTGACAATATGGAATTGGAGGAATGACCTACATGAATACAATGAACTTAACCGTCCACACCCTGATGCCCTTTCACCACCAATACCAACGTGCCAACGCGGTGAGTATGCAGAAGAAAGAAGATAGCTCGGAGAAGAAGCTCAGCTTTCAGGACATTTTGAATGAAAAAATGGGTAAAAAATAAGGCGCCGTTTATCCGGTTGAATGATCCCACTTTACATAAGAAGCTAAAAAGCCGTAGTTTCCTACATTGACTGTAGAGAACCACGGCTTTTTTAATTCATACGTTCCTAAACTCCACGTTCGTTTTACTGACCGCCATCCCGATACTGCTCTGCCTTCTCACGCATCCCGACAGCTACTGCTTCTTGGGTGTTCAGCCCCTTATCCGCTGCATAGGCGCGAATGTCCTGAGTGATACGCATACTACAAAATTTAGGGCCGCACATCGAGCAAAAATGTGCTTCCTTGGCGCCCTCTGCCGGTAGCGTTTCATCATGGTAGGACAAGGCACGCTCGGGATCAAGCGACAGATTGAACTGATCCCGCCAGCGGAACTCAAAGCGCGCCTTGGACAAAGCATCATCCCGCTGCTGCGCTCGTGGATGCCCCTTCGCCAGATCGGCAGCATGTGCCGCAATTTTGTAGGTAATGACACCCTCGCGGACATCATCCTTATTGGGCAGACCCAAATGCTCCTTAGGCGTAACATAGCACAGCATGGACGTCCCGAACCAACCGATCATCGCCGCCCCGATGGCTGAGGTAATATGATCATATCCGGGGGCAATATCCGTCGTGAGCGGTCCCAAGGTATAGAAAGGAGCTTCCTTACAAATCTCCATTTGTAAATCCACATTCTCTTTGATTTTATGCATAGGGACATGTCCCGGCCCTTCAATCATGACCTGAACATCATGCTTCCATGCGATTTGCGTTAGCTCGCCCAACGTTTCCAGCTCTGCAAACTGTGCTTCATCATTCGCATCATAGATACTACCTGGACGTAGACCATCTCCGAGAGAAAAGGCCACATCATAGGCTTTCATAATTTCGCAAATTTCTTCAAAATGTGTATACAAAAAATTCTCCTGATGGTGCGCAAGGCACCAGGCTGCCATGATTGACCCGCCTCGGGATACAATTCCCGTCATTCTATTCGCCGTCATCGGAATATACCGCAGCAATACACCCGCATGAATTGTAAAATAGTCCACTCCCTGCTCCGCCTGCTCAATCAGCGTATCGCGATACAACTCCCACGTCAGCGCTTCTGCTTCACCGTTCACCTTTTCAAGTGCCTGATACAGCGGCACAGTCCCAATCGGTACAGGAGAATTCCGAATGATCCATTCACGTGTTGTATGGATATTACGGCCTGTGGACAGGTCCATAACCGTATCCGAGCCCCAACGCACCGCCCAAGTCATTTTCTCCACTTCCTCCTCGATGGAGGAGGTAACCGCAGAATTACCAATGTTCGCATTGATCTTCACGTGAAAATGACGCCCAATGACCATTGGCTCACTTTCCGGGTGATTGATATTCGAAGGCAAAATGGCTCGTCCAGCCGCCAATTCCTGCCGTACAAACTCAGGCTCGACCCCTTCGCGGATCGCCGCAAATTCCATTTCGGGCGTAATGATCCCTTGCCGCGCATAATGCATTTGCGTCACTGTACGCCCTTGCGAAGCACGAAGCGGACGATTGGTCACGCCGGGAAATTCCACTGTCTCCCGTTTGGAGCCAGGTTTCAGTCCATTATCCTCCGGCTTGACGGCGCGTCCCTCGTAAGCCTCCACATCGCCCCGTTCCAGTGCCCAAGCTCGCCGTAATGGAGGCAGGCCCTGACGGATATCGACCTGATAGGCTTTGTCGGTCATGGGACCGCTTGTATCATATACACGCAATGGCTCATGATGCTCCGTGCCCTGCGGCGTATGTGTAGGATGAAGAGCAATTTCGCGCTCTGGCACGGCAATGTCCGGCCGCGAGCCTTGAATATATACCTTACGGCTTCCTGGAAAGGGCGTTACCCCACTGGCTTGCTCCCCGTTTGTCTTCTCTACCTCAACTTCTTTTGTTCCTACCAATCTTACTTCTGCTGATTTCAATTCTGTTCCTTTTGTTCCTTCTGCTTCTGTCGGTTTCATTGTCCATTCCTCCCGTTTCGATGAAATGACACACCGATCCGGAACCATTCCCAGGGTGGCGCTGATCTATGCAAAAAAGCCGGTTCCCCAGGGAACCGGCTAATCTAACGAGGCAGCTGTCCAGACAGTGCGCATATGGAATATCCATTCCAATGCGCCACTGAAGACAGCAGCCGCGTATACATTTCAATGGCCGATTACTTCCCTACGCTGGTATGATCCAGATCAGGTGCAAAGGGTCCGGAATCTTGCACGATTCCATCTCAGCCCGGCATTACAGGCTCCCCCAGTAACTGTGATACTTCTATTCACATGAGGCGGATATAACAGACATCCGCCTTCCTTACCAGACTACTTCAAATTTATGGCTTTGGCAACCCTTCTAGGTACCCTTTTACCAAGAAGACACTCCCTATCAAATCACTCTGCTTGCTTCAACTGTGTTCATTCTTGTTACGGAAGCATAAGCCCCATTTCCTTCGCCGCTTCGATCAAAATCGGAGCAAAGTCATGTAGCGTCTCGGGTGCAAGTCGACTGACCGGGCCGGATACAGATAAAGCCGCAGTGACCTGTCCCTTCCGGTTCACAATTGGCGCTGCCACAGCAGCAGCCCCTGGCTCCCGTTCTTCATAGCTGGTCGCATAGCCCTTCTCGCGAATGTCCTGCAGCTGGGCTTTATAGACCTCCGGGTCTACTGAGGGCGGCCATTCATCCCCGCTTAGCAGGGCTTCCAGCTCCTGCGGCGGCATAAAGGCCGCCAGCACCTTGCTGGAGGCCCCTACAGCCAGCGGCATACGCGCACCTACAGGCGCGACCCTGCGGATCGCCTGATTGCTCTGCACGGCTTGTATGCGAATACGCATACTGCCGTCCCGTAAGTACAAGCTGACCGTCTCCCCCAGACGGTCACGTAGTCCTTCCATTGCAGGTTGTAACAGCACCGCCGGCTCGTCACTTTGGGACAAATGCGTGGATAGCTCCCAAATGCGGAAGCCAAGTCGATATTTTTCCGTTTCGGCATTCCGAACGACAAAGCCCCGATCCTCCAACGTAGTCAGCAGCCGATGAACCGTGCTTTTATGTAGACCAATTTTGGAGGCAATCTCCGTCAGGCCAAGATCCGAATTTGCGGTAAAACACAGCAGTATATCAAGTGCACGCTCTACAGCGCGAACGGTTAATTTACGGTCTTCCATCGTGAACCGCTCCTCTTGTATCCATATTCGTTTCACACTATGAAACATGGTTACATAAATTATATAGAATAGTCGCGGCTACTGTAAACCGATGTTTTTGTGACAACCATATTACAGAACGAGAACAAACATCGACAATTCTTTGCATCATTTTTACTTTTCCGGTTCAGGCGTTGACTTTGGATAATCCCCATCATACGATAATAGGTATCTATACGGATCTACACTACTATTTTCAAGTGGAATTATACCTATATTCTATGAAACGAAGATCAATTTTATATAAGGAGGCTCTTACATGATTTCGACATCCCAGCGCAACGCTCAGCTACAGACCGCTGTTCAGGAGCCGTCCACCCCACTCTTTAATCCCCGTCTGCTGCGGTTCAAGCACGTTGTGATAGCTCTGCTGCTGTCGGTCGTCTTTTTTCTGTTGTTTTGTTTTATTGCCTTGCATGCTTACATCGCATGGGTACTTACGAATCCCACCGTTGCACCACTGTACTCTAATCCGATGCAGGCCAAAAGCATGCCTTATGAGGAAGTCAGCTTCCCTGCCAAGGATGGTAGCCGCATGGTACAAGGCTGGTATATCCCGGCGGATCAATCGCGGAAAACGATTATTTTCAGCCATGGTTATGGGGCTAACCGCGAAGAAAGCTGGATTCCCATGTATGATCTGGCGCATTATGCCCACAGTTTGAACTTTAATGTGGTCATGTTCGATTATGGATTTGCGTCACAAAACAGCAAAGCAGTCGCAACCGGAGGCAAAGCAGAATCCCAACAGCTCCTCGGAGCAATTCAGCTTGCGAAGCAACGCGGCTCGTCGGAGATTATCGTATGGGGCTTCTCCATGGGGGCAGGAACCGCTCTTCAGGCGGGCTTGCAAACCAAGGATGTGGACGCAATGATTTTGGACAGCACCTTCCTGCTGGAACCGGATACGCTGTACCATAACATTCACAATCAAATTAATCTGCCAAGACATCCGTCTTTGGAAATTCTGGAGTTGCTGTTTCCAATTTTGAACGGCACCAGCTTGCATCAGATTCCATATCAGGAGGTTAAAAAGGAAAACTACCCGTTCCCGATTATGTTTGTGCATGGTACACAGGATGAAAAAGCTCCTTATCCTATTGCGGAAAAGCTCGCTGCCAATCAAACCAACCCGCTTTCCAGTGTATGGATTGTTAAAAACGGGATACATGAGCTTATTTTCAGAGAGCACCCTCGTGAATATTTGCGACGGGTATCGACGTTTCTAAGCAGTGTACAGGAGCTGGAGGACAAGAAAACCACCGCTGATGCCCACAAACAAACGAATACGAAGTAAAAAATTATTTTTCGAAGAACTATATTCTATTCTTCGCCTGGAAGAAGCCTGTCTATGGACACTTAACCCGTGCCGTAGCTGGGCTTCTTTTTCGTGTTCCATGGGTATTCATTGTTTTAGTAACAGATGTGACCGGATTAAGGGAGTTCATAGACATATTTCCGATGAGACAGTGAATATACTGGGTACGTATGCGTCCAGGGCAGATCTGCCAGATCGGCCGGATAGCCATAGTGGGATACGGGAGGTAAAAAACGATGCTGAGTACTTATGGGTCTTTCCTGCCCTTACGTGTGCTGGAGGAAATTCGGCATTGGAAGCAGCAGGAAAGTTGGCATGTGGAAGTGATTAAATCCGCTACCGAGGGACTAGAGCCTACTTATGTACGGCTGCTGGATGATTGGCGGACTGTATTCGAACAGACGGAACGCACCGCCATAGAGCTGCTTGAAGAGCAACGGAGCGCACTCGATCCGGCAGATCAGGCGTGGCATCAGGAGTGGAAACAGATGTCGGCTGCTCCACAAGCACATACACACGAATTCACTGAACATTCAAAACAGTCAAGAGGATTAGACGCATCATCATCTGTAAAGATGCCATTGTCAGAGTCAGCCTCAAACTCTCAGCTTGACTCACAAGAATTAAATCGTCGATTAGACGATTTGCTGCAAACCGCAAACCGTCAGTCACAGGAGTATGTACGACAGCTCGGGCTGCTAAGCGAGCACAGTCATGCATTGCGTCAGCAACCAAAATCCGCCGGAGTTGTATTACACGCGGCACATGAAAGCCAATATTTCCTGATCTCGACAACCCCCTTTCAGGAACCTGGCTCCATCGCAAGGGCTGCTAGGTTGTATCATGTAGCTACAGAGGGTGAGAATTACCCAGAGGAAGCGTTTCGAGAACGGCAGGCAGGCATAAGGGGAGAAGGCGCATGGACGACTAAAGGCGTCAAGTCCAGCCAGGCGCAACCTTCGGCAACGGAAAAAACCTCAATCGGCCGGTCGGTTCCTATTGGGGGACATCGGCTACCGCCGCTCCCTTACCCCTATAATGCGCTTGAACCGTATATTGATGAGAAAACAATGCGTATTCACCATAACAAGCATCATTTGAGCTATGTGAATGACCTGAATAAAGCGGAAAAGAAACTGGAAGAAGCCCGAAAAACAGGTGATTTTGACCTCGTAAAACATTGGGAACGGGAACTGGCATTCAACGGCGCAGGCCATTATCTGCATACTCTTTTTTGGACGATCATGAGTCCTCAAGGTGGTGGAAACCCAAGCGGCCCGCTGGCTGAACAGATTAAAAAGGATTTTGGCAGCTACGAGGCATTCAAAAAGCAATTCAGTTCAGCAGCCGAAAAGGTCGAGGGTGGCGGCTGGGCTATCCTGGTATGGAGTCCACGCGCGGGACGACTTGAAATTTTGCAGGCCGAAAAGCACCAGAATCTGACTCAATGGGAGTCCATTCCGCTGCTAGCGCTAGATGTATGGGAACATGCATATTACTTAAAGCATCAGGCCGAACGCAACAAATACATTGAAGATTGGTGGCATGTCGTTAACTGGCCAGAGGTTGCAGAGCGCTATACCCAAGCCTCCAAACTGAGATGGCAACCCTTCTAAGCTAAAGAAAAACTACACCTGCAAATCGTATCGCTCTCTGAGTGCTGCCATTTGTTCGGTCAATCCTTCCGGTTGTACCAGCCAGCCAGCGGCAGGTAAAACGGCTGTCCGGCTCTCAACGACACGGCGCAGAGATGCCGTGTACGCCTCAACAGACGGCACTCCAGCCAGCTCTGCCAGGCTACCCATCGTTGCTGGATTCACCCGGGGGTAATCCTGCTGCTGCACGCCTGCCGACGTGTCCCCGGCTGCCTCTGTGTAGAACTCCTGTACCGCCTGTGCACGCTCTACACCACTGTCCTCAATCATCACGAAGGCTGTGATGATATACGCCTTGGCTTGGCGCCGCTGTGCAATGCCGCAAAACTTGCGGCCTCGGACGCTGACATCGTAATCCCCGGGACAGAAGGACCCAGGGATTTCTCCGGTCTGCGCCTCGCCAGACCACGGAACCAGCGCATCGGCAATTAGCGCTGCCATGAGCCGAAAATCCTCATGCAGGCTGATGGCCCGCTGTGGATTCGGCAGGATCAAGGACAGGTTCAGCACCCCCCTGTCCAGCATGACGGCTGCTCCACCCGAGGGGCGTACGCATACCGAGGTTCCCGCGCTGCGCACTCGCTCCATCGCCTGCGGGGCGTAGGGAAGCCTGCGGTCCCGGTGACCGATCACAAGCGCTGACGGATGCCGCCAAAGATGCAAAATGGGTGCAGCTCCTTTCCCTACTTGCCGACAGGCCAGCTCCTCCCAAGCCAGCGGAGACAAAACGTCCTCCTGAGTGGCCGCGAGTGGCGCTTCAAACCACTGCAACTGAGGCAAAGCTGTTGTTTTTTCTGTTGATCTATGTACATTCTCCATACGTTATCCCCTTATCCATAGGCAAATCGTAATTTTAAGGCGGCTATCCCGTCGTCTCTATTTCTGATGTTAACAAAAAAAGGTGGCTACGCCTATGCGTAAACCACCCTTTTTTGTTCATCACATAAACGTCTTGCGATGTTCGATCAATCCTTGAGCAGCGACAGAAATTCTGCGCGCTGCGCTGCATCATCACGAAACGTACCGCGTACCGCAGATGTTACCGTTTTGCTACCAGGCTTTTTGACGCCTCTTGCACACATGCACAGGTGCTCGCCTTCCACGACCACCATAACCCCGTGAGCGGAGACCGCTTCATTTAAAATATCAGCGATCTGTGATGTAATACGCTCCTGTACCTGCAATCGGCGGGTCACTGCCTCTACCAGGCGTGCAAGCTTGCTCAGTCCTACAATTTTGCCGCTGGGTACATAGCCGATATGCACTTTTCCGAAGAAAGGAGCCATATGGTGTTCACACTGGCTGTAATAAACGATGTCCTTCACGATCACAAGCTCCTCGTGATTCTCGTCAAATGTCACACCCAGCGCATCCCGGGGATCAACCTCATAACCCGCAAATATTTCCTCATACATGCGCGCAACGCGTGCCGGTGTTTCCAATAACCCTTCACGCTTGGGGTCCTCACCGATCAGTTGTAAAATCTGCTCCACATGGTACTCGATTTTATCCCGGTTATCCGCAGCTTTGCGGTTAATATAATCTTTTACGCCAGCCACAGTAATCCTCCTCTATGCAGCAACCTCATGCGGCATCCGTGCTCACGTTGCTCATTATTTCCGACGGCCCTGATTTTTACGCGGACCAGGCTGATTTTTGGAGAACTGTTGGTTCTTCATCATCTGCTGGGCTTTTTGCATTTGTTTCCCATTCAGGTTGTAACCCATCTGTTTGGCCATTTTTTGCAGCGTTTCAGGGTCGTTTTGCATCTTTTCAAGCTGTTTACGAAGATAATAAGCACCGATGAAAAATCCCCCAACCAAACCAGCAATCAGGGTAATAATCGGAATGACAATATTCCACACCACGAAGTCGTCACCTCTGTATATTTATATGAAACATCTTGAATTGCACGAACCTATCATAGCAAAACATGGGACAGCTAGCAAATCACTTTTTGCAAACATATGTCCTTATTGTTTCTCCAAATCCAGCAGCTTCGTCTTGACTGGTAAGCCTCCAGCATAACCGACCAAACTTCCGTTAGCACCCGATACCCGGTGACATGGAAACAGAATGGGTAACGGATTTTTGTTATTGGCTCCACCCACAGCACGTACCGCCTTGGCTCGTCCGATCGATTCTGCAATATCTTTGTAGGACACACTTTGTCCGTACGGAATATTTTGCAATGCACGCCATACCTGCTCTTGAAAAGGAGTGCCTCTCAAATCATAGGCTATGCTGAATTCCCGTCGTTCTCCCGCAAAATATTCACGCAGTTGATCCGCGGCTTCGCGCAGCTTTTCCGGCTCCTGCACATAGACATATTCCCCAATCCATGTTCGGGCCCATTGCTGAAGCAGTGCTTCCTTCGCATGGAAAACGCCATAGTCTATTCGGCACAGCCCCCGATCTGTAGCGCACAGCGTCAACGTGCCCACAGGTGTCTCCATTTCATCATAATAAATCGTAGTTGGACCCTGCGAGTCCTCGGCCGTTACTTCTGATTTTGATGATTCAGACGCCTTTTGCTGTTCTGTCTGCTCTTGTTCCTCTAGTTTGGAATGCGCTTGCGCGATCATTTCGCGTACTTGCTCATGTTGTTCCTTCTCTGATGCTTGCTTGATCGCTGTCATAGCGTTTTCCCCTCCTATTCGACTCAAAGCCCACGCCGCCGTGCCTCGCAGCTCGGGACGTGGATCATCCAATAAAACCTCCGTTAATTTGGGCACCGCACTGATATCCTTGAAATTGCCCAGTCCAATGACCGCATTGCGTTGAATGGGCTTCTTCCCCCGCCAAGCCGCCGCACTTTGACCGAATCGGTCTTTAAATTCACGGTTGCTCAAATCCAATAACGGCAGCAGCAACGGCTTCACAATTTCAGGATCGGGTGTAAGCTCGGGATGGTGATCCCAGTTGAGACCCCGATTTTTGGGGCATACCATTTGGCAGGTATCACATCCGTACAGCCGATTCCCTATCTTCCGCATAAACTCCTCATCCAGAAAGCCCTTCGTTTGCGTCAAAAAGGACACACACCGCTGGGCATTCAGCTGCCCAGGACCCACAAGCGCGCCCGTAGGACAGGCATCCAAACATTTGGTACACTCGCCGCAACCATCCGTTACCGGTTCATCTGGCTGGAAAGGAATGTTCGTCAACAGCTCACCTAGATAAATCCATGATCCCAGCGTCGGTGAAATCATCATCGTATTTTTGCCGCTAAAACCAATCCCTGCGCGTTCCGCAACGGCTCGATCCGACAGTTCTCCGGTATCCACCATGTTTTTCAATATGGCATCAGGCACCCGCTCACTTATAAAAGCCTCAAGCTTTTCCATCGCTTCGCGTAGTACCAGATGATAATCTTTCCCCCAGGCTGAACGCGCCAAAATGCCACGGTACTTCCCCTTGTCCGACTTCGGCGGGTCCTTCATTTTAGAAGGGTACGCCACCGCAATAGCAATCAGAGATGCAGGCTGTGAGCCATACAGCTCCGGGTAGATCCGCTTATCAATATCTGGCTCCTCAAAGCCGGATTCATAGCCTTTCGCACGATGCTCTTCCAATATAGCTTTCAGAGACAGAAAGGGGTCAGCGGATGCGAACCCGATGGAGTCGATACCCAGCCCTGGAGCTGCCTCAATAATTTCCTGCTTGAGCGCAGCCCAAGTCAAAGCGGTTCCGGCAGCCGCCTGAGTCAATCCGCGTTGCATCCGATACTCACCTCTCTTCCACTTTTTATCATTACAGATATGAGGATTTGCAAAATTCCCATACCTCAAATTTCAACAGAAAATAGCAGCAGATGCTACCGTAAATTTTTAACAGCACTGGTCGCCAGAAAATCACAGCGATTATTCAGTTCGTTGTCACTGTGCCCCTTAACCTTTACATATTCAACCTCATGCTTACCCATCAGTTCCCACAGTTCTTCCCATAGTTCCTTGTTCTCCACTGGCTGATTTTTACTGTTGCGCCAGCCATTACGAAGCCAATTCTTAATCCAGCCCTGTTTAAAGCAATTGACGACATAGGCTGAGTCACTGTGTACTTTCACATGGCAAGGCTCCTTGAGCAGCTTTAGCGCTTCAATCACGGACTTGATCTCCATACGGTTGTTTGTCGTCATTTTCTCGGCACCTGACAGCTCCTTACGATGCTCCCCATACAGCAAAACGATGCCCCAGCCCCCAGGGCCCGGATTTCCCGAACAAGCACCGTCGGTATATACCATCACTTCTTTCATCATCCTCTTCCTTTCCTCATCGGTAACCGCCTGCTCCGTCATGGTCCTGATCGGTTTGGACGTGTTCCGCATTGATTTCAGACTATAGTTGCTCTATAGCCATTTCCACTCAGATATCGGCCAAAATATAAATTCTGCACGTCCCAGTAAATCTTGAGATTTAATGCTGCCAAAATAGCGGCTATCCTTGCTTGCTGCAATATGGCGATTATCCCCCATGACAAAAAAGTGCTCCGGCTCCACCGTAAAAGGACCATAATCACCATCCTCCACGTCAGAGTTGGTGTAAGGTTCATTTAGTAGTTCACCGTTCACATACAATTGATTATGTTCAACTCGGATGACATCTCCGGGAATACCTATGACTCTCTTCACTAAAAATCTTGGGCTCGACAGCTTGGAATCGGGATCTTTTAAAATCACAATGTCCCCCCTGCCCGGATCATGAAAATTATAAACCAGTTTGTTAACGAACAAATGCTGGCTTTCCATTAGCGTCGGCTGCATCGAATGTCCTCTGACCGTGGACAAGTTAAATACGAACAGGTTCAGAAGCAGCAAGACGACCATGGCGATCAGCAGAGTGACTAACCAATCGCGTATGTAACCAGAGCGGCCTGCTTGTTTGGACGTTTCCGGCGAGGGAAGCGGGCCTGACGAAGGAGCCAAAGCGTCCATAATTAAACCTCCTCAACCCTGTTATAAATAGAAAAGCATATCCCGTACCCGATTGCAACGGTTACTCAGATATGCTCTAAATGTAAATATTATACTTAATGTTATTCAATTCTCTTTATTTCGATTCCCGATTAATGAGGCGCCAAAATACTCAGCTTCTGAAAAGCCTGTAAAATCTGGCTTGCTCCATAGCCCATCGCTTCGTACAAAGGCATGGCCGCACTGTTATGCTTGTCCCCTGCTACCCAAATACGGCTAACCTTACGTTGCTGAAAACGCTGCTCCATGGACTCCACAAGCGATTTGCCGATTCCCATCCGACGACGATCCGGGTGAATAGCGATACGATAGTAACAACCATCATTCTGATCCATCGTGCCGATCAAAGCACCAACGATCTCTCCCTCTTCTTCTGCAACGATGATCAAACCGGAATCCCACGAAAGCTGACGGGCAAACGCACTCACCGTCTCTTTGTAGCACTCCTCTGACAAGGCAATTTGCATGAGTTCCGTTACTGAGTTCACATCACTTAATTGAAAGGAACGAACGTGCATAAGTAATATCTCCCTTTTCGTAAGCATAATAAAAAAATTGAGACAGCACCGTCATTTTTACATAAATCCTTAAATTTCTTATCATGGTGTTAATCACAAGGCATTATGATAAAAATGCATACGATCTGCTATATATGAAATGAAGAACAGGAAAAGGGTGTATGCCCTCAAGTTCGTCATGTCATAGACATGACAGATTATAGCAGACGACAAAAAAGCCGAAATTTCTGCTTCCTTGACCATTAAACCATACTTTTTGACGGAATACATCCCTTTTTCTCATGTAAGCGCTGTATATAAAGCGTTTACATTTTAAAGTTCACAATTTACCTCTTATTACCTATGTATTGTGTATTCCAATCGGGTTTTTGGACATGCTAGCTACCAGGCCGTATTGCCCGGTTTGCTATTTTACAAACAAAAATGTTGATAAAATAGGCTGAATGCGGTTTAATATAACTATCGAGGGTATTATTACATAGGAACACTTACCCAACCATATAACCAGGAGGGATTTTACTATGGCATTTCAATTACCAGAACTTCCTTACGCAAAAGACGCACTGGAACCGCACATTGATGCACTGACAGTAGAAATTCACCATGATCGTCACCATAACACATATGTAACAAACTTAAACGCAGCTCTGGAGAGCGCTCCTGAACTGCAAAGCAAAAGCCTGGAGGATCTGATCTCCAATCTGGACAGCGTTCCTGAAAGCATCCGCACTGCGGTTCGCAACAACGGTGGTGGACACCACAACCACAGCCTGTTCTGGGAAGTTATCGGTCCTAACGGCGGCGGACAACCGACAGGTGCTATTGCTGAAGCAATCAGCAACGAGCTGGGCGGCTACGACAAATTTAAAGAAGACTTCACTAAAGCAGCTACAACACGTTTTGGTAGCGGCTGGGCTTGGTTGGTTGTCGGCAAAGACGGCAAACTGGCGATCACTAGCACTCCAAACCAGGATAGCCCGCTGTCTGAAGGTCTGACTCCGGTACTTGGACTGGACGTTTGGGAGCATGCTTACTACCTGAAATATCAAAACAAACGCCCAGACTACATTGCAGCATTCTACAATGTAATCAACTGGGATGAAGTAAACAAACGTTACGCGGCTGCAAAGAAATAAGCCAGTAACAACATCTCTATCCTATAATAAAGGGCTGTCTCAAAAGTAGATTTTCTACGAATGAGACAGCCCTTTTGGCATTCCATGGTAAACTGGTGGAGTTGATTCTCAAATACAGCTCTGGAGGTTGATGGATGCAGACTTTTTTTCGTTACAACTGGATGATTCGGGAACAATGGTACCGCTGGTGTGAGGAGGTATCACAGGAGGAATTACTGAAACAACGCGTCGGCGGAGTCGGCGGCATTCTAAAGACACTCTTTCATATCGTTGATGTGGAGTGGAGCTGGATTCAAACGATTCAGGGCAAACCCGACTTTCAAGAGGACTTCTCTCTCTATGATACGCTCGACAAAGTCCGTGAGCTGGATGCAAAGTTTCGACTCGATGTCGAGCCGTTCGTGCTCGCCTGGCATGATGGTCTGGAACGGAATAGGTTCGAAGATCACCTCCCGGACGGCAGGATTGTAATTGATGCCTGGGGCGAGGTGATGCGTCATGTTATCGCCCACCAGATTCATCATATCGGGCAACTGTCCGTATGGTCCCGGGAGCTCGGCAAGCCTCCAGTTTCGGCCAATGTAATCGGCAAAGGGCTGATTGAAAGCGATAGTGGAATCGATTAGCTTTAACGAACATACAAATATATTCATGTGACTCAGAGCCGTCCCCGGTCGTTTTTAACGACTGAGGTCGGCTCTTTTACTTTATCATCTATGCTCTCTTGTCCATTCCACGAAGGTTCTATTATTTTTACCCGTTTTCATAAAAACTTGATGGTACCTTACTAATTTTGTCCAACCTGTTCATACTCTCTTGGTTCAGACTGTTGACCTCTTACTCTTGAAAGCACCGTAAGCCAATGTAAATAATGCTCCACATAACAGGGCAATAAGATGAGCGATCAGATAATTCATATGACCATGGTTCTCTGACGCGGCAATTGCAAAGCCAGGAAGAGCCGTGGTTCCGAATCCTATGGCTGTCAGCTTGCTTAAATATACATATGCTCCCGCAATCATTCCTCCGAGGCATCCAGCAACCAAGGGGAACTTATACTTTAAAGTGACCCCAAAGATCGCTGGTTCCGAGATTCCAAAAAGTACAGACCCGAATGCAGAGTAACCCATTTCTTTAACCTTGGTGTCTTTGCGATTCAAAAGAATATACCCCAAAACGGCGCCCCCTTGAGCCATCAAAGCTACTGATGCCAATGGGTTGATAAAATTTCTGCCTGTATCGGTTAACAGCTGCGCTTCTACCGCACCCATAACATGATGTAAGCCTGTAATAACAATGATCTGCTGAATGCCTGCAAAAAACATAAAACCGAATATTCCTAGGTTTTGTGTCATCCAAAGCAGCGAAACAGTCACCAGACTAGCCAACTCTCGCCCAAGAGGGCCGATAATAGTAAACAATAGCAGGGAAGAAACAAAGACCGTCAGCAACGGAGCCAAAAATAGTTTAATCATGTCTGGAACCTTTTTGTTAAAAAACTGATCCAACTTGGCTACCACATATCCCATCATCAGAGAGATAATAATACCGCCCTGAAAGCCTACCAACTGTACGGGAAGGCCGAAAAGACTGATCGATTCCGGATTTTGGCTCCCTTTAGCTACCTCAAAGGCGTCCGCCAAGGCTGGATGAAGCATAATTGCACCCAGCACAAGCCCCAGAATCGGACGGCCGCCATATCTCTTGGTTGCAGAATAAACAACAAGCAGCGGCAGGATGGTGAAAATACCTGTGGAAACGATTTGAACAAAGCGATTGATCCCTTGGAAAATTGGATACATCTCCACAATCGATTTAGGGCCGAATAGCCCCTTCTGGCCTAATAGACCGGTGATCCCCATTAACAATGCGGCGGCAAGAATTCCAGGCATGATCTCAATGAAGACATCTGACAGCGATTTAATGGCTTTTTGAAAAGGATTTTGCCTTTGTGCGGACTTCGATTTGACGTCACTTAATGACATATCTTCCGTTCCGGTCAGTTTGGAAAACACGGCATAGATATTATTGACCAACCCTGCTCCAAAAATGATCTGTAGTTGATCCCCCGCTATGAAAACGCCTTTAACCAGATCAATATCTTCAATCATTTTTAATTCCGCTTTTTCATTGTCCTCAAGTACAATTCTTAATCTTGTGGCACAATGGGCCACACCGATAATGTTCTCTTCACCACCGATATATTTTAAAATTTCTTGAGAAATTTGCTTATACTGCTTTTCTTTTGCTTCCATCTAGTAAAACCTCCTCTAGCTGAATCAGATGTCTTCTTTAACAAATCTCCAGAACATGCCTAAAAAGTCCTGCTTTACCCTGGCAAGCGTTATGCCGACATGCATTAATTCATCACCGCCGAACAGCTCGCCAGTTTCTACATTTCTATAAACGTAGTCTGGATTCAAACCTTTGAATTTTAACGTTTTAATCGCGGCTGCGGGTTGGGATAAAACCTTGAAATAGCTGGCCGCCATTTCCGTTTGATCTTCCGACACAAAGTTCCATGCAGCTTCATTTTCATCAAACGGATTAATGATTCTATAAAACTTCCCAAATTGAATGAGCGATCTAATTTCTTTATATAGAGCTATCTGTTTTTTTACTATTTCTTTTTCCTCAACGGTTAATGTCGTCAGATCCAGCTCATATCCAAAATTCCCGGCCATGGCGACATAACCTCTGGTCTCCAAGGGAGTTATTCTACCCACTTGATGGTTGGGTACCGTGGAGACGTGTGCCCCCATAGTAATCGGAGGGTAGACAAGACTTGTTCCCCATTGAATCTTCAGTCGGCAAATGGCATCCGTATTGTCACTCGTCCAGGTCTGAGGCATGTAATAGAGCATGCCGGCATCAAAACGGCCTCCTCCACTAGAACAGCTCTCAAATAAGACATGGGGAAATCTTGATGTAAGCTCTTCCATAACACTATAGAGTCCCAGGATATAACGATGCGCAGTCTCCCTCTGTCTCTCAGGTGGCAAGGCTGCCGAACCCACATCCGTCATGTGACGATTCATGTCCCATTTTACATAAGTAATTGGAACGTCCGATAAAATATCGGAAACCGACTTAATAATGTACTCACACACTTCCTTCCTCGATAAATCCAACATCAGTTGATTTCTTCCCAACGTATACGGACGATCAGAGACATGGATACACCAATCGGGATGCCTTCTGTATAAATCGCTGTCTATGGATACCATTTCAGGTTCAAACCACAAACCAAACTCCATACCCAGATTTCGTATGCGGTTTGCAAGATCCAGCAATCCATCTGGAAGTTTGCGACGATCCACCACCCAATCGCCTAATGAAGTATTGTCATCATCCCGTTTTCCAAACCAACCATCATCCAATACAAACAGTTCCACTCCCACACTTTGAGCTTCCTTCGCCAACTGCTCAATCTTGTCGGCATCAAAGTTAAAGTAAGTGGCTTCCCAGTTATTAATCAGGATCGGCCGCTCTTTGTCACGAAAAGGCCCACGACATAATCTGTTCCTGTATAATTCATGATAAATTCTCGACATGCCGCCCAAGCCGTTTTCGGTGTATACCATGACCACTTCTGGCGTTTGGAACGATTCCTCAGGTTCAAGCAGCCATGTAAAATCAAAAGGATTAATCCCCATCGTGACTCTTGTGTTCCGATAGGAATCTACCTGGGTCTGGGCCGTAAAGTTCCCGCTGTACACCAGATTAAAGGCGTACACTTCACCCTGTTCTTCATCTGTTCCTTCTCTTACAAGTGCCATAAAGGGTGCCTGTTGAGGGCTGCTGGCTCCACGACAGCTGTCTACCATTTGAATTCCAGGTAAAATTTTTCGTCTTGCTATATTTTTTTCATTATTATGCGCACCGTACAAGGTAATTAGTTCATATTCATCATCACGAAAATCCACACTAGCACTTAACGCTTTAAGCAGTTTTAGCTGCTGCCGACCTTCATTATCGAAACGGACTGAACGGGTAATGACATCCCGCTTTGGATATAGGCTATAGGATAGTACAACCTTTACATTAATTAATGGGTCTTCAAGGACGATTTCCAGAGTTTCTACTTCGCCAGCATCTTCTGCATAAGTAGAAGGAAGCCCTTTCAATTTTGGTTTTCCTTGGTAAACCCGATGTTCTTTATAGCGAAAGTCTGTCACTGTAGAACCATTCTCCAATTGAAGCTGATACGCAGGAATCCTGAAATCACTATTTCCAAATGACGGATATTCTTGCGGGATAGTATCCAGTGAAAAGGCTCGATCCGAGCCATCGGGATTGGGTGAAAATCCTCTATCCATAAAGATGATTTTATTGCTTCCCCGATAGTTCTGAATTTTCTTTCCCCAATACAGATGGGCTAAATAACCATCTCGTATAACCTGCATGACATAACTCGTATTGCTGCCTTGTAAATGGAATAAAAGCTTCTCTTTATCGATGTGTATAGTCATAGCAACCTCCTTATAGCGCCAATAGTACGATTTCCGAAAAGTATAAATTATGTTGTTTACTCATTGTTTACATCCTAATAATAATTGAATAGTTTCAATAATTATATGGAATAATGTAGACTCTATATGAAACGGTGTGATAATATGCAGAGATGAACTAAGGGGTGAAAATAAATGAGTTCACACTTTTCCAATCATTCCTATAACAACCTGGATCTCAATTTATACACATGTGGCAAAGAAAGCTGTACCAGCAAGCACTCTTATGGTCCAGCCATTCGAAGCGGGTATATGGTGCATTATATTTTAAAAGGAAAAGGGATCTTTAAAGTCAACGATAAAATCTATCATTTGGAGAAAAACGATGCTTTCTTTATTGAGCCGAAGGTTTTAATTTACTACGAAGCGGATGAAGTCGACCCATGGGAATATGCCTGGATTGGTTTTAATGGGGTGCAAGCAAAAGAATATCTAAGCCGGACCTCTATCAATACGGACAATCCCATTTTCCGGTTTGAAGCAGAGGGCAGCCTTGCCCGCTGTATGGAAAGCATCGTCGTTTCTTCTACACTGAAATCCAACAAGGACCTACTGCTTGCATCCAAGCTGTATGAATTTCTGTATCTGATGTTTGAACATTACCCTAATCAGGAAGTCAACCATGAGGTAAGACAGCAGCGGTATATTAAAGAAGCGCTTCTCTTCATTCAACAAAACTATTCACACTTCATTACCGTAAGCGACATTGCCAAGTACATTTCAATTGACCGTTCGTATTTGCATCGTTTATTTAAACAGCAACTAAATAAGTCACCACAGGAATTTTTATTACATTTGAGGATTGAAAAATCGTGCTCCCTATTAAGAAATACTTCCCTTAAAATCGGGGATATTGCTCGGTCTGTAGGGTATAAAGATGTACTCCTATTCTCCAAAATGTTCAAAACGGTCAACAAGGTGACTCCATCCGAATACCGAAAAAACCCCCAGGAATAACACGCTTCGTTCGCAACTAAATTAGGCATATTCCTCCCAGAAAACAGAAAAATAGCGGCAGCATGGATCAACCTCATGTCCATACTGCCGCTATTGTCAAAAGAAAATAAAGTTCTAGACTGAAAAATAAAGTATTAGACTGACATCCAAAAAAACACATAAACAAGAATGATATTTCAGCGACATAGCCTGAAGTACAAAAGTCATATCCATAATTTCCGTCGGCTGTCGTCGCCTGCTGCTAACGAGGCGGCCTTCCGCCAACATGTATAATTTGCGGCCGTCCACCAATTATACTATTTGATGTTGCGGCGCATGGTTCTTTTCAAAGCCGATATCGCTTCTAACTCCAATTTGTTTCCCCATTATTTCTGGAATATTTGTACTTTGCACCAGGGTTGGAGCAAAGAATATCCCTTCACATTCAATAGATCGGTCATTGTTAAACGTAATTCGACTCACATATCATTGATGGGATTCAATTCGTTGGATGCTCTCTTCAACTAAGGCAATACCGTGATGTTTATTTCCGCACGTTGCTCGTCCGTTAGCAAGGAAGCATTGGTGACACGGTCAAGCGCTTTGTCCAGCCTGATATCATCTTCATATAATGCAAATTTGAATCATTCGGAGCAATCACGCTGATCTGCCGGTCCCTCAACTCCCATCCATCACAGAACGGACAGACAAAAGCGCTGGTGCCATACACTTCGGGAATCCCCTCAATGTCAGGCAATACATCTTTCATGCCTGTGGCAAACAAGAGCTTGCGACTGCGAACCGTCGCTTTCGAGCTCTCTAACTGAAGGCGAAAATCACCGTCACCTCCAGTAACAGATGACACCACCCCAGATTGGAATAGGACCGAAGGGTACTTCAATATCTGTTCCCTTGCAATCCGCCGGAATTCAGATGGCGTAATCCCAGCACGTGTCAAGAAGCCATGAGATTCTTTTGTCACATGATTTCTTGGCATCTCCTTATCGATTACCAGTACCCGTCTGCGTGAACGAGCCAGCACCAAGGCGCGTTCAGTCCAGCAGGGCCACCGCCAACAATCGCAACATCATATATTTCGGCCTCAGTCTCCGGTCATCTTCCTTCTACCTCCCTGATCAACATCGCAATCTTTAAAAGCTATTGGCAAGCCAAGTTTGCACGGATTCGGCTTCAGGCTTCCATCCAAGCAAGTTTCGAGCATGCAGAGAGCGAATTCGGCAATTCGTCGCAAGTGTATATTGAGCAAGAAGGCCAAATTCAGCAACCGCTTCTTCCAGAGACCAGCTCATCGTGCGTCCCTCATATCCAAGCGCCTCACTCACGTAACGGCTTAGATCACGGAACGATTCCTCGCCATTTTCTGCGAAAAAGTAAGAGGAGGATGGCGCTTTGTCTAGCGCAAGAAGATACAATTGGGCCAAGTCACGGATATGGACGTTCGACCATCTGTTCAGACCTTTGCTAATATAGACTCCGGCCTTCATTTCTTTCGATTTCTGTACAATCATTGGAAGCTGAATGCTGTCTCTTGGAAGTCCGAGAGACGTTCCATATACCATGGAAGGCACGATGACAATGCCTCGCACTCCTTGATCAACCCCTGCTTTACGCACCAGCTCATTGACTCGAATCGATTCCAAGTCCCTTGTTACAGGTGTTTCTTCGTTATAGATTTGCTCGCTCTGGAATTCGCCCTTGGCATCATCCCCAACGTTGCCTGAACCGGATGTGTGAATCAACGGCTTTCCTGTACCGCGCAAAGCGCTAATAAACGTCTCAATAGCCTTGCGGTGAGCAACGTCAGCTGTATGAATCACTCCATCGCTCCGTTTTGCGTAATCAGCCAGTATTTCCGTATCTCCAAGTGTGCCCACGACAGGCTCCACTCCAAGCTCTTTCAGCTCGTTTATTTGGCTGGTGCTCCGGGTCAGACCATAGATAGAATGTCCTGCATCGAGCAATACTTTAGCCACAGAACTTCCAATATATCCGGTAACGCCTGTCATAAATATTTTCATCGTTCGTCATCTCCCTAATCTAAGTTCTTAAAAGTAAAGTGATACGATCTGTCATTGCCTCCTATACTTAAATTAATAATAAGATATTATAGACCCACTATGTCTATAATGTAGCAAAAAAAAGGTGCGCGATTCAGCTTGCATTCATACAAAGAACCAGCTCCTTTGATCGCATGGACACGAAGTGCATAGTCGAGTTAAGAATAATTCATTTGCGCTCCAATTATCGACTCATCGAGTCCATAATCGACTGACTTAGCTCATTTTAGGGCTACGGATTACATATGTCAAGTACCTGGCTCGCCTAAACCGACATAAACCATTGTAATCTTAAACTTGTTGCTCTTAGCATCCCGTATGAGACGGGTTGCATAGCAACGTATTCCACATGCTATCAAGCGTACCAGAAGACTGAAAATATCTGGTCATAGACTCTGTCGAAATCAACTGGCAGTGGTTAAATAATTCAAAATTTTAAAAACAATTATTCAAAGCTGTTCGCAATTTCTTTGTTAGCTTTATGTCGTTCTCGTGCCAAATGTTTTTAACAACGAGCATCCGGTTTTTCGTTCCGCAATTATCTCAGCTCGGCCGATGAAGCTATCAACATTAGGATATCTTCTGCATATTATTTCAATAAATTGGCTTTTATTACGCCATATTTAATGCCAAAGAGAGACTATCCCTTTATTAATTGGAAATGATTTAACTCCAAATCAAAGTGATGGGCTTATTTTCTTTCTCCTAAGCACTACACTACATTAGACTGACGCTATTTCATTAAGCTAACGAGCAGATTAGTTTAAAGTCAATCGATATGAACCTTATCACAGGTAAGGTTATTTTTTTGTGCGCATTCATCAATAAAGAACAAAGCTCGCTATCACTTCAGCGAGCTCTGTTCTTTATAGTCAAAACCCAGTCAGAGTAAAACCCTGTTCGAGGTCTGAGATTAGAGCAGGATGAACAGGCTGCCATCTCAAGATTCTCCGGGTCAAGTTATCGAAAGAAATAGCACACTTAGGCGCGTTCTCATCCGCAGGTTAAACAGTATTCTGGACTGTTTAAACAGATTTATTATACACGTCTGCAAAAACTTTCGCAAAGTCTCCGACCTTGACTTTACCGAGGTGGTAGTCGGTGGCACGGAGGCTGGCGTAGAACTCGTCGGCGTTCTCGCAGGCGCGGTTCATTTGGGCAAAGGCGTTGGCAGTGTTTTCGTGGAAGCCGATTTTTTTCATATTCTCAGCAAGAGCTTCAACGGGGATTTGTTGGTATTTGGCCTCGATACCATTCTCAGCAAGGGCATTGAGCCAGTCGTTACCTGTGGCCCAGTCACTAACAATGAACTTCGCACTTTTACCCGATGGGGTGTGAGAAATCAGGGCGTAAGCGACATCCGCGATATCAACGGGGCTGACCCAGCCTTGTGGGATGTCAACTGAAATTGGGCTGAAGATGGTCTGCTGGGTTTTTAGGCTTTGCATGTCGGCAAAAAGATTGCTGTAAAAGCCGACAGGGCGGATGTGGACAACGTTCACGTCTTCAAGCGAGTTTAGCGCTTCTTCTGCAAAATGATAGCTGTAGAGAATGCCGGCGTTTGGGTTGTCGGCGCCGACTGAGCTGAGGTTGACGACGTTTTTTACGCCTGATTTTAGCACAGAGGCCTTATAATTTTCAGAAAGATCAATGGCGGTCTGCCACATGTCGGTGCCAGAGGCATAATTGATACCTGAAATCATGAGGTAGACGACGTCGCTACCTGCAAAAGCCTGCGCGAGGAATTCGACGTCGAGGTTTGAGCCGACCGCTGGTTTGGCACCGAGCGCTTTGATGTCGGCGATACGATCTTTGGAGCTTGTGATGACGGTAACATCGTGGCCGTCTGCGATTAGGGATGGCAGGTAGTTGCGGTTGATATTGCCGAGTGAGCCGAGAACTGTGATTTTCATTGTGTAATCTCCTTTTTTAATGTGATTTCGAGAAATGTATATCGCTTTTGAGACCGTTATCCCTTCCTCGATTGGCTATTCATTACAAGAGAGATTATACATCGGATAAATAAACTAAGTAAACTAAATTAACGAAATTAGTTAATTTAATATATTTATTAAATATTGTTTATCGATACCTCTATTTTGATATAATATGATTTGATGAGCATTAGAGGAGGCTTTAATCGTGAGAAAACCCGTGAGCGCAGATCAATATCTCAATAAAATCAAACCTGTAATTAGAAGAACCAGATTCAGCCAACTGAAAATTGACGATATCGCAAAACATATGGATATTAGTAAAGTGACGCTTTACAAGCACTTTTCATCCAAAGATGAAATCATCGAACAGGTTGTAGAGTATGGAATTCAGTATTTGCAGCAGGCTGACACCGTTGTATATGATGATTCCGTTTCATATATTGATCGATTTCAAAAAACGTTTCTAGAATCGTTAATAGGTGTTATTTATTTATCCGATTTGTTCCTGCAAGACCTCAAGGAGTTTTATCCACGACTTTTTGAAAATATTTCCGTTGCTCAACAAAATAGAATTAAAAATTTACAATCTTTTTTTCAATCCGGTATGGATAAGAAGATTTTTAACAGAATGCACGTTGCGCTGTCCTTAGTTCAAGACGATGCTACGCTTCGGCGCATTATGGAACCGACCTTTAGTATTCAATGGTATGATCTCACCTTGAAACAAGCCGTTATGGAATTTTATAAGATGAAACAGTATCAAGTGATTAGTCCTGAGTATCTGGATACTGTTGACGATTTCGTTATCGAAAAAGAAATCATTCGTATTTTACAAACCATTTCGTGAACGCGTTCGTTTCTCCCGACTTGCTCTTAGTGATGCTGTCGTCCGTTATCTGAGTAATCGTTGTAAAGTTTGTAGCTTATTACGCTAAGAAGGCCATCCTTGTAGATGACCATTAAACTTGCCGGTTAGAGACAGCGCAGTGAACCGTATCACAAGTAGGGCAAAATTTATGGTTATAACAAGGAACCTCTTCGAAAAAGTCGGAGAGGTTCCTTGCTAAAATAGAAAGTCGGTTGGTTATCTGATATATATTCTGCTAAGTGATGTTGACGTCCGCTCCAGTCCAATTGCAACGGATTATTGCATAGGGTTGCCTTGTGCTGCATTCGAGACAGTCTCCCAGGCTTCCCAGGTAGCTAGACGGTCAGCATAGATACCGCGTGCCATAGGCAAGACTTCCGAGCCGAGCGCAAATCGTAGGGGGGGTTCCGCTGCGTCCACGATCTTGAGAACGGCTTCTGCAGTCGCTTGAGGGTTGCCGCGTTTTTCGTTTGATAGACGCGTGAACACCTGCTTCCGTACATCGGCATAGACGTCCATTTCCGGTACTCGCTTACCTGAAGCGCCAAACTCGGTCGCATAGGCAGCGGGTTCGAGCAGCGTCACCTTAATCCCAAAGCCCTTGACCTCTTGCACCAGGCTTTCGTGGAGTCCTTCGACCGCCCATTTGGAGGAGCAATAGAAGCCGATGAGCGGCCTTGCCTCGATCCCAAGGGAGCTTGAAACGCTGAGCAAATGCCCGCTGCCCTGCTTCCTCAGCAATGGCAAGGCGGCTTGGATGACTCGAAGATAACCAAAGTAGTTCGCGTCAAACAGAGCGCGAACATCGGCTTCGCTTGCCTCCTCGACCATTCCGACCAAGGTGTAACCGGCATTATTGAGGACAACGTCCAGCTTGCCGAAATGGGAATGAGCCTGCTGAACGACCTGGCGAACCTGCTCAGCATCCGTTACGTCGAGCTGCATGGGAAGAACGAGATCTCCGAAACGTTCCTTCAAATCGGAAACGTCTTCCAATTTGCGGGCGGTAGCCGCAACCTCATCTCCACGCGCGAGCGCGGCCTCTGCCCATATGCGTCCTAAACCGCGAGAGGCTCCCGTGATGAACCAGACTTTTTTGTCCATGGTATACTCCTCCTTTAAATTCCCTGTTCTGTGTGGGATACTTAAATTAAAGCACCTAAATACGGAACTGTAAAGTTCCGGAACTGTAAAGTATCGAAAAAAGGGAGTTAAATTTTATGAATAAGATTAAAAATGAAGAGTCAGTCGGATCCAAATTAGCTGACAAAGTAGCGGAAAAACCAGCGAAAACATTAGGCCGTAAACGAGATCACACGCGGGATGCTAAAATCCTGGAAGCGACAATCGACATCCTCGCCGAAGCCGGTTTTGATGGAATGACAATGGACATGGTCGCAGCTAGAGCGAAGGCCGGGAAGGCGACAATGTATCGCCGCTGGTCCTCCAAGGCAGAGTTAGTCCGAGATGCCTTGACCTGGATGAATCGAAATCATCTTGAGCTTGACCTCTTGCCCGATACGGGAACCTTGCGCAATGATCTGCTCGCGCTATTGAAGCCGCAAACGATCGAAGAAGGTGAACGCAAACTTCGAGTACTCGCAGGCCTGGGCTCCTTTTTTTCGCAGAATCCGGAATCGGTTAACGGAGGGATTTTCGAACCGTGGGCTGTAGTGAATCGTGAGCTCATGCACCGGGCCGTCGGCCGCGGTGAAATCTCCACCCACGCGGACATTGAGATGGCTTGCCAGGTTATTACTTCAATGGCTTCTTATCGCGGACTCGTACAGCGCAAAACATTCGACAAGCATTTCTACACTTCGCTAATCGACGTTATCCTACTCCCTGCCCTCAAAAATCCGTTAACGTCTCCAAATGAAATGGAATAAGGAAGGCGACCTTTTGCTTGTGGAAAGAAAATCCTACCACGAATTGGTCATGATGGAAGGGTCATCCCAAAAGGATGGCCTTAAAACTTGCCGTTACAGACAGCACGGTGAACCGTATCACAGTAAGTCATTATGCTAACGGAAAACGATAGCTCATAAAAGACAAGAAGGCAGCCGATCATAGTGATCGGCTGCCTTTGTTTAACTAACGGGCAGGATAGTTTAAAGCTTTCGATAAATCGTATGGCCTTACGAAAGACAATAAAAGCGCAGCTCATGATTGGAAAAGACCGTTTAAAAGAGCACCACCAATTCCACTGGCAATTATGCAAATTTATTAGCATTAGCGCTGCGCCACTAGGCGTACTCGTCCCATTGGGCACTGCGGAACTCATGCTGGTTGCTATACAAGAAGCGCGTGCCAATTGCGACGAGCCGTTCGCTCTATATCATTCAGCGGTTACTTTGTATATTGGGTGCAGCAGGTCGTATCCCATGCCGTCAGCCCATATGTGCACCCTGAGAACACATAATCGTCCTTTAAGTATGGCCAGACGAGATTCCCAGCAAACGCAAAGCGAGTTTCAAGCTGTGGCGTTCTTCGTGTATTCGGTCAAATAATACACGGGGAATGGGAAAGTCATTTTTTCAACTATAAACAGTTGCCTGAAAGGGCAGAGAGGATTTCCTGTGTTGTCCGGGTACGCCCGATGCGTGGAAAAATGAAATTTTTTACGTAATCATGCCCGGTTTCGGAAAATCCAGTCATCGCGTCAATCGCCAAAATCAGCTGATACCCATGCATAAACGCTTCCCGCGCAGTCGTATCAACGCCCAACTCAGTAGCGATGCCGCATAAGACGATGGTATCAATTCCCCGGCGGCGCAACTGAAGGTCGAGCTCCGTTCCGTAAAAAGCCCCCCATTGCTTCTTCGTGATGATATGGTCTGTCTCGGTGACCCGCATTTCCGGGACGATTTGATCCCATCCTTCAGGCAGATTCAGGGGTGGTGCAGGCGAATCCAACTTAGGACGCGGGATATCCTTCAAATCTTTACTAGATACCCGGACCAGTGCAACCATTGAGCCTTGCTCACGGAAAGTATCTGCCAAGGCTGCGGCGTTAGACACTACCTGCTCAGCAGAATAAGGGGCGTATTGATTTCCTATCCACTTTTGCAAGTCAATAACAACCAACGCTGTTTTTTGTGGATCCCATAATCGTTCCATTCTGTATGTTCTCCTCATCTCTTCGATTTGACCGTATGTTTAGTTATGTGAACATATAGTCACTTGACTTCATGTTTCATATTTTGTACTATCATTCATGAATAGTCAAGGGGGAGATTTTTCTTATGAGTGTGACAAGGGAAGAGGTTTTAAAATCGGCGATGAAGCTTTTTAAGGAACATGGGTTTCTTTCGACGACGATACAGGATATTGCCGAGGATTGCGGTATTGCCAAAGGATCAGTCTATAAATATTTCCCTTCCAAGGAAGACCTCTTCAGCGAGGTGTTTGATCAATGCCATAACGCCTATTTTGATCAAGTCGATGAACTGAAACGCTTTCCCGAACTCTCGCCAGAAGAGCAGTTTCTGCAGCAGATCATTCTGCGATTCCGTTATTTTATGGAATACAAGCATATTCTGGTCGAATTCACGGAGCTCCCCATCCAACAGGATCCCAAGTTCCAGCCGCTTAGACACAAGGTTAGAGGGCGGCTCATCCGATGGCATAAAGAGTGCTTGATACAGGTTTATGGCGAAGAAATTTATCCGTTCCTGTGGGATTTGGTTTCCATCTATCGTGCGATTCTGAAGGAGTACTTATTTTGGATCGTTTATGAAGAAAAGTCTCTATCGCTTGAGGAAACGGCAAGGTTCATTTTGGATAAACTCAATGTGCTCGTTAAGCATATGATAGCCTCTAACCTGAAGCCTCTGCTGAAACAGGCTTCGTTCGAGAGGTATTTAAGCTGGGGGCTCGAGGACCGCCAAGGGGAGAGAGAGCAGTTCCTTACCGAGCTGTTCCGGGAGATGGATTCGGCCCTTAATGTTCTTCCATCCGGCGCAAAACATCGTTCGGAGTTGAAAGAGGTTTACCATTTTATCCAGAACGAAACTCGTAAAGCGGAACCGAACTTCCCGTTGCTGCAAGCTTCGCTCTACTTTTTGGAGAGAGAGAAAGAGCTTAAAAGTCAGGTCATCCAGTTAAGGAATATTATTTATTCAGGTAGGGGTAGGTAGCTTGTTATGTGAAATCAAATCTAACCCCATCGGGGACAAGAGTGAAGACTCTAGGGGTGGAGAGAACAATACGCGAAAAAGGTACGTCTAACGTTGTTACGGTTAGCGAGCATTCCGCTAACGGGAAACGTTAGTTCAAAGGAAACAGCGACAGTCTTGGACTTTATTTTCTCGTCCTTGGTTGTCGCTGTTTCCATTTTCTAGGCTCAGTCTAATTTTTTGCTGACAGCTATTCAACTAACATCAGTTCTGTTTTTGCTTCGCATAATACTCGGTGATCAGATCGAGGAACACCTTGGGAAACGCCAAGGTGGCCATATCCGCTTCGCTGATCCAGCGGTACCCCGCTGGCAGCGCATTATGCGCGTGCCCCGCCTGCTCAGCCAGCGCAATCAATGCACCTGGCTTCGCTTCGGTGCTGTAGCTGGCCCGCTGTTCGGCAGCCAGCGGATGTCCTCCCGCCTCCCCGGCAGGGACGGCGACCTCTTCACACTGGAACACACGCAGGTTCCAGTGAATGTGGCTGAACGTGTGCTCCGCCTCACGTACAAACCGCATCGGGCGCGCAAGCACGCCCTCAGCCAGCAAATGAGCCGCCAAATGGTCCATGGCGGGCTCATCCGGCACCGGGCCGTTGTAGCCCTCCGGCCCGGCAAGCTCATGCGGCAGCTCCCACATGCGGGCCAACAGGCCCTTGGCCGGGCGCTGCCGTACGAGCAGGCGGCCTGCGTTCGCTCCGCTGCCCTCGATGAGGGCTACGGAACGCGGCTCCAGCCGCGGCGGCTTCGCCTTGGTCTTGACTGGCAGCGTCTCCTCGCGACCTGCCAACCTGCCCGAGCAATGCTCCATGACCGGGCAGGTCAGACAATGAGGCGACTTCGGCGTGCAGACCAGCGCCCCCAGCTCCATCAGAGCCTGATTAAAATCAGAGGCCCTTCCTTCGGGAATCAGCTCCCGTACCAGACTTTCCATATGCGCCCGCGTGCTGCCCTTCATAATATCCTCTTCAATAAGAAAATAACGCGACAGCACACGCATTACATTTCCGTCCACAGCAGGCTCTGGTCGATTGAAGGCGATACTCATAATCGCCCCCGTCGTATACGGGCCTACTCCTTTCAGTGCAGCGACAGCCTGTGTATCATCCGGCACCTGCCCGCCGTGAAGCTCAACTACTTGTTTTGCCGCAGTTTGCAAATTCCGGGCCCGCGAATAATAACCCAGCCCTTCCCACAGCTTAAGCACATCCTCCTCGGGTGCTTCCGCCAACGCTTCAATTGTAGGAAAACGTGCAATAAAGCGATTAAAATACGGAATGACCGTATCGACACGCGTCTGCTGAAGCATAATTTCCGAGATCCAGATATAAAAAGGATTCCGATGGCGGCGCCACGGCAAATCACGTTTGTTACGTGTATACCAATTCAACAGTTCAAAGCTGAAATAACGCTTTTGTTCCAATGTATTTGTAGTCATCACATCACATCTCCTTATATTCGACAATCACAAAAGCAGAGGCAATGTTAGGCTGATGTGTAATACTCAAGTGAATGCTGTAATTCGAGTCACCTGTAGACGGCAATCTCAGTCTATCCCATGCGGATGAAGACAAATAAACGGCTGGCTTCCCCCCAGGTTCCGGTAAAATATCCATATCGCCGAACCCGATGATTTGCCCAATTCCGCAACCGAAGGCTTTCGTTATCGCTTCCTTGGCGGCAAAGCGCCCAGCTACGAACTCCGTTAGTCTACCCTTGCGTTCCACAGCAAGCTCACGTTCTGCCGGGGTCAGCACCCGATTCAAAAACGCATCTGCATATTTACCTGCTAAAATATGAGCCATACGGCTTATTTCCAGCACATCATGTCCAATTCCGTAGATCATTTGGGTATTCCCCGTCCTTTTTACTTTACTGGATCTATTGTAACAGTGCGTACACACCCTGGCGAGTCACAAAGGCGTAAAAGCGGCACCAAAATATGTTAAAATAAGAAAGGCTATAGGTGAATGTTTTGAAATTCAGCTCATATGCCCATTTAAAAAAAATCCCGTAGAAAGGAAGGATAGGATGTCAGAAACCATTATTGTTGAAGCAGGTACCGAAGCAGGAACAGATGCGGTGATCCGGGCTTCCTGGTTTCCCGCTAAAAATACAGCCAAAAGCCTGCTCATCATCGCTCACGGCTACAAAGGATTTAAGGATTGGGGCATGTTCCCCTATATAGCAGAAGCATTGAGTAAGGATAACCATGTTGTGACCTTCAACTTTTCACATAATGGCATAGGTGAGGATTTAGAGAATTTTACCGAGCTGGAAAAGTTCGCACGCAACACCTATAGCCGCGAACAAGAGGATTTGGAACTATTGCTGTCCAATCTGAGAGCACGTCATGAGTTCAGAGAATTGCCGTTGTTTCTGTTAGGACATAGCCGAGGCGCGGGAAGCTGCTTTGTATATGCTCTAGATCATCCCGGCGAGATTGCTGGCGTCATTTCATGGAATGGCGTGACAGATCTTGATTTGTTTACTTTACCGCAAAAAGAAGAAATGCGCGCCAAGGGGCGCAGCTATGTGGAGAACGCTAGAACCGGACAACAGCTTCCGCTGGATGCTGTCATTCTGGAAGACCTGGAACAAAATCACCAGCGTTTTGCCATTGTAGACAGACTTGCCAACAGCCAGCTCCCAGCTGTACTGATCCAGGGAACCGAAGATTCCAAACGTCTACGGGAGGGCTCTGCCCTGCTCACATCCGTTCGTCCCGACATCGAATGGGTACAAATTCAAGGCGGCAATCATACCTTTAATACCGTTCATCCATTCCGGGGAGGTAGCCTTCCACTGGATCAAGCGATTACTGAAACCCGCCGTTTCATTGAGTGGATCACCAATTAAATTATTGCCCCTTCAATACAAACGGCGATCCGCCGGGCGGATCGCCGCATTTATTTACTTCAGGATTTTACAATTCCATAATAATTAATGCTTACACTCCTGGGATGCTTGTCCGCTTATGCGCTGTACGTGTAAAGAAGCTTTCCAGCTTTTCGCGTGCCGCCGGGTCAATTTCCTTGCCTTCCAGGTAGTCGCTGTTTGCTTCGTAGGAGATCCCCAGTTCTTTTTCATCCGTCTGGCCTTCCCACAATCCTGCTGTAGGCGCTTTGTCCAAAATGGCCTGCGGAACTCCAAGATAGCTGGCCAGCAAGCGCACCTGACGTTTGTTAAGCGTGCTAAGTGGCGTAATATCAACCGCACCATCGCCCCATTTGGTATAAAAGCCTGTGATGGCTTCTGAAGCGTGATCTGTGCCAACGACGAGCAGATTCAGCTCATTCGCGAGTGCGTACTGAACCACCATACGTGTTCTTGCCTTTACATTCCCTCTCACTTGCGGAGTAATGGAACGCTCCAGACCGATATCCTTTAACGTATGCTCCACTTCCACGGCAACCTTGTCCACGGCTTCCTTAATGTTCGTTTCCCCAGCATATTTCAGGTCGAACGCTTTGGCTACCGCGTAGCTATGCTCGATATCTTCCTGTTGGCCGTATGGCTGGAATACACCCAGTGTTTTGTATTCGTCCCCTTGTTCCTGCGTCAATTCATCTGTAGCCCGCTTGCACAAAGCGGCTGCTACGGCACTATCAATCCCGCCACTGATGGCGATTAACAGCCCTTTGCTTCCCGTTTTCGTTACATACGACTTGAGGAAATCCACACGCTTACGGACCTCCGCCTCTACATTAATCGTAGGCTGTACTCCCAATTCAGCAATAATCTGTTCCTGCAAACTCATCAGATAAGCACCTCTTTTTTAGGAATTTCCTTCACAAGCCAACATGCAAAAGCCCCGGCAAGTTTCGCAGGCGAAAAATGCGGGGCATAGCTTGAGCAGTCTTACCGGCAAAAACGATCAAATGCACTGGTCAAATCAGCAGCGATCTGATCTGCCGAACGATCCTCCACCTGATGACGCTCGATGAAGTGAACCAGCTCGCCGTCTTTCAACAGCGCGATAGAAGGGGATGACGGTGGGTAAGGTGCGAAAAATTCGCGAGCCTTTGCCGTTGCTTCCTTGTCCTGTCCGGCAAAAACCGAATACAGATGATCTGGCGTAAGATCATGCTTCAACGCTTCAGCCACACCCGGGCGGCATTGGCCTGCGGCACAACCACATACCGAGTTCACAACAACCAACACTGTCCCTTTAGCATTAGGAAGCTTGGCCTCCACATCTTCAGAAGTACGCAGTTCCTGAATCCCAAGATTCGTCAGTTCATCGCGCATTGGCTGAACTGAATCTCTCATATATTGATCGAAAGACATAGACATATTCTTTCACTCCTTTTCCAAAAATCATGTATACTACGTTTTTAATTTCATCCTTTGCCGTAGTAAAGGCATGGACATCTAAACTTCATTATACAATCTTTTTCACGTAATTTGCAAAAATCCGGCTATATATTTGCACGATTATTTCTGTATCGAATTTATGACAGAAGGTTCAGCGTGATCCCGGTAAGTCGGGACGGTTCTGCGCAATCGGACTTTAAACTGCGTGCCCATTCCCTCCACCGAGTCTACGGCAATCGTACCGTGATGACGCTCCACTATACTTTGACATAAGGCCAGCCCCAAACCTGTACCTTTCGTTTTGGTGGTGTAAAAAGGTTGGAACAGCTTTTCAAGCTGTTTTTGCGGAATTCCCGGACCTGTGTCCTTTACTTCGAGTTCCACGAAATCCCCTTCCTCATGAGTCGAAATGGTCAACACCCCCTTTTCTCCCATAGCTTCCATCGCATTACGTGATAAATTAAGCAGCAACTGCTTCATTTCCTTAGGGTTCAAATGCAGCATCGTCACATGCTCCTCCAGCTTTAGCTCAATCGTCTGCCCCCTCAGATTCGCATCTGCCCACAATAAAGGCGTCAGTTCGCGAATAATATCATGCAGATGACATTGCTCCTTCTCGACAATCCGATTCTGGGCCAGTGAAAGGAAATCGTTAATAATTCCGTTCGCCCGGTCAAGTTCCTCCATCACAATACGGTAGTAATGGTTGAGAGATTCTGGACTTTTCTCACGCATAAGCTGTAAAAAACCACGCACAACCGCCATCGGATTACGTATTTCATGAGTAATGCCCGCTGCCATCTGTCCGACCAGACTGAGCCTCTCGAAATTGCCTAGCTCACTGCGCAGCGTCTCCAGCTCTGTAATATCTTGCAAGGCGATAATGACGCCTGTCGTTTGGTTTACGTGTTTATCCCGAATAGGAAGGAAACTTGAGAAGAATACTTTGGGAGTAACATTTATAAAATCAGCACCCGCCTCTCCTTGCAACGCTTTTGCAACTCGTTCGTTAACCACAGGCAAAGCGCTAAAACCATATAACGAGGTCAATGGACGGCCTACTACCTCAGGCAGTGTAATGTAGGGATCGAAGTCCTGGTAGAGTTCCAGCATCGTTTTGTTCATATGTATAACTCGTTCTTCGCTGTCCAGAGTAACAAGAGATAACGGCATCAAATCCATAACTTGACGCAGCTTATCCACTTCAATTAAGTATTTGCTCGTAAATTCAGTCACATCACGCCGCAGCGCCAGCTTCTCAAAGGCATTATGCATCAGACTCACGACCGTAAAACTTGCCAGCACCCCTGCACCAATATTCCAGAACGTTGTAAGTAAGTCAGGAACGTATACCGCAATATCCTGTTTGCCCCACAGTAGCGGAAATATCGCCTTAAACAGCATATCAGCCACAACATATGCGGAGATTAGGAGTTTTTTGTCCAACAAGGTTCCTCTTTGAAAAAACTTGACATGCAGCAGCATAAAAGGAAAAAGGATAAAACCCGTGCCCACATACATCGGGGACATTTCTGTCGACTGGGCTATAATCAGGACACCCATCAGTGCGGAAGCGGCGAGCACGAAGGCAGTGCGACGTCTACCGTACATGATGCCAACAGCAAGGGGAATAATACCGAGATTGGAAGGTAGACCATACGGAGACTGATATTGAAAGAGTGTACATAGCAATATGGCTGGCAAGCAACACAGATACAGTATTCCTTGATTGGGTCCAGGAAGCAGATTGCCGCCCCAAACCTTTTTCTTATCCCCATAATCCGTTAATATAGAGAAAAAACCCGCCGATATAACGGCAAGGAGAACTTGGAGCACACTTTCCTTCAACGCAATTAACAAGGACTTCTCCCCCTCATCATCTTTCCTTGACGCCGTTAGTTGAATTAAAGCACAGGCTACAATATATTACAATATATGTGTTAAAATCCCGGTGTAGAACGACAAAATCTGCTAAATACTAGATGTATATAACAGGAACGTTTTTACGCGTTTTAAATTCCTGCAAATTGAAATATATACGTGTTTACTGTGCTCTAAGGCTATCTGTAGCGACGGTATTACGATATGATGAAAAATCGGTTACACCATTCTGAATTTTTTGAAAATTTGTCGACGAAAAGGAAGAGGTTTATGACTTACGACGTTATTGTGATCGGAGGCGGCTCAGCCGGATTAATGGCTGCTGCCGCTGCCAGCGGTGAGGGCGCCAAGGTGCTTTTGCTTGAAAAAGGAAATAAGCTCGGGCGAAAGCTGGGGATCTCTGGTGGAGGCCGTTGCAATGTCACGAATGCCAAAGAGCTGGACGAACTCATTCGGCACATTCCCGGCAATGGCCGTTTTCTGCACAGTGCACTGGCGGCTTTCGGCAATCGGGATATCATCGCCTTTTTTGAACAGCTGGGTATAGCCTTAAAGGAAGAAGACAACGGGCGTATGTTTCCAGTGACGGACAAAGCCAAAACAGTTGTCGATGCTTTGATCAACAAGGTACGCTCTCAAGGAGTCGAGATTCGGACAAGCTGTCCTGTTCAAGAGGTTATTTACAATGAAGGTCATACGGCTGGGGTGCGGCTACGTTCCGGTGAAATCCTACATAGCCGTAATGTCATTGTAGCCGTTGGCGGCAAATCCGTCCCGCATACAGGCTCGGAAGGTGACGGCTATGCATGGGCAGAACAAGCAGGGCATACGATTACGGAACTGTACCCAACAGAGGTGCCGTTGACCTCAGGCGAGACGTTCATCCAGACGAAAGAGCTTCAGGGACTATCCTTACGCGATATCAGTCTGACCGTATGGAATACGAAGCAAAAAAAAGTTGTCGTCCATGAAGGAGATATGATTTTTACACATTTCGGTCTATCTGGCCCAACTGCTTTGCGGTGCAGTCAGTTTGTCGTCAAGGGAATGAAAAAGGATAAGGTAAACACGGTGTTGTTGACTCTGGATTTACAGCCTCACAAACATGCCGATGAAGTCTACCGTGAGACGCTGGAATTGGCATCGGTCGATGCTAAAAAAGCGATCAAAAATGTGCTTAAGCCTTATTTACCGGAACGCTTGATTCCATTGTTGCTCCAGCAAGCCGAACTGCGTGAGGACTTGACCTATGATCATATTCCCAAGCAGCAATGGCAAGAACTTGCTCATCGCATTAAGGCGTTTCCAATCCGTGTGAACGGTACGCTCTCTCTGAAGGAAGCATTTGTTACCGGGGGCGGTGTGAATTTGAAGGAAATTAATCCGAAAACGATGGAGTCCAAGCTGATGCCTGGACTGTTCTTCTGCGGTGAGATTCTCGATATTCACGGTTACACAGGTGGTTATAATATTACAGCGGCGTTTACGACAGGGCATACAGCAGGAACCCAAGCGGCTTTAAACGTGATGCTGTAGGAGTGGGAGGCACTACGCGTAGGCTTTGATCTTACGATCGCTGTCGCTTCTCCAGATTCAAATCCTCCGCTTCGCTAGAAACCGCCATTACAACCGCATTTTTAGGAAAAACAGGAAGTGAAAAAGACTTAAATCAGTTGTATTGCTGATTTAAGTCTTTTTTGTGTAATCGCGTATTGAACAAGCTCTATCTTGTTTTGACATTTGTCGCTATTCTATACCTCAATAATGATAGGTAAAATCATGGGTCTTCTCTTCGTCTGACTGTAAATAAACCGGCCAACATCATCTTTTAACATCTGCTTAATCAGTCCCCACTGACTCATTTCGATTTCTGTTAACTCGTTCACTGTGGACATAATCGTGTCGTGGATCTGACTCATGAGCTCTTCGGAATCCTTAACATATACAAAGCCTCTTGAAATGACCTCTGGCGTTGCGAGCATTTGTTTCTCATTTTTACTCAACGTCATCACAATAATCAGCATTCCGTCTGAAGAAAGCTTTTTACGGTCTCGTAGTACAATATTACCTACGTCCCCTGTTACCAACCCGTCTACCAAGCTATTGCCGGCTGATACTTTGGGCCCCAGGGATGCTCTTCCCTCTTCGATTTGAACAGTGTCACCGTTATGGACGATAAATACATTCTCCATCGGAATCCCCACAGACTCCGCTAGCTGACGATGCTGATACAACATCCTGAATTCACCGTGTATGGGAATCAAATACTCAGGTTTCATCAGGGTCATCATTAATTTTAATTCTTCCTGGCTGCCATGACCGGATACGTGCATTCCCGTGGAGCTGCCTGATCCATAAATAACCTGGGCACCCAGCACATACAAATTATCAATGACCTGGGAAAGGTTTCGCTCATTCCCCGGTATGGCTCCCGCAGCAATGATGACCGTATCACCAGGCAAAATTTCGATTTTGGGATGCAGGGAATTGGCTAAACGTGACAATGCGGCCATTGGCTCTCCCTGACTTCCGGTACATAAAACTGCAATTTCTTCTGCGGGGAACCGCTCTGTTTCCCCCGGCTCAATCAACAAATCCTCAGGCATATGCAAGAAGCCCAGCTCCTTGGCCACCGAAACCACATTTACCATACTGCGTCCGAGTAAAACCAGTTTGCGACCTGTTTCCACAGCCGCGTCAATGACTTGTTGAACACGGTTCACATTAGAAGCGAACGTGGAGATAAATACCTGCTGCTTGGCTCTGGCAAATGCATCTAGAATATGCCCGCCAACCAAACGTTCTGAAGGGGTAAATCCTGGTCTTTCCGCATTTGTACTTTCGGAGAGCAGCACTTTTACCCCCTTCTTTCCTATTTCAGCCATTCGATGAAGATCGGGAAAAGGTCCGCTTACGGGAGACATATCGAATTTGAAATCCCCGGTATGGACCACATTGCCTTCCGGTGTCTGAAAAAAGACACCCAGGCAATCCGGGATACTGTGGACCGTGGTGAAAAAGGAGGCTTGAATCGTTCCCGCTTGAACGGTTGAATCTGCATCTATAAGATGAAGCTCAGCATCACGTAAAAGATTGTGCTCCCTTAACTTAATCTTAATTAATTCGATGGTGAGCTTTGTGCCAAAAACGGGCATATTAATCTGTTTCAGCAGATAGGGAATACCTCCGATGTGATCTTCATGCCCATGAGTCACAATGAGCGCTCTGACTTTATCCTGATTTTCCAGCAGATAGGTGACATCGGGCACAATAAGGTCAATACCAGGCAGGTTCTCATCAGGAAACTTGGAGCCACAATCGATAACGACAATATCCTGGTCATATTGGATGAAATACATGTTTTTCCCGATTTCATTAACACCGCCTAGAGCAGCAACGAGTAATCTATTATCAGCATGTATCAATTTTATTTCCTCCTTAGGAAAATGCTATCCATATTATTCATTTTTCACGTAAACTTATGCACAAAAAGAAACCCTTGTCTCTAAAAGACAGGGGCTCTCACTTGATTTATTAGATACCCACTGCAGCCGAAATCGCAGCAAAAATAGCAGCAACTAACCACAGAATGGGGAATAGCTTGAAGATTACCTTCAGCCACTGTCCAAAGCTGATCCGGGCAATGGCCAATCCAGCCAACAGTACTCCGCCTGTCGGTGAAATGAGATTGGTTAACCCGTTACCGAATTGGTACGCTGTGACTACTGCTTCACGATTGATACCTACAAGATCGCCAAGCGGTGCAAGTACAGGCATTGTTAGTGCTGCTTCCCCCGAAGAAGATGGGACCAGGAAAGTAATAATATTGTGTGCAACCAACATAATGGTAGTGAACAAGTAACTTGGCAATCCTTCCAGAATGCTTGCGAGTGCATTCAATACGGTATCGATGATCATACCCTGCTCGGCGATAATCAGAATTCCGCGGGCGAGACCTATGATCACTGCAGCGTAGATGAATTCTCCACACCCTTTTACAAAATTCTCAGCTATTTCCTTCTGGCTCATTTTAGTAACTACCCCGACAAAAAGACCGAGTGCGAAGAAAAGGGCGCCGATTTCAGTCATATACCAGCCTTTGGCCAAAATTCCCCAGACAATTGCTCCAAGCGTTACAATAAATCCACCTATAATTAATTTGTCCCGAAACGTGAAGACGACGTCCTCACCTGTATTTTCTTTTATAAACTGCTCGCGATTTATAATATCACTCTGAAAAACAATGGATTTCTCCGGATTTCTCTTAACCCGGTGCGCATACCACATCGTAAAGGCAATAGAAATCATAGTAAATACAAGCCATTCTATAAATCTCAGCCAGAGCTGAGGATTCCCCTCCACTCCTGCGATCCCCTGGGCAATCAATACTGAAAATGGATTAACAGTCGAACCAACATAGCCAATTTGCGTTCCCAGAAATAGAATGAGAATAGCAGTCATAGAATCGAAGCCTAGGGCAAACATTAATGGAATAAAAATCGCATAAAGCGGAATAATTTCTTCGCTCATCCCAAAGGTAGAGCCTCCGAGACTGAATATAACCATGGCTATTGGAATAAGCAGAATCCCCTTATTCTTCAGCCGTCTGGCAAGAGCTGTCAGGGCACGGTCAATGGCTCCCGTCTGCAGTATAATCCCGAAGGAGCCGCCCACAATAAGGACAAAAGAGACCACATCGGCGGCATTGATAATCCCCTCAATAGGAGCGCTTAGGATTTGGGGGAGTCCTTGTCTTAAATCACCGTTCTCACCCCTTTTGGGTACAGTGTGATAGGTTCCCGAAACGATCGCGGTTTTGGTCACACCGTTCACTGTCACTTCATGCCGGTCAAATTGTCCGCTGGGTACAATCCATGTCAATGCGGCGACTGTAATAATAATCAAAAATATTAAGGTATAGCTATGGGGCAAGGATAATTTCCATTTCTTTTTCTCGATGTTCATGTTTATCCCTCATTCCAAGAATGGTTATAAGTAACCTTCCCTCCCATAATGGTCAGTATCACTTGGGCATCCCTGATATCACCAGCGGATGCATTAAGAAGGTTGCGGTCAAAAACGGCGATGTCAGCATATTTTCCAGTCTCCAGCGTGCCTGTGACCTCTTCCATATAACAATGTCTGGCTCCATTAATGGTCCATGCTTTTAAAACTTCGGATGGCGGCATCCCACGATCGGGATACCAGCCTCCAGGTGATCCGTCCGGAAATAACCGATGAGAAGCTGAGTACAGTGAATCAGGAACACTCGTGATAAATAAAGGCAGATCAGTCCCAATGGTTATTGGCACGTTAGCCTCCAGCATAGATTTATAATTATAAAATCGGTTCTCATTACCTTTGCCTACCACAACAGGCATATAGGCCTCTTCATAGGTTGGATTCAGTAGCAGGATTTGGGCGTAGACTTCGGCAAAAATTTCGTTTTTGCCCATTCTGATCAAATCATCTGGATGAGGATACTCTAGATCACTGATAGAATGTCTGATAAGGTTATTACCTTGTTGTTCGCGGCATTTTTCAATCATGGATACCGCTTGGCGAATCGCAGCATCACCTTCTGCAGTTAGGCAGCATTTGATACCTTGGCTGTCCGCTTCCAGCACAGAGGCTTCAATTTTTTCGTAATCAACCGTCCTCAAATTCGTGACTTCAGGCATATCTGCATACGGTTCCAGCATGTCCCCCGTATGATCTGCTACGACGCCGTCAAGCATCAGCTTGTATCCTTGGAAACGAATAAGGTCCCCATTATAAAGTGCTTTATACTTCATACCGGTGCCAATATCCAACGGTTCAACAACGGGTTCAAGTGAGAAATGAAATCGGAGCGGCAGTTCTCCTGTTTCTTTCAATTCTTCTAGAATCGGCAGCAGCTCGCTATGCCGGTCAAAGCCAATATCTTTTATGGAGGTAACTCCTCGTGCAGCTAGTATGCGGCAAAACTCCATAAACTCTTGTTTGACAAGGCTGTGATCCTTCATCATAGCTTGGAGCAGCAAAGCGCGTGCCTCAGCACTGCATTGATCCGGCAAAAATTGATATTTCTCCTGAGCCAGTCGGTTCATCCAGCAGTAGCTTTTATTTAGGTTAATGGCAATTACCGCCCGATCAGGGAATAGCTCGTCCAACAAGCTTTGCTCAGGCAGCTTGCCCCATCCTTCCTCGCTCCACCCGTAAGCGGTTACATCTTTCCCTGGCGGAAGATTGTTTGCCGCTTGTAGCATGGATTCCACTGCTTCTTCAATCGAGGCTGCATGAGTCAAATCCACGCCCCGATGCATCGACATATATCCGGTAAAAAATACATGGTTGTCATGAACTCCTGGCATGATAAAAGCATCGCCCAAATCACAGACAACCGTTCCCGCTCCTATCCAAGCTTGTGCCTCCTCGGGACGACCCACTGCTGCAATACATTCTCCTCGCAGTGCAATAAACCCCGGCGAGACTTCATTTTCTAAGCCATTAAAAATAGCATTTGACAGTAAAACTTTGTCCGCTAATGTATCATTCTTCCCTTGCACAATTTCACCCCCTCATTATTCATCCGCCTCACTACATAACGTAATATAACGTTATAATATAGCTTCTGCTTCTCTTATGGAGTGGAAGCAGAAGCTGCGCCGTACCTGAATACATTTACATAACAGGCAACGGATTTATATTGAGAATTGATAACGATCTCCAATGATGTACTGTTTACCTACATGAACGGGGCCTCCATGCTGATCATAAATAATCGTGTGCATGTAGAACAACGCCTGTCCGATGGCCGTCTCCAGCAGCTTTGCTTGGTATTCATCCGCCAAAGCGATTTGCAATATCGTCTCTCCTGGTTGGTTAGGATCAATGCTGTATTTATGACGCAACAGTTCGTATACAGAGTCCTCCAACTGCTCTTCCATTAGAAAAGAAAATCGGTCATAAGGATACAAATTATTCTCCAGCATTAGTGGTCGATCACCGGCGTATCTTTTGCGCTGAATATATAACACTTTTTCTCCTTGTGGCAGCTGCAGCTGATGTGCAATTTCCTCATCTGCTTCTATGATTTCACGTTCTGTGACCACACTGTGTGAAGATAGGCCGTTGGATTTGCAGGCAGCCGTAAAGCTGATGACGTGTTCAATCTTCCGCCCAATTTTGGGTACATTGACAAAGGTACCTTTTCCTTGACGTTTGGTCAGATAACCTTCATGAACCAATTCGGCAATGGCTTTTCTTACGGTAATTCGACTTACATTGTAGGTCTCGCTTAGCTCAGTTTCGGTCGGTATACGGCTTCCCTGCGTAAATGTTCCATTATGAATAGCAGTTTTGACCGCTTTTTGTAATTGAATATATAATGGCTCTGCTTGGTCCGAATTCAACATAATGTGCCCTCACTTGTCATATAACGTTATATTACTCCCACTTAGAGTATCAAATGTTACATATTCTTACAAGTGAAGATATTTGAACATAATTTTTTAGTAGCGGACGCCGTATCCAAAAGAACCTTCTACCAGACAGCTCTGAGCAGCAACCCTCGAGCCTTCTACCATAGCGTCCTGAATGTTGCCATTTTTCAAAAAGCTCAGTAAAAAGGCGGTTATATAAGAGTCTCCTGCCCCCATCGTATCCACAGCGTCCACGGAATCAGGCATTTGAAAATAGAACTTAGTACCATCATAGGCAATAGATCTATCTCCGCCGCGTGTGGCTACCAGAATTTGCCCCTCCTTTTTTCGATTGGAGCGGATATAGTTCTGCGTCTCTTCATCCGTCATATGGCTGCAAGAGAAGAAAGCGAAATCGGCGTACGCAATATATTTCTCCACCTGTGCATCTATGAAATCATCCGAAAAGTCAAAAGAAAGAGGGATTCCCAGCATCTTCAATTCAGGCAGCAAGTGCCCTGTATGACTGTACAAGCCGGTGTGAATAAGGTCGAACCCGCCAACATAGGCCTTGTCATCTTCACTCAGCTTCAGCGGATGGAGACGTGTAACTCCTCCCTCATTGCTGCCCAGAAATACTCTGTCTCCGTCTTCCAGGGTTACACGTGCGCAGCCGTTCTCACCGCTGTGATATCTGCACCGTGAAATGTCGATTTCCAGCTCACGGAGAATGTGTTCTACATGCTGTGCTTCGTTATCATCTCCGAATACTCCGATAAAGGCTGCATCTACTCCCGCTTTTTTGGCAAACACACTGAAATTAAGCGCATTGCCGCCAGGATACATCATGCGCAGATGAACATATTTATCTACCACATTATCGCCAATGCCTAGAACTTTCATGATGGTTTCCTCCTGTTGGTAAGTGCGCTTAGTAAGCTACTTTGCCCATATAACGGCGAGTTTCCAGTGGGTGATTGCGTACATTTGCGAGTGCTTCACGATAAACACATACAATGCTGTAAAATAAAACCGGGTTAAAAAACTCAACGACCTCGTCGGCAATGGTTCCGATTCCAAGCTCCTTCGCATCGATCACTTCTACTTTCTCGGCATATTGATTCAGGAAAGTCTGTGCCCGCTCATCCAATGCCCGTGTGCGTCCTTCGTTGATCATCAGAATAAATGGAGTTTCTTTATCCGTTACTTCAAACGGTCCGTGGAAAAATTCACCCGAATGGATTGAAGCCGCATGAAGCCATTGCATTTCCATCAGAGAACAGATAGCAAATCCGTACGCATGTCCATAAGAAGCTCCGCTGGTCAGGATATAGAAGAGGTCTTCATTGCGATATTTGTCAGCGAATACACTGGCACGCGGTTCAACTTGTATTTTGGCCCGGTTAATAATTCCATTAATTGCTCCCAAGCCGTTCTGGAAAGCTTGATAATGCACATAGCCTTCAGCGATTTGAAGCAGCTCAACAGCAAGCTCCAAAATAATAGCCATCGGGTTATTTTTGACATCGCTCTCATCTCCCCACTCGTAGAGGAATGAATAATCAGAATAATTGAGCAGTGTCGCTTCACTATTGTGGGTTAAGCCGATGGTGTAAGCGCCTTTCTCTTTGGCTGATTTAGCAGCTGCAACCGATTCCGGCGTGTTTCCTCCATGGGAACACACGATGACTACAGCGTTTTTACCTAATCGTTTTGGCAGTGCGTGCACAAACTCATTCGCCGTATACATCCCTGCTACCAGCTTCTTTGCTTCACTATCCAAAAAATATTTTGAGGGATACATATCGACTAATGAGCCCCCGCAGGCTACTAAATACACCTCAGAAATCTCTCCGCTTGCTTGTTCATAAATCGTCTGAACCGTCTGTTGTACATTCATTTTTATCTCTCCTTTTTATATAACGTTATATAACGTATTGTTCACGAGATAAATATAAGCGCTTTCAATAAAGGTGTCAACCCCAATTATTCGATCAAATAAACTTTTTTTATAACCTGTCATTAAAAAAGCTCTAATCCTTGTGTGAACGGAATTAGAGCTCCTTTTTTAGATTTAATTCATTGATAGGTTGGTTGGCAATAACGAGGCTACTCCTACAATATACGCACAAAAAATATGGTCTTATAAATGGGTTTGTCCGAATAAACTTAAATAGACAAAATACATAACATCCAATAAAAAACAAGGAGGGAGTCACCATTAATACTTTTATCAGTTATATTTTTCTTGGTCTGTCACTTTCGGCCCCTATTGGACCGATTAATGCCGCACAGTTGGATCGAGGTATCAAGAATGGTTTTTGGCACGCCTGGTTTATTGGGCTTGGTGCAATAACCGCAGACATTATCTATATGCTGCTTGTTTATTTGGGAATGATTCACCTTCTTAATGCTCCGTTTGTCAAAGCCTTTTTATGGCTGTTTGGTTTTTTCGTACTTGTGTATACAGGTATTGAAAGCATCAAAAATGCAGGTGTGATTTCAGAATCCGAATTAAGGGGAAATGGTAATACATTAAGTAACTCATTTATGTCCGGTTTTTTAATGTCATTATTTAATCCTCTCTCCATCCTTTTTTGGCTTGGCATTTACGGATCCATACTCGCAAACGTCGCTAATACATATCCAGTACAACAGCTAATGATCTATAGCGGAGCGATTGTATTAGGCGTGTTACTCTGGGATGTGACCATGGCAGCCGCTTCAAGTATTTTCCGGCGGTTCTTAAAAACCGGATTGCTTAAAACCATCTCTTGGATGTCCGGATTATCTCTTATCGGTTTTGGCTTTTATTTTGGCGTACAAGCATTTCAATTACTTTTTTTACGCTAACGCTTAACTCACTGACAACGTTAACGAGATTCCTTGCCGTGCTTTCGGCGAACCCATTGTACAATGAGGTCACATATTGCAATTAACAAGACAAGCAGTAAGCTGATGTACACTCCCGGGCGGCTAAGTTTATGAAAAAATGATCCGACCACAGCCATAGCTATCAACAATAATCCAATCCAACGTTTAATATTGTTTGATCTGCTCGATTCCAGTAGCTTACCTGAAGACAGCAAAATAAAGCACCAATTATACAACAGCATTAAACCCGCTGCTGTAGTGATATATTCATATACTTTTCCCGGTAGCAGCAACGACATTACGATGGCTGATATTAATCCAACGGAGATCAAACTAAGTGCAAAAAGAGGATATTTGCCCTTCCACTTCCGTGAAAATAATTTGGGCGCATCTCCTTCCTGTGCAAGCGTAAGCATCATAGATGTCTCTGCGTATAGGGATGCTGTCATTGTGGAGAACCCTGCAATAATAAGCACTCCATTAAATAAATGAGGCACAAAAACCAGGTGATCACTGCTAAGCGCAAGCACAAAAGGACTTTCTTTCGGGTTAAAGGCACTTAATGGCACCATAGACACAGCCAGACCAATCGAAAGCACATACACAGCAACCAGTGTAATCAGCATTACCTTGCCTGCTTTAGGTGCATCCTCCGGTTTTTGAAGCCGATTAGACATAATTCCGAGCACTTCAATACCTCCGTATGCATAAAAGGCAAAAATGAAAGATGACCACAATCCTATGCCCCCAGTCGGAAAAAATTCTTTGTAACTGATGGGGAACTTCGGATTATATTTTCCTCCTCCAATCCAGCCTGCCAAAAGAGCAACGGCCAAGACCAGAAACATAACAATAGCTGCCATCTTAATGATGGCCAGTACATTTTCAACTCGATCAAAACCCTTATTGCCAAAAAAAACAATCACAAGCCCTAAAATCCCGAAGCCTGCTGCAAATATCCACATCGGTACCTGAGGAAACCAAAAGCGTGAGAATATAGATAGCGCGGTTAGTTGACTCCCATTGATAAGCAATTCTGAGAACCAATACACCCATCCACTGCCGAATCCTGCCCAACTTCCAAATGCTTTTTGGGCATAGGAACGGAAAGAACCCTGTTCAGGATGATCTGCCGTCATGCGCGAAAGGGCATCAAACACCACATATGTTCCCACTGCTGCAAAAAAGTATGCAATTAGCACTGCTGGACCACCTATGGAGATCGCTAAGCCAGACCCGAGGAAATATCCTGTACCAATGGTACCTGCAACTCCTAATAAGCTTAATTGCCACCATTTTAGTTTTTGATCTTTTTGCTTAACAGCTGAAGACTTGCCCATAATGAAAATCACCCTATTCCTGATATTGAGACCTAGTTCTCCGATATTATGATTGCCTTCTTCACCATATTTCATGTGGACAGCAATTCATTTCGTTATTTGTGATTTCTGGATTAGAAGTGTGACTATTTATGTAATAAAAAAGCACCAGCAAACTCGTTTAAGGTTTGCTGATGCTTTTTCTACATAAAACCAGAGACTTCATTTGGGACTAAATAGATCTTTTGTTGCGTTAATGATTAATTATCAAAATTTAGACATAGAAAGTGCCTTGTCCGCATTTTGAATATCCATTTGTATTTGCTGCTCTGGATCATAAGCATTATAGTAGCCATTGTTCTTCATATAATTAAAAATTTGTTCATGAAGATTAACAGCTTTGCTCAATTGGTCGCAAAGAACATTGCGAACTTCCGAGCTGGTTGACTCTGTCAGGGCAATTGCATAGCTTTTAATTCCACTTTTAGCCGAAATCAACAGGTCAGAAGCGATCACCTGATCCGTCATTCCGCCCATTCCAGTCATGTTCTGAACAATAGAATTCACGTTAATCCTCCTTTAAATTACACGAGCAGATTTTTAAGTTGTTGAATATCTTGTGTACCACCGTTTACATCCTGCTGCAAAATGTTTTTTAAATTTGTGTCTGATACTAAAGGAATCATGGTTTGGGCTTTTGTCAGGCAAGTTGTTTTAAACGTAAGTAGCTCATGTAATTCCAATTTTTCGTGAACTCCTAATTTTTGCAAGGTCAAAACCTCCTTTCTGAAATTGTTATTCCCTGCTGTCGTTGCTATTTATGCATATCCTACAGAATTCCAATTCTGGTGAAACTTCTAACTGAGTTTTTCTCACACAAAAAAAGCTCCTTCAAAGCCATAAGGGACTGACCCCCGTTTGTGAGACAGGGATCAAAACACCTTTCAAGTTTAAGCAGCCAGTCGCCTGTAATCTACCGGCGACTGGTTATTTAGTTTCGTTTGAATCCGAATTGAGTTATAGTAGGTGA
>NZ_JAXCHD010000018.1:0-73980 GCF_037027525.1 Paenibacillus sp. 203
CACCTACTATAACTCAATTCGGATTCAAACGAAACTAAATAACCAGTCGCCGGTAGATTACAGGCGACTGGCTGCTTAAACTTGAAAGGTGTTTTGATCCCTGTCTCACAAACGGGGGTCAGTCCCTGGAAAGCCGGAAGGGCTTTTGCATTTTATCATTTCAATCATACTGTCAGCAGAAAATAAAGTCCTAGATTGTCGTTGTTCTATTGAACTAACATCTCCCGATAGCGCAATTACAGCTAGTTTATTCATTTCACCAACTTTCCTCTGGTTTCGTTTAAACGCCCCTTTGCATTCGTGGTGTCGGAGGGTTCCACCCAAGCAAAACTATCAGAATCATAGTAATTTCGTCCAAGTCATCGACTCCGTGGTAATGTTTTTTAGGAAGTATGAGAACATGCCCTCATTTAATGGTGCGATATCCAGAATGCAAGTAACGTAATCGTTCTCATAAACAGTGTTCGTTTCAATTATTTTATTTGCAAGTCGACACCCTAAACACATACTATTTGGCATTTTTACTCCCCTACGTTTCATAATAACCACTCCTATATCGGTCATTAATTCTAACCCTCCTACCCGTTGGTTTAATGAAAAAGGAGCAGCTGCCAAATGGCATACTACTCCTTAATGTTTAGTTAACGTGTCCCGTTACTTTAACGATGTAATCGAACTGAAGCTAAATGCATTAGATCCAAATATCATTGACTGCTGTTAATTCTGACTCAGTCTCGCCAGTGTTTACTACGCCCCTGGGCTCTACCAACATGATATGACACTCCTGGTTAGCGAAAGTTTTGTGTTCGACACCCCTTGGTACAATAAACATCTCTCCTTGGGAAATCTTTACTTGGCCATCTCGGAAATCGATGAACATCTCCCCTTCGAGCACGATAAACACCTCGTCGGTATCTTGATGATCGTGCCATACAAAATCCCCATCTATCTTGACCAATTTAAATTGATAGGCATTCATTTCACCAATGACTTTCGGAGACCAATGTTCATTAAACTTAGATAATTTCTCATTCAGATTAATAGATTGGTAATTAATACTAATTCCTCCTTTTTATTGTTCAGTATACCATATTACCAACTTGGTTCGTTGTTAACTATCCTGCCCTTTAGTTGAATGCGGCGGATCTCTAAAGGAGGATCAGCCGCTAACATACTAAAAAAATCGACGATACAGTTCGACCTCTCCAATTCGTCAGCCTGTGCTGTAGAGAAACTCAAGTAAAGCTCTTTCTCTTAGTATCTGACAAGAGATCATCAGATGAATTACATCTTCCTCCATCAAGAACTTAGGAATTTCGCTTATCCGCTTCATAATGACGCCAAAGTTCGCTTAAAATCATAATAAAGCCTCCTACTTGGGCAATTAATTCTAGTTTTTCTTCTATTAGGAGGTTTAGACTATTTGTCAACTAGCGTTTCATCAAATTCGTTGAGGAATCGAAACGGTTCGTTCATTTACCACATTTCCCGTGTTTAGAGTAGTTTTTGGTTCGATTAATAGTAAATGTACCTCTTCTTCAGCAATTGGCTGATGTTCAACCCCTTTAGGTATAATAACAAACTCCCCTTCGTTAACAGCTATTTCACCGTCTCTCAAACGGATTAGTAGTCTCCCTTTCCATACGAAGAACATTTCGTCCTCGTGATCATGGTGATGCCAAATGAATTCACCCTTGATCTTTGCCATTTTTACGTATGAATCGTTCAACTCTCCACCTATTCTGGGATTCCAATAATCAATTATTTGCAAAAATTTATCTTGTACATTGACCTTCGAAATCATGAGATTCCCTCCTCATTATTGGTAACGTGTGCTGCATTTTGCCCCGGCTAGAATCTCCTTTTCCCCATTCTCCTCCTCATTATCAGATAACGAGGTACTCAATCACTTGGTTTTGGTGTAAATCCCTCTTATTCACTAAGTTTACATACTGCGATGCATCACGTAAAATTAAAAAATAGTGTATAGATAATCACATTTTGTGATGCAAAAAGGAGAGAGTTGTTTTGGACATTAGATCTTTGGAGGTGTTTAAGGCAGTAGCAATTGAACAAAGCATTACAAAAGCTGCTGAGAAATTGAATTATGTACAGTCCAATGTTACTGCACGAATACAACGTCTTGAGCAAGAGTTGGGCGTTCCTCTGTTATATCGATATCATAAGAAGGTATCCTTAACGCCTGCAGGACGTGAACTGTTGCCGCATGTAAACAAGTTGCTTTACGATTTCGAGGAAGCGATTGAGGCAGTTAAGCTTTCTTCTGCCCCGCGGGGAACTTTGCGCATTGGAGCTATGGAGTCAACTGCTTCTACACGATTGCCATTGATTTTTACACAATATCACAAGAAATTTCCACAAGTAGAATTAAGCTTATATATGGCACCTACTGTAGATCAGGTTAGTACCATTCTCAAATATAAGGTAGACGGCGCATTTGTGGATGGGCCAATTCTTCATCCGGAAATTGTTGAATACCCTGTCTTCGAAGAATCTCTAGTTTTGATTACAAGCTACTCTCCGGAACCATTCCAATTAGAATTGATTTTACATGAACCACTGCTTTCGTCATTCGCGCATTGCATCTATTTGGGACGTTGGCAGCGATGGCTAGAGGACAATGGCTATGCTCCTATGAAGGTGATGGAATATGGCACTCTAGAGGGTGTCCTTAAATGCGTTGAAAACGGGTTAGGAGTCACCGTCTTACCAATATCTATGGTTGAATCACGGATGCAGGGAAGACTTAACTGTCATCCATTACCGGAACCGTACAGAACAGTGCCCACTGTGTTTATAAGGCGTCGTGACTCATACATGACCAGTGCTCTCTCACGATTTATGGAGCTGGTGGGCATAACTAATCTGTGATTTGTTGCTATTTGCCAACTTAATGAAGCAACGTCCCTTTAAGAACTTTAGCTAGCTCGTAGCAAGATTGACATACGTTCGCGTGAAATCAAGGTTCTTCAAGTCCCTTTGATCTATAAAAAACTCCAAATACCCCGCGTCCCACCAGCACATGCCGACCTCGTCCAAAGAAGATACCGAGAGCAGAACATGCCAATTTTCCGAAGCCTGATCGTGCTTTTCCCGATTCGTCTGATATTCTTGCAGCTGAGGCAGCACTTCGGACCGTAAATGCTCCGCATAATCGGTATTTCCCCTATGCATAGCTTGCTCGATTTCCTTATGAATCTGGTTCTCACTCTTATGCCAGTTAAACAGAAGACCCTCCAGCCCGTTTCGGCGTAGATAAGCATCCCGCCGGGTATTCCCGGCAAAAGATTGATGCTGCCCCCACACCGTGTCGCTATGTTCATATAAAAGCTCATAAAGCTCTTCGTACTGATCTACAAGAATATCTCCTAGCTCACCCTCCGATGGTAGCGTCAGGATCGGATGAAAAGAAATTGCATACGCGGTGAAATCCCGTTGCTCCGCCAACACCTCTACGCGCCCAGCGGGCGGTAATGTTTTCTGCAAAACGCTGCTGTCACCGTTATAGTAAAAGATTTTATGGTCAATATCATAGGCGGGCTCGTCCAGCCCAAGAAAAAAGTAAAGTATGCCCTGATGAGGCAATCCCTCAAATGGTGAAAAAGGTAGCTCGCCCAAATTAATTTGAGCAATAAATGTATAATATTCCCCGTCTGAATTACAAGGCCACTCTATTGTGGGTGGCAGATCTGGATAGCCGGCGATCCGACTATTGCCAACCTGTTCATAATTTTCCTCATGCTCCACATGAAATTGTATAGCAGCTTGAGCTTCCTGATGAATCTCTTCTTTTAATTCTTCATCCAGTGAATACCCTTCCAGTATTCGAGTCAGTTCATCCTTTAATGGTGGTTGTAGCATCTCGCTCGCCCCTTTTTCATCAAGTAATAACATAGCCTGCAACCATTTAAACCCTTACCTCAGATTACCAAATTACAGCCTGACAAGCTATTTCTAAGAAATAGCTTAGGAATTACTATGACAGAAGCCATTAAGCAGCTCGGACTGAGCCAAGGAGATACAGTTCAGATTAAAGTAGATCACAAGAGCGGACAAATCATTATACAGACATCGAACAAAATAACTCTACCCTGTGCTACATTTTCACTTGCCACCAAGTGATTCCGTCAATTGACCAAATGCTGCACCAGTTGCTCCCTATGGACGGTACACCCAACTTTTAGCGGAAATGCACTAGACATTGTTCATAAATGTTTTGTGATAGGCATTCCGGTATTGAGAAGGAGTCATATGGGCTCTCTTTTTGAACAAACGCATAAAATACTTCTCATCGCTATATCCTGCCTCTTCGGCAACCTGTTTAATGCTCATATCTGTACGGGAAATCAACTCTTTGGCTTTGTTAATACGAATACTGTGTATGAACTCCAAGGGGCGCATGCCTGTATTTTGCTTGAACAAACGAGAGATATAATCCTTGTTGTAATTGAATTTTCGTGCTAAATCCGTCACGGTCAACGGTTCTTCAGCATGAATACGGGTCCACTCAATAATTTTGTTAAAACTCACACTCCCCTGTGAATGAGCAGGATTGGAAAGCAAGCGGCTAAGCGCCAGTTCTGATATCTCGATCAGCAGCGAGGTGAACAAATAATTGGCACTGTGATACGTAAGATAATGTGAGTTGGCTACATGTAAAATCTGATTGACGATAATATGAATCCGATCCCCGTTATCTGCCTGTACACTTTGCGGTAAATAGATATCACGTATCACACCGTGACGCTGCAAAAGCCCATCCAAAGCACTTGTTTCCTGCTTCATTTCCTCATTAGATAGTACATTCGGGGTCGTGGGAACATCGAAATGAAACCAATAAAATTTCACGCCCGGCAACGATTCCCGGTATCCTTTGTGCGTACGACCGGGGTAAAGCAATAGAATATCTCCCTCGCCTACTTCAAAATCTTCCCGTTCCTCCCGTATAAATACCGTCTCTTGGACACCCAGGATCAGCTCAAAATTATCAATGGAGCGACTCATATGCTTCCAAGGCACCTCGGAAACAAACTCGCCTGCCGAGATCAGTTGGATCGGAGCATCTACATTTACTTTTAGATAGGTCATGTTATCGCCTCTTTAGATTCATGTTCGGATTTGTCCACCCATTGTATGGTTAAGCTACTGACATACCGCGATTCCAATGCTAATGTAGTGGAGAAATATACACTTTCATCTTAGCTAAGGAGCGATGATTTTGAAAGCTAAAGCTTTTGACTTGCATAAAGTAGGAATTGATTCCGGCCCACTTTTACATGCGATGGAACTGAATATGGCCTACCTGCTGAGCTTGGAACCCGATCGTTTATTATCGCGCTTTCGTGAATATGCGGGATTGGAGCCCAAAGCGGCTCACTATGAAGGCTGGGAAGCGCGTGGCATCAGCGGACATACACTCGGTCACTACCTGTCCGGCTGTGCGCTGATGTTTGCCTCCACAGGCGACGAAAGACTGTTGGAACGCGTGAACTATGTAGTCGACGAACTGGAAATATGCCAAAACAGTCATGGAAACGGATACATTTCCGGCATTCCACGTGGGAAAGAGATTTTTGAGGAAGTAAAAGCTGGAGATATCCGCTCCCAGGGCTTTGATCTGAACGGTGGCTGGGTGCCGCTATATACCATGCACAAACTTTTTGCGGGCTTGCGTGATGCCCATCTGCTGGCGCATCATCCCAAGGCCCTCTCTATAGAAATCAAACTCGGCAACTGGCTAGAGGATGTACTTCAAGGACTGGACGATGATCAGGTGCAGCAGGTGCTGCATTGCGAATTTGGCGGTATGAATGAGGTTCTAACGGATCTGGCGGAACATTCGGGAGAAGAACGCTTTTTGAGTCTGGCGGAACGCTTTTATCACGGAGAGGTGCTCAATGATCTCGCGGATAGCCAAGATACCTTGGCAGGGCGACATGCCAATACGCAAATTCCCAAAATCATTGGCGCTGCACGGCAATTTGAAATGACGGGCAAACCGCAATATGCAGACCTGTCTCGCTTTTTCTGGGATCGGGTTGTTCACAAGCATTCCTACGTGATCGGCGGCAATAGCTATAATGAACATTTTGGTGAACCTGGCAAGCTGAATGACCGTTTGGGCGAAGGTACCTGTGAAACCTGCAACACCTACAATATGCTGAAATTAACAAGACATATGTTCGAGTGGGACGCCTATGCAGCCTATGCCGACTACTATGAACGAGCGATGTTCAATCATATCCTGGCTTCACAGCAGCCTGTAGATGGACGTGTGTGCTATTTTGTATCGCTGGAAATGGGCGGACACAAGTCCTTTAATTCTCAATATGAGGATTTTACATGCTGTGTCGGGTCCGGTATGGAAAGTCACTCCATGTACGGCACTGCGATTTATTTTCACACGCCAGAAACGATCTATGTCAATCAATATGTCCCTTCTACCGTGACATGGGACGAGATGGGCGTACAGCTCAAACAAGACACTCTCTTTCCGCAAAATGGACGGGGAACGCTACGCGTCATCAGCGAGGAGCCCAAATCCTTCGCGATCAAGCTAAGATGCCCGCATTGGGCGGAGCAAGGGATGATAATTAAAATCAACGGAGAAGAATACGTCACAAAGGTCTGTCCTACCAGCTACGTTGTAATGGAACGGGAATGGAATAATGGGGATACGATCAAGTACGACATTCCTATGACCGTGAGAGTCGAGGAAATGCCAGACAATCCGCGCCGAATTGCATTTATGTACGGCCCGCTTGTACTGGCTGGAGACCTTGGCCCTGTTGAACAGGAGTCCAATGAGGAACGTCTGCTTGCGTCTGTTCTGATCGGATCGGCCGATTCCCTGACAACGAAGCTGATTGCTGACGGGAACGAGCCTAATACGTTCCATATGACCGACTTAGGCTATATCGGAGACTTGAAGCTTCGTCCGTTTTATCAGATGTATGATCGTTCATATACCGTCTATTGGGATCTCTTTTCCCAGGAGGAATGGGCAGCAACCGAGGCAGAATATCGTACCGCGTTAGCGTATCAGCTAGAGCTGGAACGACTTACAGTGGACGTTGTGCAGCCTGCCGAAATGCAGCCTGAACGGGATCATGCCTTTACTGGCGAGCATGTAGGTCTGGGGTCCATCTATAACCGCAAATATCGCGATACCTGGCCAGGGGGCTGGTTCTCTTTTGTCATGAAGGTGCTTCCGGATGAGCCTGTCCAATTGGCGGTTACTTATTTGAAGGACTTGAGCCGTCCTCATAGTGACTTTGACATCACTGCGGATGGTCAGATTTTAGGGGAAGGCAAGCTGGAGTCTGAGGAAATGAATAAATTCGAAACATTCGCCTATGAGCTTCCTCTATCTTTGACGAACCACAAGAATGAAGTGACGATTCAATTCAAAGCCCATCCACAAGGTAAGGTGGCGAAAGTGGCCGGATTGCGGATAATCAGACATTCTATTGTATGATCAAATTATCTATATAAATCTACTATTCCGCCTACTCCGTTTTGATGTTCGTTTTTTTAAAGGAAGTTTATAAAACAACAAGCAGACGCTCCTATAAGCTGTCTGCTTGTTCCGCTTACCGCCTTATACCTTCGAATCATCGTTATTGCTTCATGTACACTTCACAGCATGTTCATTTCACGGAAACTGTCTCTAATCTTGCGTAGCTCTTGCTGTGCCCTGCTGTATCGCGAGGCGTAGGTCCAAGCAAGCACTTGATGATAATGCGAAGGTGTTTCAATCGTGGTCACGTTATACATGGCCAGATTCCCATCTATTTCTCCTTTTAGGGTAAACTCAATGGCAGGATATCCGTTCACCACCATATCTGAAGCGGTCCCCAATTCAGGGTCCGTAATTCCTGACACCAAATGATCCTCAATGATTCCTTTATATTCTTGAAGAGTCATACTGCTGTCAAAATCGCTTTTCGGTTCAGACAATACAATCAGATATCTTTCGGTAAATTCATTTTTAATGGAGATGTCCGCATCCTCATTAATCATATTATCTCGTGACCAATTCCAGGGAGCCGTAACCGCAAACTGGCTATCCTTACTGGTAAATACCTCAGGCTTCATGATTTGCGTAATGAGCGTAGAAATTAAAGATACAGCATAGACAATTGAAATGATCGTCGTCAGGATGATTGCTCCTGCAATAATCCCGGTTTTCTTTCTGCCCACCTTTCCCAAATCCCGTACCTTAACCACATATGTATTCGCAGCCATATCTCCAATCCGTTGTTTCCGAGGTGTCACCAGCACACATATACCAGCGGGCAGCCCGAAGAAAAGCAGCGGATTCGTATCCACCAAATGTATAAGGGTACGGATCAAGGATTTAACCATGCCTGGCGGCCTTCCTTCTCCATTTACGACCTGAATGCGAAGTACAAACTTACCCAGCGTATAGCCCGTAAGTCCTTCCAATAACAGATAATAGCAGAAGGAGCCAATCAGAAAGAGTATCACTACCATGCCCATATTTGGGGTTTCCGCTTCAGATACTTTTTTCGCTGTAAAATAAACCAGCCCTCCATACCCGAAGACGATAAGAATGAAGTCAATCATCCAGGCCGCCCATCTTCTGAAGAAGATAGAGGCTCCGTATGTTTCTGATAATGCCGCCATCTTATCCGGTTCTCGTCGATGGTAGTTGCCATTCGTCGCATATGGTCCCGGAGCTACTGTAGATGGATTGTTCGTTACATCTTGTTCTTCCAAATGATACACCCCTGATGTCAATTTAATCACAGTTAAGTATAACATCCTTTTTCATCCAGCGGAGCAAGCCTGACAGTGCACTGGAGTAAACCGAATCCCGCCGATAAACAAACCACACCTCTAATTTGCGATATTTTTCAGGTAAACGATGCGAAGCAATACTTCCCGCCTCCTCTGCCTTTGCAATCGACGATTGTGGCAGCATGGACACTCCCAGGCCAGAGGCTACACCACCCAAAATGACTTCCAATGTCCCAAACTCCATAACCTGATACGCAGCCACACCTGCTTCGCTCAGAAAGCTTTCCGCTCTTGTACGATGCGTGCACCCTACGTCGAAAAACAGCATAGGCTTGGCAAGCAGCTCGTCCATGTCCTTTTTCCCTGGTTCCGAGATGAGCACCAACTCCTCTTCAAAAGCTGCAACATGCTCTATATGCGGATCATCGACGGGGCCATAGACGAACGCTCCATCTAATTCGTAATTCAATACCTTTTGTACGAGATCATGTGTGCTGCCTGTCATAAGCGATAGATGGACATCAGGATACTGTGAATGATATTCCGTCAATAAAGAAGTCAGATGGGTAACCGCCGCCGTCTCAATCGAGCCCAGTCGCAAAGGTCCCGCAGGCTGGTCCGAATATTGAGTGGACTTTACAGCCTCGTCGAGCAAGGTCAGTATGGTATCCGCGTATTTCAGCAGGTTCTCTCCTGCCGGCGTTAACGTCATTCCCCGATTAGATCGACGAAATAGCGGTACGTTCAGTTGTGCCTCAAGCTGCTGAATCCGCGAGGTCACATTGGACTGTACATAATTCAAAACTTGCGCAGCCTTCGTGATACTGCCCTCGCGAGCGACAGCCTGAAAAATCTTCAAATCACTGCTTTCCATGTATACGTCACCTGCTTGGTATGATCATTTATGATACTCACATTCGATTTTGTTCATTTTACCGGACGCTTGCCGCTCTGTACAATTCAATGTACATGCAATTGCATCTAAACTCGAACTACGGGAGGTTTTAAAATGAAAGCTGTAATCCATGCCAGCAAAAGCGGCCCTGATGGCCTGACATATACAGACATTACGGACAGACAGCCGGGGCACAACGAAGTGAGGGTAAGAATTAAAGCTGCAGGCTTGAATCATCGGGATCTGTTCCTCATGGCGGATCGAACAGCCAACGATGCTCCACTCATTCTGGGGTCGGATGGAGCAGGCGTGATTGAGGCTGTGGGTGTTGGTGGCCCAACCTCGCTGGTAGGCACCGATGTAATTATCAATCCATGTATCGGATGGGAGAATACGCATCATGTTCCCTTGGTTCCAGCCATTCTGGGCGGACCTTCAGACGGGACATTCGCTGAATCGGTTATCATCCCCGTCCAAAATGCGGTCAGCAAGCCAGCATACCTTTCATGGGAAGAAGCAGGGGTACTGCCTTTGTCTGCTTTGACCGCTTATCGCGCGCTCTTCACAAGAGGCCAATTGCAGGAGGGTGAGCACGTCCTTATTCCCGGTATTGGCGGTGGTGTAGCCACGTATGCCATGCTTATGGCTTTAGCGGAAGGCGCACGGGTCACCGTCACGTCACGCAGCGAAGCAAAAAGGCAGGCTGCCCTCGCTCATGGCGCTAATCATGCATTCGACAGCCATAGCGAATGGAAAGAAAGTATGAGCGGGGACACCGTGGATCTGGTTCTTGATAGTATCGGTCCTGCTACGTTCGATAAATATTTGGATATCCTCAAGCCGAACGGTCGGATTGTTACATTTGGCGCAAGCTCAGGAGACCGAATAGAGATTCCGCTGCGGTCTATATTTTTCCCTCAAATCAGCATCATCGGCACCTCTATGGGCAGTGGCGAGGAATTCGCAGCTATGCTTCAGTTCATGGAGCGCCATGCACTCCATCCGATTATAGATAGCGTATTTCCTTTACAAGACACAGCACAAGCCTTCCACCGTATGCAGCAGGGAGCGCAGCTAGGCAATATAGGGATCAGGATAGAGTAAGGAGTCTGAACGAAGTATAGGAATAGAAAAAAATCCACTACCGTAAAATGCCTTCATCCAGAAGTCAATTTTATGGTAGCGGACCTATTCAGTCGATTAAACGATGCTGGACCCATTTGTTGCCGCGGAAGCGCCAAAGGAAAACGAGTCCCCGCACGCCCCATTCAATATCCATAGCCAACCAGACACCAACAATCCCCAGGTTGAACACAATGCCCAAAATGTACCCGAGCACCACTCGGCACAACCACATGGACAGCATTGAGGTGAGGGACGTAAATTTTGAATCACCTGCTGCCCTTAGCGCAGAGGGTGTAATAAAGGCAATGGACCAGAGCGGAATCTGGGCCAACGTATTAATCAGTATGACAACAAAAATGTCATCTACGATTTCGGCAGGTGGATGAAACAGCCCCACCATCGGCTCAAACAAAGGCATCAGGATTAATCCCATTACAATAAACGAACAAGACGACAGCCAGATAAACGATTTGGTAAACTTGCGAGCATCCTCGACATTTCGACGTCCCATACATTGACCGACTACGGTTACAATCGTAAGAGCCAAAGCATTCGCAGGGATTTGGAACACGTTAGCTAGGGATGAGCAAATGGCATTCGTCGCCAACGCATTGGTCCCCAGACTCACAATAAAAATTTGGGTTAAAATTTTCCCCCCATTAAAAAACATCTGCTCCGCTGCAAAGGGAAGCCCGATAAACAAAATCTTTTTAAGCATAGCCAGATTAAAATAAAGCATATCTCTAAGCTGAACACGCAAGTCATCATCTACCCTGACCAAATAGATCAATGCGCACACTGCCCCTGCATATCTGGACACATTGACGGCAATCGTCATGCCCAGCACACCCATATCTAATACATTAATGAATACCACATTGAGGAGCACGTACGAGAGGTTCATGATGAGCGAAAGAGCCAGCGATGCCCTCGTCTTCCCAATTCCCCTCAGCGCCCCACACACTGCCTCAACGATTGCAATCCCTACAAAAGACATGCAGCTTCCCAGCAGATATACCTTACCGTTAGCTAATACATCAGGCGAAGCGGAACCAAACAGAACACTTAAAATCGGATTGTACAACACGATCATAAACAAACTGATACATAAGGCCAACAAGGAAACGGAGGAAATGGTGCCGGATGCGGCTTTAGAGACCATGAGGTCGTTACCGCTCCCCTTATACTGTGCCACGACAACCGTTCCCCCGGTAGACACTGCAACAAACACATTAATCAGAAAAATATTCAAAGAATCGATCATATTTACAGCACTGACTGCCGCCATTCCTGACGAGCTAATCATTGCCGTGTTCACCAAATTAAGACCCACGATAAAAGCCTGATCAATCAGAAGCGGGATAAACAGCGCAATAATCTGTCGATAATCAATAGACTCTCCTGAAAAATGCTTATTCAGAAAGCCATGTGTTCTCATCCTTACACTCAGTTGACTCATATCATCACATTCTTTTTCTCAAATTGAAAAAAAACCCTTCAACAGAAGAGCCTTCATGGCGAAAAAATGTATAAAGTTGCAAGGCTAGATATGTCTAGTTCTTGATTCTGTACACTTTTCTCTACATAGAAGTATTACTCCAAAAGAAAATCCTGTCAATGGTCTTGCTCACATTTGAATATAAAATAACAGAAAAACCTGCTCAGCTCAGTGAACAGGTTTTGGAGCAGCATTATAATGTTTTAATATGTCATTAAAACCTTGTTAAGAGAATGTCTATGATCTTCTCGCAATTAAATCTTGTTGAATAGAAGCTTCATTCTTTTCGAACTTTTTATAAAAAAACATAGGAATGATTCCGATCAAGAAGACGATAAACGGCAGCCAGATAAAGCTAAACTGAATGCCAGACAACGCCGTAGGAGTTTGAACTTGCCCAGCGATATAACCGGTGCTGCCCATGATCCATGCTGGCAATAATCCGCCGATTCCGCTACCCGCTTTAATACAGAATGCGCTTCCAATCGAGGTCAGGAAACCACTTGCCCGAATACCATTTTTCCATTCCCCATAATCGACTGTATCTGACAACATCGCAAACGGCATAGAACATGCAAAGCCTGATCCTAACGCACCAATAATCCAGCCGATAATAATGAGGGTTAAGTCTGTACTGCCCATTAAAATCACGACTTGCCCCAGCGCAGCTAATATCAATCCGATAATCATAATTGCATTTTTACTTAATTTTCTGGCAAAAAACGGAATCAGAACCATCGAGATCAACTGCAAGGAGGTCAGTCCATTGATTAAAGGCACTAAGTCCTTACTGTCCAGATTGTATTGCAGATAAAAGATTAAAGTTGCTGAACGAATATTCAAACCAATCCAGTAACACAAGTTGGCAGCTACAACGAGCATCCAGGGCCAGTTTCGTTTGATGGCTGTAAAGCTTTTAGCAATGGGAACAGATTTCGTTTTCACTGCTGCATTTTCTCGCAAATCGGCAAACGCTATGAAAAACATAATAATCGCCATGATTCCAAATAAAACGAGCGTTAAGGAAAATCCTTTTTGATCATTCCCCTGTCCAAAGAAAGCGACCAAAGGTAATGTAAACGTCGTGGCAATGAAGAAACCTACGTTCCCCCCGACCATGCGGAAGGAGTTCAAGACTACGCGTTCATTAGAGTTGGTGCTCAGATTAGGCAAAATAGACGTAATCGGCGTACTGATCCCTGTGTACAGGATGCCGGCTATAATATACGTAATGGCGGCATATGCAATTTTGCCCGACTCACTCCAATTGGGTGTCGTAAACGTAAGGACCATGAACACAGCGAACGGGATCGCTAACCATAGAAAATAGGGTCTGCTCTGGCCGTATTTTGAATTGGTTCGGTCAATCAGGATGCCCCAAATCGGGGCATCAATGGCATCGATAAAACGGGTGATAAATAGTAATGTCCCGGCAATCCCGATAGAAAGTCCGAATACATCTGTATAAAAATATAATAGATAACTGGAAATAACACAATATAGTAGATTGCCTGCTGTATCCGTTAATGAATAGCTGATTTTACGATGAAAAGGAACGGTACTGGCTGCCTTTTCCGGTGGTTCCGTATTCACAATTCTCGTACTCATGATCTTTCCTCTCCCCATGCGAATGAATTATGATTCATAAACCCATACACGCATTTCCCCTTTAGCCCGATTGCACCAGGCGTAGTAAGGAATGGCGGTAATTTGTTGAGGAACAAATTCAGGAGGCTCCGAGCTATATAATGCATTCGAATTTTTTACCCGGTATCCCTCTATGGTCAGCTTTACAATGCCACCCAGCAGGTTTTCGCTGAACTCTTCCGTAATGAGGCTATCCTTTGTCAATCTTAATCCTGCCAAATTCGCTCCATTATCCACTTCTTCCAGGCAAAACACGACTGGTCCTCGTTGGAGAGCAATTTGCTGCTGGTTCATGGAGACCAGCGGATTGCTCCGAATGCGCTCAACCGGCATAGCCAAATGCAGAGTTACCACATCTCCGTCCTTCCAAGTGCGCTGAATCTCGATATAGCCTTTTTCCAGACGGTCTAATGATATGGTTTCCCCATTCACCTTTACCTCTGCCTGCTTGCACCACCCAGGAATCCGTAGTGCCCATTTGAAGGAAGTCGGCTCTGCTACGTGGATCGAAAAGGTTAGATCCGCATCCCATGGATAATGATGAGTTTGTGTAATTTCAACCTCATGACCAGATAAAGTCATGTTCACCTTGCTGGCAATGTACAGATGCGTATACAACGTATCATCCGTTTGGGTATACATATTGTCCTCAACCGATGCAATCATTCGTGCCAAATTGGGCGGACAGCAGGCACAGAAAAACCATTTTTGTCGTTCTGTTTTTACATGCTCTTGATCTTTTCTGGATTTTTGAAAAGGGTTAACCTCCAGCGGATTCACGTAGAAAAACCGTTTCCCATCCAAGTCCATCCCACTAATCGTTCCGTTGTATAGCGCACGCTCCAAAACATCGGCATATTTCCGGTTCGGCGCTAAGCGCAGCATACGATTGGCCCAAAAGGCCAGCCCTACAGAGGCGCAAGTCTCACAGTACATGCTGTCATTGGGAAGATCGTGATGGCAAGTAAATGCTTCTGCGTTTACAGTAGAACCGATCCCTGCGGTGATGTACATTTTATGATTCGTTACATCATCCCACAGCGTTTCACAGGCTTGTAACAGGGAAGCATCCCCTGTTTTCGCGGCCAAGTCCGCCATCGCAATATACAGATACACCGCTCTTACCGCATGGCCGACTGCCTCTTTTTGTTCCCGCACAGGTTGGTGTGCTTGCTGGTATTCGAAGCCTAAGCCAAAATTAATATTGTTATCATCATTCCAGGTGGGCTCTGTTTGAATATGTTTTCTCTGTTCTTGTTCCTCTGCAAAGTAAATAGGATGCTGTCCCCGCTGTTCAATAAAATATTGCGCTAATTTGAGATATTGATCCTTTGCAGTTACGTCGTATAATTTGATCAAGGCCAACTCAATTTCTTCATGTCCCGGATAGCCTTTCCGTTTACCTTCTTCCGTACCAAAAACCTGCTGAATCAGGTCTACGTATTTCTCCATAATGTGAAGAAACTTCGTTTTGCCCGTCGTTTCATAATAAGCAACAGCCGCTTCTATAAAATGTCCTGCACAATACAGCTCATGATTGTCTCTTAAATTGGTCCAGCGATTGTTGGGTTCCTTAAGCAGATAGTACGTATTTAGATACCCATCCTCAGCTTGAGCTCTTCCCAACAATTCAATCACTTCATCAGCCCGCTCTTCAAGCGCAGGATTCGGATGATCCCTTAAGCTAAAGGCAACCGTCTCCAGCCATTTGGCAAGGTCACTGTCCTGGAAAACGGTTCCATAATACTCCCCACTGGATTCCCCGGCTGCAATCCTAAAGTTTTCAATCGCATGACTGGGTTCTGTATCTGGTAATTCATCATTTAATGCTTTCCACTGATAAGGAATAACCTCTTCCGCCACAACCTGCTTATACTTTTTCCAAAATAAATCGTCAACGATGACATGCTTAACTGGCTTTGCCGTTTTCATTGGGTAAACATCCCTTCCTGGAAATAGAACGCTTTCATTTTTGAGAAAATAAGGATAAAGTAATGATAATATCGTACAAGCTAGCCTGAGCTCCCCTTGCTACAGTCCTTATTTTATCAACCTGAATTTATAAAAAAAATCGCGATCTTTAACTAAAACTTATACGATTTCACACACAAAGGAGCTGGCTTCCATGAGCAAAACAGACTTTCTATCCTTCCTTGTCCCTCCGCTGCCTTATTTCATTGAGGGGAATTTTACTACATATCAAAAAGGGGATTGGCATCCGAATAGGTATAATCTGGGTTATTTTGACGTAATAATCATTAAAGAAGGATTGCTGCACATTGGTGAAGAGGACGAAGTGTGGAAGGTAACTAAAAATTACGCTCTCATTCTTGAACCGGATAAACATCATTTTCCCATTGAGGCATGTACAGAACAAACCTCCTTTTACTGGTTCCATTTTCAAACCAATAGCATGTGGTGCGCACAATCCTCGCCCAATCCTATTATACCCAGCACCCCCATTCCCGAGCTGCACTTTCATTCAGAACATACGACCATTCATTTGCCCAAAATTCAAAAAGTGGTGAATCCACATGAGCTATTTTCGAAATTAGACTATTTACTAGCCTCTACTTTAAAACCTAGAAAACTGGCACTATGGGAGGCCCAACAGACGTTTGCGAGTGTTTTCCAGAGTTTGGAGTATGATCAGAATAATAAAGACAGCTCCTCTAAGTTGGCGGAACAAATCGAAATATACCTAAAACAGAATTACAAAAATACAATCACCAATAAAGATTTGGAGACCCATTTTCACGTACATCAGAACTATCTCGCCAGATGCATGAAGGTCGCTTTCCAGCGCACACCGCTTGAGTATTTAATGGATTATCGCCTAGATCAAGGACGCAGTCTTTTGCTGCAAACTGACTGGTCTGTCCAACAAATTACGGAGGAAACGGGATTCTCCCAAGCAAGCTATTTCTCCAAATGCTTTAAAGAAAAATTCGGAATGTCTCCCAAGAATTACAGACAACAATACTGGAAACCAGTCCATTGAATGCTTACACCTCCTTTACATTCTCTTTACATTTTCATTGTATCCTTTTGATATTCTCGCTTTATACTGAGTCGGTTATATCATTTTCACTTCGGAAAAGGGGCATACATATGAAGTCAACTAAACTAGCATTATTAGCCATGTTAACGGGGATTCTGGTATCACCAGAACTGACCCATGCGGCAGACATTCAGCCATCCGGGTATGCATCACTACGAACACAGGCAGATAAAATGGGGGCGACAATTACATGGGACAGTGATGACCAGTCTGTTTTGGTCAAGCTGAAAAATGGCATTGTCGGGACCTTTACAGTGGGTGAGAAACAATATCGTCTAGCTGGACTAAGCGGAAAAGCGGACCGGGAAATTAAGATGATGAATGGAAATGTATATCTTCCTACAAAACTTATTACAGCGCTTGAAGCAGAGAACAGCAAATATGCAGATCCTAAGGACGCAGTTCCCACCTATAAGGTGATCCCCTCTGCCGAAACAGAAGCTGTGGAGGATGGAGAAGACGCAGCCGACGACCCTGCAATCTGGCTCAACCCGGTCGATCCGGAGAAAAGTAGAATTTTAGCAACCAATAAAGGCGGCGGGATTTTAGTCTATGATCTGGAAGGTAAGCAACTGCAAAACATGAAGGTCGGAAAAATGAATAACGTGGATCTTCGTTACGGTTTCACATTGGGCGGCAAAAAAATTGATATCGCAGGGGCAACCAATCGAACCAACAACACGATCGATATCTTTTCCATTGACGGTGCATCAGGAAAGCTGACCAACGTGGTTGGCAAACCTATTAAAGCATCTATGAAAGAAGTGTACGGATTCAGCTTATACCATAGCCTCAAGACAGATAAATTTTACGCGCTCGTGTTGGGCAAAGAGGGTGAATTTGAGCAATATGAGCTGACTGACGACGGAAGCGGCAAAATTGCAGGTAAGCTTGTCCGCCAGTTCAAGCTGAATACGCAATCCGAAGGCATGGTTGCTGATGATGAATATGGTACGATCTACATCGCTGAAGAGGATTACGCTATTTGGAAGTATAGTGCGGAGCCAGACGTTTCAACCGAGCCGCTGCGACGTGTGGATATTGCAGATGGGCGCAGACTTCACGATGACATAGAGGGACTTACATTGTATTACGGTAAAGATGGCAAAGGGTACCTCATGGCCTCCAGCCAAGGAAACAGCAGCTATGCGATCTATGAACGACAAGGAGACAATGCATATATAAGCAACTTCACGATTAGCGCGAGCCCTACCGTTGATGGTACATCTGTCACAGACGGTATTGATGTTCTTGGCTACGGATTAGGCAAAAATTTCCCGCATGGTATCTTCGTTGCACAAGATGACGAAAATCTTCAAAATGGCAAAAAGTTGAATCAGAACTTTAAAATGGTGCCCTGGGAGCGAATCGCTACGGGAGCCCCTACCCCGCTAACGATAGACGATGGCATCAACCCGCGTGAATTGGTAAACAGAAGCACGCAGTAATGCCCTTCGGGGAAATCAACTCAACATTCCGACTCTATTCATAGAAAAAAGAGGTGTTCCAAAAGCCATAAACCGGCTACTTGGGACACCCCTTTTTGTTTTTAAGCGAGAAAAGGTTTAAGATCCAGCACCAGCACATTTAACGAGTTGGCCGGTAAGTCTAAGAGGACAGAATCCGTCTGAAGCGTGATCTGCTGTTCGGTAGGCATTACCTTCTCATCATTCTTCTTGTTCACGTTAGGTACATGAACAAGCGAGGAATCGCCAGTTAGTGTAACCAGCTTAGCGATGGACTCAACACTCAAATCTTGTAGATTCAGCTGTATTACCTTATCCACGTTGTCGGCATTCACCAGCTTCACGTATACATGCTCAGCATCTTGGGTTACCGAGTTGAACACGTCTCTGTTGTAAGCCTCCAGCTTGTAGTCCAGCACCTTGCTGCTTGTCTCGCCGTCGGTGTATGAGCAAATCAGATTACTACCCGTTTCACCGCCGTAGTTCACTGTTATGGTGTAGTCCGTGTTGTCAGCCAACTCTTCATAGCTAGCTGCTCTCAAGTTACCTGCCGCTGTACTGGAAGAGTAGTCACCCAATGTGTAGCCTTCTATGCCCTGCTTGTAAACCTTCACGCCGGTAGCCTTGCCGCCATAGCCGATCGCGTATTCAACGACGTCCTTTTTCTCCGCAGAAATATCGGTGAGACCCGCACCCACATAAAAGCCGTCCGTGCCGGAAATACGGGAAGCGACCACCTCTACCTTGTAATTGCCCCAGCTATCGTTCAAGATGTACAGACCATTCAGACCGCTATCCTGAGCTTTGAGCACAAGCCCCTTACCTTCCTCCACCGTAGATCCCACAGAACCGGGAATGACCTGCCAAGCCGAATCCAATCCCTGGGTAAAGTCTTGATCTAGCAGCACACTGCCGTCCTGGTTGGAAGTAACAGTCACACGCTTAATCATAACCTCGGCATTGCCTGTTGCAATTTCAATTCCCCCCTGAGGAATGAGATCCGTTGGCTTGCCGTTTTTGTAAGTAGAGAAAGAAGTGCTCAATACTTTATTCCCCAAATATTTAGCATACATTTGCTGTACATAGTAGTTCGGCGTAAACCACACCGTTTCGTCATCGAACCAGATGCAGTCTGGCGTCCATCTGTAGGTTCCATCTGTCAGCACCTTGTTAAACAGCGGTGCATAGGCAGCCAACCGAACGACATCGGCATTATTTTCAAAGCCCGTCATCACCGCTGCCTCTGCTACAGCGCCTGCCAATGTATTTTTATCCGTTGAGGCGTACTCCCCGACAAAAACCTTTGATGTTGCTTTCCAATTTATACTGCCGTCCGCATTATAAGCTCTGTAGTAGTAGTTATAGCGGTCCACGTTATTCAGCAGGTACTCGTTAGAACGATAATAGTGCTCATCTGCAATGGTGTCCATATAGTCCTTTTGCTTCTCATACCAGGTTACCGTTTCTTCCGTCACCTGGTTACCATCTGCAAAAGCAACCTTAGCCGAACCGGTCATATTACCGCTTAAGAACTTCCAGCCCTGCTGATATGTATCGTCGTCTGCTTGAGCGCCAACCGTGGAGATGATGTGTAGCTCATAACCCGGATAGTTTTTCTCCATGTACTCATCAATCGATGTCTTGAACACTTCAAAGTTGGCAAAGAACTCTGTGCCCCAGTTCTCGTTACCTACACCCAAATAACGCAGATCGAACGGAGCTTCATGGCCCATTTTTTTACGCATAGCAGCCCATTCATTATGTTCAAAATCCACACTAATCGCAAAGTCGATCAGATCCGTAAAGTTCTTAATATAGTATTCTCTCAATGCGCCTCCAGCGGGATGAGCATAATCCGAGCGGGCTTGGCAGAGCACGCCGCAGGCCATAACCGGAAGCGGAGCTGCATTCAGGTCTTCTGCCAACTGGAAATATTCCATATAACCAAGACCCATGGTCATCATATAGCCCCATACATTAAAGTTTTCCTTGCGCAGCTCGATATCCCCAATCGATTCCTTCCAATCGTATACGTTTTCCCATATAAATGAACCCTCGGAAATACAACCACCTGGAAACCGCAAAAACTTCGGATGCATGCCAACCAGTGCGTTCACCAAATCTTTTCTCAGTCGGTAGTTAGGATTACCCTGGAAGTTAGCATGTGCCGATGGGGATTGTTCTTCCTCTCCTGCGCCCCATACATCTTGTGGGAATAAAGAAACCATATCAACCGAAATGGCCCCTTCAAATGTAAGCGCCAGCTGCCCGAGAACCGTAGCTGAGCCTGTCAGTACAAGCTTGGAATCGATGCCGTACTTCTTCCACGTGTTGCCGCCTTCCACCTGTATCGTAACCGAATCACTAATAGCCTTTTCATTTGAGTCTTGCAGTTGCAGTGTGATTGTGCCCTCTGAATCGGCCTTCGCCCAGATGGTAAACTCATATTTGGCACCCTCTTGGATGGACATGGCACAATTTTGGTTAGAATCCGAAAAGCCCTTGTTCCGAATCGTTGCACCATCCGCTACCGTCACATAATAAGAGTTCACTTCTTTGTCTTTTGCGCCTAAAAACTCATTTAATCCACCGCTATGTTGTGGAGTCATCTTATCCGTATCACCAGACCAGGCGAACAACGGGTTACGGTTCCGTCCTGTAGAGCAGCCGCATTCACCGGAAGCATGGGAATACGTATCGAACTCGAAAGATTCAAAGGAGCGATTCTGAACGAGTTCTGCATAAATCCCGCCATCTGCTGCGTTATTGATATCTTCATAGAACAAGCCGTACATCACTTCACTGACATCCACTACTTCCTTATTTCCATGAATGGTCAGCGTATACGGAGGTAGCTGTTCAGGAAGAACGGATACCTCAAAGCTCTCTTCAATCTGGCTTAAGCCCTTCGTCAATAGAGCCGTGACGGTAACCCCTTGTGCGGAGGTAATCGCCTGAATCTGGCCATTGTCAGAGAGTATACCAGGCTGGCTGGATTTCCAGGTTACTTCTACTCTTCCGCCCATCAGAACCGTTGGCAAAGTTATGTCCTTGGTTACAATCGTCGTCGGAAAGGACAAATATTTATCTCTGGCAAGCTTCACGATCTCTTCATCTGTCAACGAATCGCACATGACCTCAATGACTTCATCCGCCGTCAGGCCTGCTTTATAAATTCGAAAGTCTGAAACGGAGCCGGCAAAGTCTACATCCACTGCATGCTGGGAGCGACCGATAAAATTATTGCTGTAGTTGGACGAGTCTGTAAACGTTTCGAACCATTTACGTAGCTTGGCATAGTTGCCGCTGGAAGTTTGACTGATGGAACCGTCCGCTACTACCTCACCATTGACATATACCACCGGACCCGCACTGCTTAATGTTCCGCCTTCCGTGCCGATCACAGACAGGGCTATGTGCATCCACTCATCCCTGACAAAACCTCTTCCCGGGTCTACGGACAAATCTACCTCGGTGAAAAGAGTTCCGCGCAGATTCCGTGTCATGAACATATAGGGCCCTGTATGGGCTTTACCAAAGTCAAAGACACGTTCCCACATATCTGTGAATCTGCCGAAGTTGACCCAAGCAGTAACCGTCACACCGGTGTTATCGCTTACATCTTTGAATAGATCGGAAGGAAGCTGGATATACGATGTACCGTTGGGGCCTCCCTCAAGCGTCAAAGCTGCTCTACCGGTAGCATGGGAAATCGTAGGTGTTACTGTGCCTGAAGCAACCCCATCGTTACCTTGCCCTGAGCTATCTTTGCCGACGTTCTCTGCATCATCAAACTTGTAACGTGCAATGATTTGATCTTGGAATTTGGTCATCTTCGTTGCTCCTATACCTATAGTTTATTAATGTAATAACTAATTAGTTAATATAAATGCATACTATATAGTTATAGTACCTTATCCTGAGTACCTTTTTCAATCCAATAAATCGGATTTATGAAGAAAATACTTGAACGAACTACATAAAAAAGCAGCCATCACAGAAGATACTCTGCGACAACTGCCTTTTGGCTTACAGGATTGCTTGACCCAGTCGGAACTTTTCCGAAATAAAGAAGCTTGGTCGTAGCTATGGTTATCCGTTCAATTTTTGTCCACAATTCGGACAGAAGTTAGCTCCTTCGTTTTTTGTACCGCAATTCGGACAAAAATTGGGCTTATTACCGTCTCCAGATGGAGAGGGGGCAGCTGGTGTAGGCTGAGTCTCAGCCGAAGGCTTTGGGTTCAAATTTTTCATCATTTCATTTGCTATATTCATCCCCATCATCATACTCGCCATATCTGAGGCAGCACCACCGCCTTTTACATTACCCGATGCAATTCCGTCCGTCATCGTCACTTGTTGGTACTTTTGCAGATTACCGATCATTTCATGAGAGGCTGTCTTCGTAATCATATCTTGGATTTCTTGAGGATAATTGAAGCTCATCACATGAAAGCCAGTAATCGTCATACCATTGTCCATCACTTGCATATCCAGATCTTCTTGAATACCTTTTGAAATGTCAGAAGCATTCGCCTGCAGATTGAACATGTCCTTTCCTTCTCTGCTGATCCACTTCATCAATAACTGATCCAATACTGAAGTAATGCGTATTTTCACATCCTCAACGAGATAACTGTCCTTCACTCCAGCAATTTTATCGATGAGCGTAACATAATCGTGCACTTTAAAATTAAATGTACCATTGGCACGGATCGGCATACCGCCTGGCAGCTGGGGGGTCGGGATCAGCACTGGATTCTGCGTCCCCCATTTGACAGTAAACTCCTTCGTATTAACGAATAAGACCTCTACCCTCATGCCACTGTTAAAACCAAATTTAAACCCTTTTAATGTCGATAGAAATGGAATAATGTCAGAGTCCATGTTATACGACCCTTCATTCTCAAAAATACCCTCTATTTTGCCGTTATTTACAAAAATCGCATCTTGACCGGAGCGAATGATTAATTTACTGCCTTTTTTAATTTCACGATTACTCCACTTCCAGAAAATCATATCATCTCTAAATTCTTCCCACTCTACAACATTTGCAAATTGATTTCTGAAGAATCCCATACTGTATCCATCCTTTCAGTTCAGGATTTTGCAAAATTCGATTCCAGTCGCTCCAAAGTGCAATATATAGACGAACTAGACCATTTCGATCTATATATTGTTCATTGAAAGTCGCTTATTGGATTTTTGCAAAATCCTCAGTTAAAATGATCCTCTGCTGCCGCTATGCGAATGACCGCCGCTGGTAGTTCCGCCACCACCACCTGAGCTGCTGCTACTGCTGCTCTTTTCAATCTTCCGTTTCGTTGTCGTTGTGTGAAGATACTGATCTCGATGCTCCAGAACTCCTGAAGCGTTCGCATCCTCGTAGGTCTGCCGATTTACCGTAACCCGACCGCCAGAATTGGAAACCATCTTACCCACGATCAACGCCGCCAATCCCAGCGCTACCGCCAAATGAAGCCATCCTTTAAAAAATATACTGTCTGGATTCACCCCTGGACGGATGGCCAGATATTTGTGCGCGCTTAGAATATACTTTTGAAATGCCAGCCCATAGTTGCCGTTCGTCAGATCCGGGCTAATCTCATGGCGTATTTTAGTAAGCCTGTCATCATCCAGATACCGTTCTGCCTTATAAAATCCGGCCAAGTACACCTCTCTATTTCTCATATCCATCGTTAAAATGACCGCGTTCCCATGAGATCTGTCATACCCAGGGCCATGGTCATCATAAAAGTCCTGAGTCATTTTCATAACATCCATATTGTCGGGATTGAGAGTAGTATAAATAATAATGTCCGTTTCTCTTTCCGCTCCGTATTGATTAGCCATAGTGTTCAACACATCATACTCTTCCTGATTGAGCAGACCCGCTTCATCATAAATCAATGGCTTCATTTCTGTCGTTGCTGGTTCGCCCTTCATTTCCATAGGAACTGCCAGAGAAACAGCAAAGAACAACAAGACGGCTACAATGGCTCTATGCTTTTTCAATAGAATTCCCCTCCCATCATCAGCCAAGTGATTAATCTTAATGAGAAGAGAGTAATGCCGAAAATGCCTGCAAACCAAGCTGTTACTTTGAACTTGCTGATCGGAGGCTTACCGACTACCTTGCCCGTCTGTCCGTTCATAGCAAACGTATGCTCCAATTGATTGTAGTCATAGTGTATGACCCATACCGGGAGCAGAACATAATCCGCTTGTTTTAATGTAGTATCAATTTGCTTTTCCGTATAACTCACGGACGTATACTCCGACACCGTAGAATGAATATAAGCATCAATATATTCCTTCACTTTCTCTTTAACTCGCGGGAAGAGCTCTTCTTCGTTATAACTGTACTTCTCCGCAATATAACCTGCTAGATATGGCGTTTTAAAGGGTTTTAGCTGATCGTATGGAAAAGGCTCCAATTTATCCATCAGCTCGTCGTTCATTTTCTCCGCAGCATCAATCGGAACCTTTACATAATTCAAACGGATTTTCCGATATACATCAAAATGCTTCGTTTCCGTATATTCGTAGTCTCCGCTCGTATAGGTTCTCACTTGGGTACCTTCACCTTGAACCTCAATTTTATTATGTAATTCATATAACCAGAAGGGCACATACATCCCGGTTATTCCCTTGATTCGGTCTGCCATCATGAACCGGTTCGGCGTCAGACGGCCGTTCTTGCACCATTTTTTGAAAGCAACTATGGCTTCTTCCTTACTGATCGAAAAAGGAATAACCTGCGCCGGAGCCAGCTTCCCGGTCAGTCGGTCTCCAAGAACCACGGCAGAACCACAAAAGCTGCACACCGTTGCACTCGTCTCCACTTCGGTCATAATCACTGCTCCGCAGTTATTACAATGATACTCATGAGCCTCATCTTCTGAAAAAATACGATTTATCAGAGGATCAGGAATAGATTCAATATTGTCCTCTCTTCCGCAACTATGACAGGATAACATCCCTGTCTCACCGTCAAAGACCATGCCGCTGCCGCAGTTGGGGCATTTGTATTCGATAACCGGCATCTGCTCACCTCTTCATGTAGATACTGTTATTCATCTTCTGTATTCGTACTCTTCTCGTATTGTGCAAATAAGGCATCCAGGTCGTCCTTCGTTCCTGCCCGAAGCTCGGCTATAGCCATCGCTTCATCATACGCTCTGTTCACCTGCTCTTCCATAACTTCCAAAGCAGAATTCTTGCTGCCCATAGAGTTCAAGGCTTGCTGTGCTTTGGCAACCGCCATCTTCCCTTTAAGTTCAGCGTGCCGCGCTTCTAGTTGCCCCATATCGGACACCAACTTCTCCTGCATTTTCTTCATATTTACGGCGTTTGTCGAAGCTAAATCATAGGAGGCTTGTAATTGTTCCAATTTCTCCGCCTGCAAACCTTTTCTCTCCAGAAACTTTCGAGCTTCCTCTTCATTACCAGCTTCCACAGACTTACTGGCATAATGCTGGAGCTTTTTGATCTCGGCTTTGCATTCATCCAGTGCTCTTTTCGCCCTTCTCTCATCAGCCAATACTGATACCGTCTCCGCTTTCACCTTACCTAGATCACTGTTCAAATTCCGCATATAATCGTCAATGGTTTTCTCTGGATCTCCCACCTTATCCATTAAGGCGTTAACATTCACTTTCATAATATCCCTAAACCTCGACAAAATTCCCATGATGACCTCCTTCGAAAGGACTACATCCCACCATATCATACATCAAATCCGGTAAAAAATGTTCATCATAGCTCTATATACTGACCCACTGATCACTTTCGGATGTGTGTTCGTTTTATGATAAAAGCAAAGGGTCCAAAAACCCGCGACAGATTTTTGAACCCCTTTATTTTATTGTTCCTGATTATAGTTCTTCATAGGACTTGGGGTCCTGCCCCCATATCCGTCCATCCTCACTGCTAAATGCCGAAATCATGTTCATTTCCTCTGGAGACAACTCAAAATCAAAAATATCCAGATTCTCCGTTTGGTGTTTTAAAGAAGAGGCCTTAGGGATCGGAATTGCTCCAAGTTGGATATGCCAACGTAAAATTGCTTGTGTAGTGGTTTTACCATGAGCAGCAGCAATTTTCCCAATCTCTTCATTCTCCAGCATACTGTGACCACGCCCCAAGGGGCTCCACGATTCCGTCACAATGCCCTGTTCAGCATCTTTTGCACGCTGATGTTCCTGATTAAACAATGGATGCAATTCAACTTGATTTAAGCTCGGCGCGACACCTGTTTCCCGTATTAAACGTTCATTATGCTCGGGCAGAAAATTGCAGACCCCGATGGAACGGATATAGCCCCTTTTCTTCGCCTCAATTAACGCCTGCCAGGCTTCAACATACCGATCAATTTGGGGATTCGGCCAATGGATCAGATAAAGATCATAATAGTCCAGGCCTCCTCTATATAATGACTCTTCGATCGTTACAATGGCTTCTTGGTAAGCATGTCGGCGACCCGGTAGTTTGGAGCAAATCAACAATTCTTCTCTGGGCACAGAGCTCTGCTGGACCGCTTTCCCAACAGCACCCTCATTTTCATAGTTGAACGCTGTGTCGATCAGACGGTAACCTGCATCAATCGCGCCGGTAATCGCCTTTACTCCATCTGCACCCTTAATTCCAGCAGTCCCAAATCCAATGACGGGCACTTTAATGCCATCATTCAATACCTTCTCCGGAATTTGTTGGTTCATAATTACAGCCTCCTTTACTATTCTCATATAACATCACCTCTTCAAAGCTCCGGCAAAATATAGCACTCCACTCCATTCCGTTCCCTATATATGTATATACCCACTAGCTCGTAACTTCCCTACCAAGTTCTCTGTGTACTAAATCAAAAAGCGCCTGATCCCCATTGAAATCATACTTGAAGTCAAGGGGGCAGGCACTTGTACCACTACCAAATCATATATTCCACTTCATGCTTGATGGCTTGGTTGTCCAACACAAAGTTGAAGTGTCTGTATTTTTATTTCAAGCCATTCCATACCCAGTTCTCTACCTCTGGCAAGTCAATACCCTCTTCGCGAATGAATTGATGATGTTTCTTAATCGTAGCATCCATTTCATCCACAATGTTGGTGTACTTCCCAGCGTCAGGTAAGTTGAGAACAGCTTCCTTCACTAAGTCAAAACGATCCATTTGATTCAATACACGCATATCAAATGGTGTCGTAATATCGCCATTCTCACGGTAACCATGTACATGCAAGTTATGATTATGACGATCAAAGAACAGATCTTTGATCAGACCTTCGTAACCATGGAAAGCGAACACAACGGGTTTATCCTTTGTGAAAAATTGATCAAACTCAGCGTCGGATAATCCACGCGGGTCTAGTTTTTGACTTCTCAGTTTCAGCAAATCTACCACGTTGATGTACCGAATCTTCAAGTCAGGCAGTTTTTCATGCAAAATAGAAATTGCAGCTAAACTTTCAATCGTTGGCTCTGTACCCGCAGAAGCAATGACAAGGTCAGGCTCTCCACCTTGATCTGTACTTGCCCAGTCAATGATCTTCAACCCTTTATCCACCAATTCTTTCGCTTCATCAGCAGTAAACCATTGTGGACGTGGGTGTTTAGACGAAACAACCAAATTGATCTTTTGACGGTCGTTTAAAATGGTGTCGAAAACAGCCAACAAGGAATTGGCATCCGCTGGCAGATACTCCCGCATAAATTCTGGTTTTTTATCAGCCAAATGACCTAACAAACCTGGATCTTGGTGTGTATACCCATTATGATCCTGTTGGAACACTGTTGAAGTTGCTACGACATTCAGTGATGGGATATCTGCACGCCATCCTTGATCCGTTGCTTTACGCAGCCACTTAAAGTGCTGGGTGATCATCGAGTCAACCACACGCAGGAAGGCTTCGTAACTTGCAAAGAAACCATGGCGACCTGTTAATACATAACCTTCCAGCAATCCTTCAGCTTGGTGTTCGGATAATTGAGAATCAATTACGCGGCCATAGGATGATAAGAATTCATCATTAGGTTCAATAATTTGGTCCATCCATTGGCGTTTGGTTACTTCAAAAACAGGAGCCAAGCGGTTAGACATCGTTTCATCCGGTCCGAAGATTCTGAAATTACGATTTTCTTCATTTAAGACAACCACATCTTTAACGTATTTCCCTAAAACCGACATATCTTGCGCAATCACTTTACCAGGTACGGAATTATCCAGCGTATAGTTACGGAAATCCGGTAATTTCAAGTCTTTAATGAGGTTACCCGCATTCGCAACAGGGTTCATTCCCATGCGTTTATCGCCTGTAGGCAAAATTTCAGCAAGCTCAGAGTTTAAACGACCGTTTTCGTCGAACAATTCCTCTGGTCTATAGCTATTCAGCCATTCTAACAAAGCAGGTGCGTGCTGCATATTTTTTTGATCAACCGGAATTGGAACCTGATGGGCACGGAATGAATTTTCATTCGGCACGTTGTCCCATTCCTTCGGACCCGTCCAGCCTTTAGGTGAACGGAATACAATCATCGGCCAAGCCGGACGAGTAAGGTCATTATTTTCACGCGCATTCTTTTGAATAGCTTCAATCTTCTCGACAGCCGTATCCAATACTTTCGCCATTTCTGGATGCATGTGATCCGGATTTTCACCTTCAACAAAGAACGGCTCCCAACCCAAACCTTTAAAGTATGAGGTCAATTCTTCTTTCGATTGACGAGACATAATCGTTGGGTTACTAATCTTAAAACCATTCAAGTGCAAGATTGGTAGTACTGCACCATCTGTGATGGGGTTGATAAATCGGTTAGAAAACCACGAAGCGGCTAATGGGCCTGTTTCAGCTTCACCATCACCAATAACAACAGCCGAGATCAGATCAGGATTATCCAGAATGGCACCTACACCATGAGAAAGGGAGTAGCCTAATTCTCCACCTTCATGGATAGATCCAGGTGTTTCAGGAGCAGCATGTGAAGCAATACCGCCAGGGAAAGAGAATTGTTTGAACAATTTCTTCATCCCTGAGATATCTTGTGTAATTTGCGGATAGATTTCAGTGTAGCTTCCATCCAGATAAGAATTTGAAACCATAACCTGGCCGCCGTGACCAGGACCTTCAATGTAAAGCATGCTCAAATCATATTTATTAATAACACGATTTAGATGTGCATAAATAAAGTTTTGGCCCGGAATTGTGCCCCAGTGTCCAATAGGCTTAACCTTCACATCTGAATCTTTTAAAGGCTCTCTCAACAAAGGATTATCTTTTAAATACAGCTGACCTACCGAAATGTAGTTCGTTGCACGCCAATATGCATCAAGTTTTTCTAAGTATGTTTTAGATGAATAATCTGCTAACACGGGTGATAACGACATGGTGTCCACTCCCTAAGTAGTTTTGTTTGTAATTTATTTCCGGAAATTTCATCTACATGTACATCATAACGCTACGCTGATTAAATTCAACCTTTTTCACAAGTGATACGGTCCAATTTTGTGAAATTTTGAACATACTATGAAATATAAATTAAAAAGACAGTAAAAAAGCTCTTACATTAAAATATATAGAATTATAAACCAATAAAATTTGCAATAAACGAGGCAATCGCAGACTCCAATTCTTTTTTCAAAACCATAAAAAAAAGACCGGAGAATTCTCCAGTCTTATCATTAGTGAACCGATACAAAGGTGTTAAATTTCAAATATTTGTAATGAAATCGCATATGAGAAAACTCAAATGGCGTACCGTTATCTAAAAAGAACACACCTTCCATAATACCTACAGGCTCATTTTCATTTAAATGTAGCAGCTTTTGATCATTCTCTTGAGACGGTTCTGCAAAAATGGATAAAAAAGATTTGGTGACAGCCAAGTTCCGCGAGTCTTCCAAATAATTAAAAATGGACCCCTCGATAATTGTCTGATTTAAATTCTGGACAATTTTAATGGGGATATAGCCCGTTTCAATCATAAAAGGATCATCATCAAACAGACGTAAGCGAACAATTTTGTAAACAAAATCATGAGTCTCCAAGAACAAATCGCGCTGTAACTCTTCTGTTGGCGGAATGACCTCAAAACTCAATACTTTGATTTTCGGCTTTTTACCATGCATTTGAAAATTATCAGTGACTCCTAGATTAGAGCCTTCGTAGTTAAAGATAGATTCATTTCTTATGTATAATGGATTAATAAATGTCCCGGAACCTTGTTTTTTGAAAATGATTCCGACATTCTCCATTTTAGTCAGAGCACGTTTAATTGAACTACGACTAACCTGGTAAGTCTCACTAAGACTACGTTCATCTGGCAATCTCATATCTGCAAACTTTCCAGCAAAAATTTTCATCTTGAGATCGTCAATAATTTGCTTATAGACAAATTGTGTCATATAGTACTCCTCTTTCAGGTCTTCTATAACTCTATATAGTTTACCATAACTTGCCCATTTCATCTCATGTTTGTTTCTGTATGCTGAGTGGACTTTCAGCGGATAGGAAGCGCCCTCGCTTTTACTTTACATCTCTATGCATAATACCATGATTACACATACATAACACCACTGAACGTACCTGCAAAACAGCAGAAGATACAGAACCCCCACCTTAATATCGGTAATAAGACCAAGCCTGTTTCGAACCTGGAGGGATGTTTGACTAGACCAGGCTAAAATCCTTGAATACATTGTTATTATTTATCTTGTTCAAGCGTTTTCTAATAAGAATGGTGGGGGGGGAGATCATATTGGCTATCCGCTACAGCGTCATCATTCCAACCTATAATCGAGCCCAGCAATTGTTGCTCACACTCGCTTCATTTGAGACACAAACCTATCCAAAGCAACTATTCGAAGTCATTGTAGCTGATGACGGTTCTACAGACGGAACGAAAGAAATGGTCGGAGGCTTCAAAGCATCCTATCCTCTTATCTATGTGTCACATCAGGAACAACGCGGTCGATCTGCCGTTCGAAATTTGGGACTGCGCCGTGCAAAAGGGCTGTACATCATCTTCTGCGACGCTGACTTTGTAGTGTTACCGGAATTCATTAGGATCGTGAGCCGTTATCACCGTAAATATCCCAAGTCCGTGCTTTCAGGCATTCCTCACTCGTGGGACGATGCTTTTACCCACTATTACCCTGACTTTTCCCCTGAAGAAAAAGAACAATGTCGCAACATACTTACGCAATCCAACTTATGGAATGCTAACTATGAAGCAGCGAACAAAATTACTCCGATCATAACCCCAGAAGATATCCTTCACCAAACGGGTGCACTGTCTAAAGTAGTTAGTCCCACAAGGGTTCCTCCCAATACGCAGAAACAATTTGCCTCAACGGACGTAGCCCCCTGGATGCTGCTGGTTACTCGTTGTGTAGCCATCAGACGCAGCCACTTGATTCGTATTGGAGGTTTCAATGAACGGTTTGTGCTCTATGGACTCGAGGACTGGGACCTTGGCTATAGACTTCATCGCTTGAAAATCCCTTTTTATTGCATCAAAGAGGTGGTCGGATATCATCAGGAACATCCAACCTATCTTAGAGGTAACGTGTTAAATACGGAAAATCTGAGAATCATGTATGAAACCTACGGATTCAATGACTCTTCGTTAAATTTATTCGCCCTTATCCCTCCATCCGAGGATTTTGAGACCTACAAAAATACATTGCGGGTATTGCGCAGGGGATTCCGCTCTAGGTTAACACGCTCATCAGCACTGTTATTAAGAAGAACACTACGCATTGCAGCCAAACAGTTCTACGATCAAAGCCATACTCATGCATACAAAAAATCATTACACTTGATAAAAAAGAAAGCAGCGAACCGGAAAAGTCGAGTCGCTCATGTGTTACGAGAAATGCTAGTGAAGTCTGAAAAGCTGGTGGAGTAGCAAGAGGCCGGAAGGACACGAAACGCATGAATTTTTCCCGTAATAAAAAGACTCCTCCATCTGAGAGCAGGCCAAACTCGGCAAGCTGTCTTATGGAAGAGTCATATGCAACTTTTTCTTACTTTTGTTTTTCCGTTAATGTTCTCACTTTAATAGGATGCAGATTCGCCTCGATTTGAGCCCGCTGCGGTTCATACCACTCTGGCAGCATTAATTCCTGTCCCAAAGATTCAGTAGGTTCATCGTTAGCAAATCCCGGTGGATCTGTAGCAATTTCAAATAGGATACCGCCTGCTTCTCTGAAATATATCGCATTAAAATATTGGCGGTCTATAATGGGAGTCGGCTGATATCCATAATGCTGGACTGCGCTTCTCCATTCTTCATGTTGTTCAAAATCTTTTGCACGCCACGCAATGTGATGTACCGTGCCTGCTCCACCAAAGCCTAAACCCATTTTGGCGAGCGGAACATCTACGATGTTGCCGATTTCTCCTACGGACTGATAACGGGCATATTCGGCGTCTTCAGCGATTTTCGTAAATCCGAGTATGCTCTCCAATGCATCCATCGTTCTCTGTGGATTGACGCTAAATAGCACAGCACCTCCAAACCCCTTAATTGCTTTATCAGCCGAAATACCACCGTAAGACCAAGTACTGTTCGCTCCTTCCTCACGTTCGACAAGCTCAAGTCGTAAGCCCTCATTATCCTCAAATTGAAGATATTGTTCAGAAAAACGGCTCGTTTTCGTAACTTGAATATCAAAGCTTTCCAAACGATGCTGCCAAAAATCAAGTGAACCTGGGGGTACTACATACGAGGTTATGCCCACCTGGCCACCTCCGATTCGCCCTTTGGGAGTTCCTGGTGCAGGAAAAAAAGTAATGATCGTTCCAGGACTTCCTGCCTCGCTACCAAAGTATAAGTGGTAGACCTCAGGAGCATCGAAGTTGATTGTTTTCTTCACTAACCGAAGTCCCAGGACGCCGGCATAGAAGTCGACATTTTCCTGCGGATTACCGGCAAAAGCTGTAATATGATGGATACCTGTAGTTTGAAGTGACATATGAAACCCTCCTTTAATCGTAGAAACCTTTATTTTTTATTGTTGATGACTTTTAATGACCTAAATATCATGTTTTATCTAAGTAATGCATCGATGGAATATGAACCTGCTCCTGTCAACGCAATACCAATTACGACTGCAATAAGAACTAACGGATATTCATAGCCATTAGCTGTTGCCCAGATCCCGTTTGGGCCATGTACTTTGAAAATTGCTCCAAGCATAGTCACCGTAATCAACAATGCAGCCAGTGGAGTGAGTAGTCCTACAGCAAATAGAGCTCCTCCCAACAATTCCATCAACCCAGCAGACACTGCCATGAATACTCCAGGCTTAATGCCGATCGATTCCATCCAACCGCCAGTACCTTTTGGACCATAGCCATCAAACCAGCCAAAAAGTTTCTGAGCTCCATGCCCCACCAATAACAATCCAACCACCAAACGTACCAGTAACAATCCACTTGCCAACATAAAAATCACCTTCCACATTATATTTATTTAAAGATTATTAAATTAAAGATATTAGATAAAATTAAATTCATCGTTTAGCGATTTGAGCCTGTTCTTTTTTTAGTTTTTCAGGTGTAACATCGTCTCCATTCGGATCATAAATCGTAGCATTCAAGAGAATGCTTTGTACAGAGCCCCGAAAGATTTGAAGGTATTCTTTGCGAAGATCCGTTTGTTCCATTTTTTCAATTTCAGTTAACCCAACTTCTTTTGCTTTTTTTGCAAGCTGATTAATTCTTTCTAAAATGGTGATCATGTATATACCTCCCTGTTCATAATTCGCTGTTCGCTGTTGTTTTATCTTTAATTCATTTATCTTGATATAAAGATATAACAATTTCTTATCCGTGTCAATACTTTTCGAAAGAAAAGAAGATGAACGCTTGAGTTGCTTTTAAAGGTGAAAGAAAAAACAGCCGGAACACTTAGAAATATCTTTAAGCTACAAGTTGTGTAAAACCTCTTCAACTCAATTACTAGAGCCATAATAAAAAGCCACCAACCAGAATCACTGGCTGATGGCTTTCTTGTCTTACTCAAATGGAGGCGAGGGGAGTCGAACCCCTGTCCGAAGATAACGACACATAAGCTTCTACGGGTGTAGTGACAGTTTTGATGTCACCCTAGAAACTCCCTGTCACCGGATTCCCTTCGGGTCAGCCTGATTATCTTCTTCAGCTCACCGCAGGCGGAGATGAGACAGCGTATTCCACTATTTGTTAGCCCCTATCCCAGTCACATGGACGATGCTGGGTAGAAGCACGCACACAGTTTCTTAGGCTGCGAAAGCGTAGTTGTTTTGTTGTTTGCCGTTTAATAGGCTTTAGCGTTGATGAAGCGGACGCGTCCCCACTACCCGCTACCCATGCTCGAACTATCCCCGTCGAATCCATAAACGCCCCCTTATTATAAAAGGGCTCCACGGATAAAACCGGAAATACCGGAGCATAAGCATGCATAATATCAAAAGCTGAATCCTAGGATTCAACACTCGAACAAAGTTAAAAGCTTTAAAACTGACTACTTCGTTAGTATACCATATTACAGGTCATTACGAAACGAAATGAAGCTATTTAAGCCTTATAAAATAGCACCATTACAGGAACAAGTAACTTCTCCAAGCAATTTGTACCATACCCAATAATACAGCAACTTATCTTGCAATTTTCTGCTTCTCGCGCAAAGCACGTTGGATATCACGCTGTGCATCGCGTTTAGCGGCAGCATCACGTTTATCATACTGCTTCTTACCTCTACCCAGTCCGAGTAAAAGCTTAGCATAACCATTGCGAACATAAATCTTTAACGGAACAATCGTGTAGCCTTCCTGTTTGGACAATCCGATAAGCTTGCGAATCTGTTCTTTATGCAACAGTAGCTTACGCGTACGGGTCGGATCGGTAGGATTATTACGATTGCCTTGCTCAAAAGGACTGATATGCATATTGTGAATATGAATTTCGCCATTACGGATCGTAGCAAATGCATCACTTATATTGGAGCGACCATTCCGTAGAGACTTAATTTCTGTTCCCGTAAGCACCATGCCCGCCTCGTAGGTGTCCTCAATAAAATAGTCATGGGAAGCTTTTTTGTTCTGGGCGAGCACTTTCCCGTCTGCCTTCTTACCCATGAATACCACTCCTTATGAATAACGTAATTCACTCTTGAAATCCAAGCATCAAAATCCGGCTACAAAGAGCCACCTAGAAATATATTGTAACAAATTTCAGATGGTAAAAGCAAGAAAGGTCAAGCCTTCTACATTTCAAACTGCACTTATATCACACTTAAAACCAAGCGGCTTCCATCCAATACAGCAGACAGAAACCGCCCGTATAACCTATGCTTCAAAGTCAGCTTCATTCACTGCAATGGAAGCTCCAGCCTTCAAAGTAAGTAAACTCTAACTTCCTACTTCTTCTTTTTCCGCACAAAGCCCGCGGTGCTATTGCCGCCACTTCCGCCCTTATTCTTCCGCTTGCGTCGTGCTGCGCCTTCACCGTTTGGTCTGGCATCACTACCTGGTGTAGCTGCTCCGCCGATGAAAATACCGCTGGCAGACGTCTTCTTCCGTCGCTTGCTTGCCCCGGATGCTGGCGAGTTATATCCGCCCTTGCCACTGCCAAAGCCGAAGTTGCTAGCTGAGCCGGTTCCAGCTCCGTTTCCGCCGCCGCGCCCGGAACGACCTGCGGTACTAATCCCTCCGTTACCAGCGCCAGCTTCTTTTGGCTTCCCGGTAACATCATGACCGCCTTTACGCTCTTTGCCAGTCTTGTCCTTGCCGCCCTTGCGGTCACGCCCTTCTCGGCCTTTGCCTTTACCACGGCTCTCGCCACGCGCAAAGTCTCCACCCTGTCCTGTACCGCCAGTCCGTTCACGGCGTTGCCGTTGCTTCATATCGACAAGTTCAAAGTCAATTGTGTAATCTTCCATATTCACACGCGCGACGCGAACTTTAACCTCATCCCCAATGCGGAACACCTTGGAGGTGCGTTCGCCAATCAACGCCATATGCTGCTCGTCAAAATGATAATAGTCGTCCGTAAGCGCACTCAGACGCGTCAGGCCCTCCACTGTATTGTCGAGCTCAATGAACATTCCGAAGCTGGTTACACTGCTGATGATCCCCTCGAATTCCTCGCCGACCTTGTCCAGCATATATTCAGCCTTTTTCATCTGCTCTGTATCACGCTCTGCATCCACAGCTACGCGTTCACGCTCGGAAGATTGCTGCGCAATATCAGGCATACGTGCAGTCAAATATTCCTGACGCTCGGCTGTTAAAGCCCCGCCATTCTCCAATACCTCACGAATGACACGGTGAATCACCAAGTCAGGGTAACGACGGATCGGCGATGTAAAATGAGAGTAATACTCCGCTGCCAATCCAAAATGTCCTGTCGACTCCGCATCATACTTTGCCTGCTTCATCGAACGTAGCATCATCGTGCTAAGCACGGTTTGCTCCTTCGTACCCTGAATGTCTTCTAGCAACGTTTGTAGCGCACGCGGATGAATGGAATTTCCTCTACCTTTGATCTGATGCCCAAAATTAGCTGCGAAAGCCATAAAGTTTTGCAGCTTCTCTGGATCTGGGTCCTCATGAATCCGGTACAAGAAAGGTACTTTGAGCCAATGGAAATGTTCAGCTACCGTTTCATTGGCCGCCAACATAAACTCTTCAATAATTTGTTCAGCTATCGTACGATCCCTCTTTACAATATCGACAGCTTTGCCTTCATTATCCACAATCACTTTGGCTTCATCAAAGTCAAAATCAACCGCGCCTCGGCGCATTCGATTAGCACGCAGCTTCAATGCCAATTCCTTCATCGTGCTGAATACATCAATCAGATCCTTGTACCGTTCCATCAGTTCAGCATCTTCCTCTTCGAGGATTTTGCGAACGTTAGTGTACGTCATTCGTTCCTTCGTTTTAATCACACTGGTGAAAATATCATGCTTTACAACCTTCATATGCTCATTGAATTCCATCTCACAGGATAAAGTCAGTCGATCCACCTGTGGATTCAAAGAACATATTCCGTTCGAAAGTCGATGTGGAAGCATAGGAATGACACGGTCAACCAAATACACGCTACAACCGCGGTTATATGCCTCCTGATCCAGCTTGGAGTTCTCACGCACATAATACCCTACGTCGGCAATATGAACGCCCAGACGGTAGTTTCCGTTCGGCAAGCGCTCTACATTGACAGCATCATCCAGGTCTTTGGCATCCTCACCATCAATGGTCACAATGATCTTATCACGCAGATCGCGCCGTCCCTGACGTACAATCTCTTCTTCCGTAATCGCGTCGGGAGCATTCTCGGCTTCCTCTGTCACTTCATCTGGAAAAGCTTCCGGAAGCTGATGCTTACGAATAACTGACAAAATGTCGACGCCCGGATCATCCTTATGACCCAAAACCTCCAACACTTCGCCTTCCGCTGCTGCTCGTCCTTCTGGATAGCTCACAATACGCACAACGACCTTTTGACCGTTTACAGCTCCATTGAAGCTTGTTTTTGGAATGAAAATATCCCGGTTAATACGCTTATCATCCGGCAAAACGAAACCGTATGCTTCGTGGCTCTGAAACACGCCTACTACTTGAAGCACTGCGCGCTTCACGATCCGCACAACTTCGCCTTCTAATCGGCCACCCGCAGGTCCCTTCGAAGTCACTCTTACCAGTACCGTATCTCCATTCATCGCACTCTTTAAGTCGTTAGCATGAATATATACATCCGGGTGCTCCCGGTCCTCTGGAATCAGAAAAGCAAATCCCTTGGCATGAGCCTGCAAACGCCCACGCTGCAAATCCATTCGTTCCGGCACACCATAACGGTTTGTGCGGGTCAGCAGAATTTTCCCCTCTTCCTCCAAGGCATTCAATAGCTTAAGAAATTCACGGAAATCATCGGCATCCTTAATATCAAAGTGCTGCTCCAGCTCCTGGTAAGTCATGGGTTTGTATGCGGTCTCGCGCATAAAATCGAGTAGTTGTTGCTCTGTTATCATAATATTGTCCACCTCGGGTGACCTTTAATTTTCAGTAATAAAATCCGCATGTCCTTGTTCCTTGCTCCTGATACAAGGCTCTTAATATACTCATACCCTAGTATACACGAATTTAATCGACGGCATCCCTGCCTGTCCAAAATCTAAAAAAAGCCCCCGTTTCCCGCGAAACGAAGGCTTAAGGTACATATTTATCTTATTTTGCAAAAAATGCAACTAAAACAGAAACGATCATGAAACCCGCACCCAAAACAGCAGTTGCGCGTTGTAAAATCAAATCCATACCGCGAGCTTTTGTCTTGCCGAACAGATGCTCAGCACCGCCAGAGATGGCACCGGACAAACCTGCGCTTTTCCCCTTTTGCAGTAAAACAACCGCAATAACAGCAATCGAGAACACAACGAGCAGCACTTTCAAAAAGATTTCCATGAAAAATCCCACCTCCTGAGCTTATACATCTGTTTTGCAAAACAACACAGCCTCTTTTATGAAAACATGTACATATCATGTTATAAATAGCCGGAAATTAACGCAAAACACTATTTCTATTCTACCACAGCTTCCAGTAGATAACAACAGCTATAGCAAGTCACTCAGCCATTAAGCCTTTGCAAAGTTATAAATTCTCATACACATCCATAATAACAAAAAACAGACCTGCTCGCGGTGGCGAGTAGGCCTGTTTTATTCATGCGAAAAAGCTTTGAGCGTTCAGACTTCATGATCATAAACCATGAGTCAAGAGACGCCATCAGCATTTTTGCGCAATATTATTTTTTCAGGTTGTAGAAAGATTTCAGGCCGTGGTATTGAGCCAGTTCACCCAGTTGATCCTCAATGCGGAGCAATTGGTTGTACTTCGCAATACGGTCAGTACGGGAAGGAGCACCTGTTTTAATTTGGCCTGCATTTGTTGCAACAGCGATATCAGCGATTGTGCTGTCTTCGGATTCACCGGAACGGTGAGAGATAACAGCTGTGTATCCTGCACGTTTAGCCAATTCGATAGCATCGAATGTTTCAGTCAGCGTACCGATTTGGTTTACTTTGATCAGGATAGAGTTACCGATGTTTTCATCGATACCTTTAGCCAGACGCTCTGTGTTTGTTACGAACAGGTCGTCACCAACCAATTGGATTTTGTTGCCCAATTTTTCAGTGAGCAATTTCCAACCTTCCCAGTCATCTTCGGAGCAACCATCTTCAATAGTGATGATTGGGTATTTATCAACCCAAGAAGCAAGCAGGTCAACGAACTCAGCAGAAGTGAAGGATTTGCCTTCGCCTTCCAAAGTGTATTTTCCATCTTTGAAGAACTCAGTGGAGGCAACGTCCATACCGAGGAATACGTCAACACCTGGTTTGTAACCAGCTTTTTCGATCGCTTCGATAATAGTGGACAGAGCTTCTTCGTTAGATTTGAAGTTAGGAGCAAAACCACCTTCATCACCAACAGCTGTGTTCAAACCTTTGGAGTTCAGTACGGATTTCAGGTTGTGGAAGATTTCTGCGCCTACACGCAGAGCTTCTTTAAATGTAGGAGCGCCTACAGGCAGAACCATGAACTCTTGTACGTCAACGTTATTGTCGGCATGAGCGCCACCGTTAACGATGTTCATCATTGGTACTGGCAATTGTTTAGCATTGAATCCACCCAGGTAAGTGTACAGTGGCAAGCCCAGAGCTTCAGCAGCAGCGCGAGCTACAGCCATGGATACAGCCAGAATTGCGTTTGCACCCAATTTACCTTTGTTATGTGTACCATCCAATTTGATCATCAGCGTGTCGATTTCTACTTGGTTCACAGCATCCAAGCCGATTACTTCAGGAGCAATAATTTCGTTCACGTTTTTAACAGCTTGCAGAACGCCTTTACCCAGGTAACGGGATTTGTCGTTATCACGAAGCTCTACAGCTTCGTGAGCGCCTGTGGAGGCACCGGAAGGAACGATAGCACTACCGATAGCACCGGATTCCAGATATACTTCAACTTCAACCGTAGGGTTACCACGGGAGTCGAGGACTTCACGAGCGTACACGTCAGAAATAATAGTCATTTGTACTTAATCTCCTTTGTGAATCATGATTTGTTGGTCAAGCCTATACTTATTAAATCAAGCTTACTTGCGGGATGCAATCATAGATTTTCCTGTCATTTCCGCAGGTTGCGGAAGTTGCATCAAATCCAGAAGCGTTGGAGCTACGTCAGCCAGTATTCCATGCTCACGCAAAACGATATTTTCGTCAGTCAAAATGAACGGAACCGGATTAGTTGTGTGAGCTGTGAACGGACGTCCCTGCTCATCAATTTCCATATCCGCGTTACCATGGTCAGCAATGATAATAACCACGCCGCCTTTGGCTTTAACCGCATCTACAACACGTCCAACACATTCATCCGTCGTCTCTACCGCCTTAATCGTTGGCTCCAGCATACCGGAGTGTCCAACCATATCCGGATTGGCAAAGTTCAGGATAATCGCATCATGCTTGTCGGCTTCGATTTCCTTAACAGCAGCATCCGCTACTTCATACGCACTCATTTCGGGCTGCAAGTCATATGTAGCCACTTTAGGCGAGTTGATCAAAATACGAGTTTCGCCAGGAAGCTCCACATCACGTCCGCCACTGAAAAAGAAAGTAACGTGCGGATATTTTTCAGTCTCAGCAATACGCAATTGCTTTTTGTTGTTTTGAACCAACACTTCACCAAACGTGTTATCCAGGTTTTTCGGTTCGTAAGCTACAAAGCCTTCAACCGTTTCGCTGAACAACGTCAGGCAAACAAAGTGCAAATCTTTAGGCCATTTCGGACCACGTTCAAAACCACGGAAGTCCGCGTTTGTAAATACCTGAGACAGTTGAATCGCACGGTCAGGACGGAAATTGAGGAAGATAACAGAGTCATTGCTTTCGACCAGCCCTACAGGACTGCCGTCAGCCTTCACAATAACCGTTGGCTCCACAAATTCGTCGAACACTGATTTTTCATACGATTCTTTTAATGCTTCCATTGGATCTGTGTATTGAGGACCTTCTCCGTACACGATTGCACGGTAGGATTTCTCTACACGTTCCCAACGTTTGTCGCGGTCCATAGCATAATAGCGTCCTTGTACAGTCGCAATTTTACCTACGCCCACTTCTTGAATTTTAGCGATCAGCTGCTGCATAAAGCCTACGCCGCTGTCAGGCATAACATCGCGTCCATCCATGAAAGCATGAATGTACACTTCTGTTAAGCCTTCTTTTTTCGCCAAGTCCAGCATAGCGAACAGATGACTGATATGGCTATGCACGCCGCCGTCGGACAGAAGTCCGTACAGGTGAAGTTTCGTGTTGTTCTTCTTGGCATGTTGCACTGCTTTAACCAGTGTTTCATTGTCGTAGAATTCACCTTCACGGATGGACTTCGAAATACGAGTCAAGTCTTGATATACAATTCGGCCTGCGCCGATGTTCAAGTGACCTACTTCGGAGTTACCCATTTGTCCTTCAGGCAGACCCACTGCTTCGCCAGAAGCCGTCAGCGTTGTATGAGGATACTGTTGTAAATACCGGTCGTAATTCGGTTTGTTGGCCTGCGCAACCGCATTACCTTCTACGGTGTCACGCAATCCGAACCCGTCCATAATAATTAAAGCTACCGGTTTTGGTGCTGTCATCTTACTTCGCCCCCTCAACAAGCGCGATGTACGACGCCGGTTGAAGACTGGCACCGCCCACGAGCGCGCCGTCGATATCGCTTTGACCCAGGTACTCAGTAACATTTTCAGGTTTTACACTGCCACCATACTGAATACGTACAGCATTTGCTGTATTTTCATCATACAGCTCTTTAATCAGACTGCGGATATAGGAAATCACTTCATTCGCATCCTGCGAAGTGGAGGATTTGCCTGTTCCGATGGCCCAGATCGGCTCATAAGCAACAACTACTTGTGCAGCCTGGTCCTTAGCCAAACCAGCAAAAGCTGCTACAGTTTGCACTTTTACAACCTCTTTGGTTTGTCCAGCTTCACGATCTTCCAGCTTTTCGCCTACACACACGATTGGAGTCAGGCCATGACGGAATGCTGCATGAACCTTTTTGTTCACCGTTTCGTCTGTTTCATTAAAATATTCACGACGCTCGGAGTGTCCGATCACAACGTAGTCTACGCCCAGATCTTTCAGCATTCCACCGCTAATTTCACCTGTAAATGCACCATCTTCTGCAAAGTGCAGGTTTTGTGCGCCAATTTTAATAGACGTGCCTTTTACTGCTTCAACCAGAGCAGGAAGATTCGTAAATGGTGCGCAAATCACGCTCTCCACTCCTGCAACCTCCGCTTTGCCTTTGATCTCCTCGATGAAAGTTTTAGCTTCTGGTACGGTTTTAAACATCTTCCAGTTACCCGCGATAATCGGTGTTCTCAATGGTTTCAACTCCTAACTATTAGGTGCCCTAAAGCTTTATTCACGCATAGTGCGTTTGATTATTTATCGTTCAGTGCAACAACACCCGGAAGTGCTTTGCCTTCCATAAATTCCAGTGATGCGCCACCGCCAGTGGAGATATGATCCATTTTATCAGCCAAGTGGAATTTTTCAGCCGCAGCCGCAGAATCACCGCCACCAATGATGGTGTATGCTTCAGTTGTTGCGCAAGCTTCCGCTACTTCACGAGTACCACCAGCGAAAGGCTCGATTTCAAATACGCCCATTGGTCCGTTCCATACAACCAGTTTGGAGTTTTTGATCACATCTGCATAGATTTTACGTGTTTTCGGTCCAATGTCCACGCCTTCCCAATCTGCAGGAATGCCGTCGATATCCACAATGTCCGTGTTCGCCGTAGCGCTGAAATCGTCAGATACTACAATATCAACCGGAAGATAGAAGTTTTTGCCGAGCTTCTTCGCTTTTTCAATAAATCCAAGAGCTACGTCCAGTTTGGATTCATCCAGCAAAGATTGACCCACTTCATGACCTTGAGCTTTGAAGAATGTATAAGTCAAACCGCCACCAATGATTACGTTATCTGCAATGTTCAGCAAGTTGTCGATCACGTCGATTTTGTCTTTTACTTTGGAACCGCCAATAATGGCTGTAAAAGGACGGTCTGGATTCGACAGAGCCTTACCAATAACAGACAATTCTCTTTCCATCAGCAAGCCAGAAACAGCCGGAAGAATATGAGCGATACCTTCAGTGGAAGCATGAGCACGGTGTGCTGCACCAAATGCGTCATTCACGAAAACGTCGGCCAGTTCAGCAAATTGCTTCGCCAATTCAGGATCATTCTTTTCTTCTCCTGCATAAAAACGTACATTTTCAAGCAACAGCACGTCGCCGTTTTGCAGTTCAGCCACTTTCGCTTTAACAGCTTCGCCTACCGATTCGTCCACTTTAACTACTGGCTTTTTCAGCAGCTCAGACAAACGTACGCCAACAGGAGTCAGACGCATGGATTCAACAACCTGACCTTTTGGACGTCCAAAGTGACTCGCCAAAATAACTTTTGCACCTTTTTCAATCAAGTAGTTAATGGTTGGCAAGGTTTCACGAATACGCTTGTCATCCGTAATTTTACCGTCCTCAACCGGAACGTTAAAATCTACACGAACAAACACCCGTTTTCCATTCAGTTCTATATCACGTACGCTCTTTTTGTTCATCTCCATATTCCTCCGCACCCTTATAATTTTACGAAACAGGAATTTAAGGCACATTTGATATATAAAGAGCGGAAACAATAACCTGTTTCCGCTCTATGTTATTGCTCAATAAGACTGTTCTTATTTAGCCAGTTTTGCGAAGTATTCCAACGTGCGGATCAATTGTGCAGTGTAGGACATTTCGTTGTCATACCAAGCTACAGTTTTCACCAGTTGTTTGTCGCCAACAGTCAGAACTTTAGTTTGAGTTGCATCAAACAAAGAACCGTAAGTGATACCTTTGATGTCGGAAGAAACGATTTGATCTTCAGTGTATCCAAAAGTATCAGCATCAGAAGCTTCTTTCATTGCTGCGTTGATTTCTTCAGCAGTTACGTTTTTCTCCAGAACTGTTACCAACTCAGTCAGGGAACCAGTTGCTACTGGAACACGTTGAGCCGCGCCATCCAGTTTACCTTTCAGTTCAGGAATTACCAGACCGATGGCTTTTGCAGCACCAGTTGTGTTAGGAATGATGTTTTCAGCTGCTGCGCGAGCACGACGGAAGTCACCTTTAGCATGTGGAGCATCCAAAGTGTTTTGGTCGCCAGTGTAAGCGTGAATTGTAGTCATCAAACCTTCGATGATACCGAATTTGTCTTGCAGTGTTTTAGCCATAGGAGCCAAGCAGTTTGTTGTGCAAGAAGCACCGGAGATTACAGTTTCAGTACCGTCCAGAATTTCATGGTTTACGTTATAAACGACAGTTTTCATGTCGCCAGTAGCTGGAGCGGAAATAACAACTTTTTTAGCGCCGCCTTTCAAATGTTTCTCAGCAGCTTCCTTAGTTGTGAAGAAACCTGTGCATTCCAGAACGATATCTACACCCAGGTCTCCCCAAGGCAGTTCTTCAGGGTTGCGGTTAGCCAAAACTTTAACTTCTTTACCGTTTACTTTGAAGAAGCCGTCATGTACTTCTACTTCTCCTTGGAAAGTACCTTGTGTTGTATCATATTTCAACAAATGTGCCAACATTTTGGAATCTGTCAAGTCATTGATTGCTACTACTTCAATACCTTCCACGTTTTGAATCCGGCGGAAAGCAAGGCGTCCAATACGTCCGAAACCGTTAATACCAACTTTAACTGTCATGAGTGAGTTCCTCCCAAAGTTCGTTTAGTTTAGTTTTATATATTCAAGACAGACCCGAAAGCCCGTCAAGACAACACCATTCATAAATCCATCTTAACCATTTAAATAATGACTTACAATCTCGGCAGCAGCGCCTTCGTCGGTGACTAGAATGTCTTCTTGTCCGAAACGCAGTACCGCATGAATAGCGGCCGCCTTGCTCTTGCCTCCAGCTACACCTAGAACCGTATCGGTACGCCTGATGTCCTCTAATCGAAGTCCAAGCGTCAGCATTCTGTGAACAACGACGCCATCTTCGTTAAAGTAATAACCAAACGATTCAGCAACGGCCCCCTCACTGCTGATCTGGGCAAAGGTTTCGGGATCAAGTTTACGTCTATGTGCCATCGCTATGGCGTTGCCTATCCCGTGAATGATGATACGACTCTCGCGAATCAGGTTCAATATATCCTGAATGTTCGTATCTTCAAGCAAGGAGTTGTAAGCATGATTGCTGAGCAAATCCGGTACATGGAGCAGACGGTATTGAGCGCCTACCTTGCGAGCCATTGTGGAAGCAATTGTGTTGGCCTGCATTTCCATGCTTTCTCCCAAACCTCCGCGTGCCGGTACAAACCACCCACCCTTAAGTGGGCCATTAGAAGGTAGTGCCAGTTGTTCCGCCACGTCGGCAATCGTCGTGCCACCTGTTACAGCGACCACATCCTCGTCGTCCATAACACTCAGCAACGCTTTTGCTCCAGCGCGCCCCAGCTCCTGCTTTGTTAACGGAGAAGCATCCGAATCCCCTGGAACGACAACCACCTTCCTCAAACCATAGGCTTGACGAATCTGGTCCTCCAATTGGGACAGGCCGAACAAGTTGTTCGCAATCGGCTCCAGCTGTTCCAGCAGATCCAGTCCTGCTTTGCTCACCTTCATGCCTACACTCTCAATCTCAATTAGCCCTTGAGCTTTAAGAAGATCGGTTTCGGCGCGCAACACGCGCTCAGTCATGTTCAGTGAAGCTGCCAGTGTTCTGCGTCCAACAACATCGGACAGCATAATCTGATGCAGGATCGTGTACCTTTTTTTCAAAACATCCATGAGGTCGGGCAGAAGCTGCTTCTGTATTTCTAATATCTTTCGCATGCTTTCCACTCCCGCACACTTCTAAGTTCTGTCTCTAATGCTCTATCTCTAACTGGTCTTAAAACGTCCCGGGATAACTTTTTAAGTCCCACGTATATCTTAACCAATATTTGCTCCACATGCAAGTCTATCTGAACCTATATTTCTCAACCATTTGCCTGAATATGCGCATTTAATAAAAGCTTGCAATTCACTGTTGTATATCATATAATCATCTTTGTTTCCAATTAGCTGTTTAATTAGTTGGTTGTTTGCATTGATTGAACTATGCGCCCGTGGTCCAACGGATATGACGTAGGCCTCCGGAGCCTGAGATCGAGGTTCGATTCCTCGCGGGCGCGCCATTTTAAATGAACGCATAAATGCTTCTATATAATGTTTTAACCAATAAGAGCGCTGAGGGCTCTTTTTTTTAAATCATTAGTTTGACTTTCTTTGACTTTTTGTTTGAAATTGTTTATCATGTGGTTAATACGGTAACAGTTTATAAATAAGGGACGTGTAATCGGCATGTCCACCAAATCCACTAACGATATTTAAGGGAGGTTTTTTGACGTGAGCTATGTTCCTATGGTAGTAGAACAAAGTAACCGCGGCGAACGCGCCTATGACATTTATTCCAGACTGTTGAAGGATCGCATTATTTTGTTAGGCTCGGACGTCAATGACGTTGTAGCCAACTCTATTATTGCGCAAATGCTGTTTTTGGCTGCCGAAGATCCTGAAAAAGATATTCACTTGTATATTAACAGTCCTGGCGGTTCCATTACAGCTGGTATGGCCATTTTCGATACGATGCAATACATTAAACCTGACGTATCTACGATTTGCGTAGGTATGGCGGCTTCCATGGGCGCGTTCTTGCTAAATGCAGGCGCCAAAGGTAAACGTTTCGCTTTGCCAAACAGTGAAATTATGATTCACCAACCACTGGGTGGTGCACAAGGCCAGGCAACGGATATTGAAATCCGTGCACGCCGCATTCTGAAAATGCGTGACAAATTGAATCGCATTCTCGCAGATCGCACAGGCCAACCACTGGAGCGCATTGAAAAAGACACAGACCGTGACTACTTCATGTCCGCTGATGATGCCAAGGAATACGGTATTATTGATAAAGTGCTAACTAGCTCCTCTCCAGAAGGTGTATAAGAGAAGAAATTTGCCTCTCGATAGCCGGTTAATGAAAAAGCTGCCCCGGATGTTTTATCCGGTAGGCAGCTTTTTTTGCTTTATTGTTTTTTTAGGTTATAGACAATTGGAATTGTTTACTCCTACTATTCATGCTGTTCCGCAAAAGGCTTTCCGCCTTGAGGCAGCAGTTGACCGAACGAGTAGGTAAACTCCGGAATTCCATACGCGTATGGCGCATAATCATACAAATCAAACACAATTGTTACTCCACTGCTCGTCACATAAAAATTCTGATCTGACGCCAGCTCTTTAAATTTGCCGAATCCTTCGCCAGCCTGAAGCGCATCGATTTTTTTCTTCAAATCAGCATTGAGGAACTTTTTATAGTTCGGATTTGCCTTCAAAACGTCAGACAATTGCAGCAGTTTACCATCAGCGAGCGAGAACGTATATCCTTTACGTGCCGTCATGCCATGTGCGCCACCCGTATACGAGTAATCCTGCATAATCACACTCAGAATACCATTTTTGTTATAGGCAATCGCAAAGTCATTTCCGAACTCATACGGTCTTTCTGTTGTAGCCTCACCCTCAGCCATCATCTTTTTGCCTGCTACCAATATACCCTCTGCATGCTTTTTAAGCACATTGTTAATGGCCTGTTGAGCCTCAGGATTCAGCTGACTGCCGCTGATTTGCGGGTACTTAATCTTGTAGGACACCTTCGCATTACTCGAAGCTGGAAGTGTTTGAGACGCAATGGTGATCGGATTTAGCTGGCTTTTACTCAGCGTTACTGTTTTCTGAGCAGCATTCCATTGAGCATCTATGCCTAGATAGTCTTTCAGCAGACTCATAGGAATGTATAGCTTCCCAGCGATCTGTTTGGCATCCATGCTACGTGTATTGATTCCATTGACGTTGACGTAGGCATCCGAGGAAGAAGCCATAATGTAAAGTTTATTGTACCCGCTACCTACGGTATATGTCGTTGTTTTCGCATCATAGCTTACTGGAATCCCCAGGCTGTCACGCAAAGCGGCCACCGGAATCATTGTACTCCCGTTCACTTGAACACCTTTAGCGGGCAACGTTTTACCATTCCATTGGATGGTGATTCCTGGTTGCTGTGTTGTCGCTTGTTTGGTCGATGCTGCCTGGATATAGGAAACGGGAACAGCTGCGACTCCTGCTAAAATCCCTGCTGCCAGCAGTGCTGAACCCCATTTTTTCGCATGCTTACTCATATTAAGTATTCCTCCTGTTATTGATCTGTATTGTCTATGTGTGATAATTACTTTTCTTATTATATCTATACCCTATTGTATGTAGTTTACAATCTGTACACTCTCCGATTTCAATATGTACACCTAATAACCCTTAGCTATGACAGACTCATTACAAAAAGGTTTCGATATACAAAAAGAGCCAGCAAGCCAGCCTACGCATGATGCAGGCCGCTTGTGGCTTCGTTTGATGATCTGTATTAGTTCATTTCGTACTGAGCCGACACCTGAACTTTCACTGTTACTTGTCCCGATTGGATCTCTGTCCCGCCACCTGCTACGTCCAAGAGCGATTTTGACATGGCATTTTCACGTTGTGTAAAGACTTGTGCTTCTCCGCCATCTACCGTCACACTCACAAGGGCACCTAACCCGCGTTTGGCTGCTTTAGCTACAGCACTGGCTTTAGATTGTGCGCTTCCCAATGCCTTAGTAATGGCTTCCTCTTCATAAGTCGAAGGGTCTTCCACGGAAAAACGTACATTATCCACGTTATTGGCTCCGGACTTGGTCGCCTCATCCAATAACTGACCAATTTTATCCAAATCGCGGTATTTGACGGAAAGTGTATGGTTGGCAGTGTACCCTTTGAGCTTTTGCCCTTCTTTTTCGTTATAGGTGTAGTTAGGCTGTACATAAAACTGGCTGGTCTGAATGTCATCTGCGCTGATGCTCCACTTTTCTTTCAGCAGTTGTGTAACCTTGTTCAATTTTGTAGCATTGGCTTTTTGAGCAGCGGCTGCCGTATTCCCTTCTGATTGTACACCGATAGAGAGATAAGCAATATTAGGCTTCGCCATTACTTCCCCGCTTCCAGTCACATTAATTACACCGTTTACCGTCGAAGCTGTTGACGCAGCATAGGCACGATCTTCCCCTGTCCATAATCCTCCTGCTACTCCCCCTGCCATTAATGCTCCTGCGAGAACTGCCGTGGCTACTGTTTTTGTCCAAAGTCTCATTGAATTCAACCTCTTTCTTGTAAATGTTTGTACCTTCCAGACGGAAATGACGAAAAAAGGTTGCAGCCAAGCATACATATTTCCGAAACAGAGCATGACCACGGAAATTTTAATTATTTATAACTTGAACTTAATACGGTCTCTATATTCAACAAATCCACACATAGAACAGTTAACGGAGGAGCGTTCGAAGACTTTTTTCTGGATACAAAAAAAGCCCCAAAGGGGCTTTTCACTAAGAGCATACATCATATTACAAAGCAAATCTTTGTTTATTGATTTTCCAGCTCTACCTTACTAACCAAACTTACTAAAGCGTTTACAGCCTGTTCGGCGTCCGCACCTTCAGCACTAATATTGATTTCAGTACCTGTACTGATGGCAAGACTCATAATACCCATGATACTCTTGGCATTAACTTTTTTGTCATCTTTTTCCACAAAAATCTCAGATGAATATTTATTCGCTTCCTGTACGAACAACGCAGCAGGTCTGGCGTGCAGTCCTGTTTTCAAGCGTACGACTACCGGATGTTTTGACATGTCAGCTTACCCCCTCATCAAATAAATCTGGACACTACTTACTCCATTTTATTTATCACATTATAACATTAACCCGGGACAGACACTAGAAAAAAAACTAAAAAAACCGGGGCTAAAAGCCCCATGGACACTCTTTTTACGGAATCAGGCCATTTTCGCCCCTAATTTTGTCAGCCATCTCATCAATTTTGCGAAGCCGATGATTTACACCCGATTTACTCACGACCCCTTTAAGCATTTCCCCGACTTCTTTCAAATTCAAATCGGGATGAGCGAGCCGAATTTCTGCCACTTCACGCAGTTTATCCGGCAAGGTCTCCAAACCAACTTCCCTCTCCAGCAACTTAATATTCTCAATTTGCCGGACAGCAGCTCCGATCGTCTTGTTCAAATTAGCCGTTTCACAATTGACAATGCGATTTACGGAGTTGCGCATATCGCGCATAATGCGTACATCTTCAAATTTGAACAAGGCTTGATGCGCCCCAATGATGCTAAGCAGCTCAATGATCTTCTCGCCTTCCTTGATGTAGAGAATAAAACCTTTTTTTCGCTCAATACAGCGAGCATTTAGATGAAATTCATTCGCAAGATCAACGAGTGCCTGACAATGCTCCTCATACATCGAAGAAATTTCAAGGTGGTAAGACGATCCTTCAGGATTGTTGACAGAGCCACCTGCCATAAAGGCGCCCCGCAAATAAGCCCTCTTACAACAGTTTTTCCGAACGATATCCCGATTAATCCCGTCAGTGAATAAGAAACCTTCTGTGACGATATAAAGATCCTTTAGCAGTTGCTGCACACCATTGGGAATACGGACAATGTACACATTATTTTTTTTCAAGCGCATTTTTTTCCGTACAAGCAGTTCGATATGAAGTTGAAAATGCTTCTTGATCAAGGAGTAAATCCGCCTTGCAATCGCGGCATTTTCTGTGGACACGTCCAATATCACCCTTTTATTCGACAGTTGTACGGATCCGAGCATACGTATGAGCGCAGATAGTTCCGCTTTCTCACAGCAGGACTGGCTTTCAATCATCGTAAGCTCTTTTTTCGTTTGTGCCGCAAAGGACAAGGGACTCACCTCCTTCTTAATATCCAGTTTTGTACCAATTGGTAGATATGCTGGCTCAATTTGTCGGCATCATGCCGTAAATACGTGCGGAACAGAACTAATGTATCTGCCACCACTTTATATCCCCGGTCGGTCAGCTCGCCCATGTCTACTTGAACTGGCTTGGCTCCCTGCTCGGCATACATTTCCTGTACTTGGGGTGGAATTTCTCCGTTATTTACAATGACATAGTCGAAGAGATGATGCCCTACATGCTCAAAAATAGCTTGCAGGTGATCTCCTACCGTATAACCATCGGTTTCCCCAGGCTGGGTCATAACGTTACAGACAAATATTTTGATAGCGTCTGATTTTACTACAGCTTCAGCGAGTTTAGGTACAAGCAAATTTGGTAATATGCTGGTATATAGACTGCCGGGGCCAATCAAAATCGCATCGGCTTCATTAATGGCCTCTACAGCCTCAGGCAACGGCTCCACGTGAGTCGGTTCAAGAAAGACGCGTTTGATGCGTCCGCCCGCTTCCGGGATCTTGGACTCCCCGGTAATCACCGTGCCATCCTCCATCTCGGCGCTTAACACAACGCCTTCCTCGGCTGCCGGTAGCACACGTCCCCGGACAGCAAATACACGGCTAAGCTCACGCACCGCCGTTACGAAATCTCCCGATATATCGGTCATCGCTGCTAAAATCAGATTACCCAGGCTATGGCCTGACAATCCTGATCCCGCACCGAAACGGTATTTCAGCATATCTGACATCACTGGTTCCACGTCAGCCAAGGCAGTCAGCACATTGCGAATATCCCCTGGAGGGGGCATCTGTAGCTCACTGCGCAAAATCCCGGAACTTCCGCCATCGTCAGCGACTGTAACAATAGCCGTAATATCTAACGGCTTTTGCTTTAAGCCCCGCAGCATGACGGACAAGCCGGTTCCGCCGCCCATAACAACAATACGTGGGCGCTCCCGTTGTGATCCGGTCTCTTTCATGATTTCACCTCATTAATGCCGGTCCCGATCAGCATCCCGATGCGAAACAGAAACAGATTCTGTCTCGCTGGCACCCAGCATTTTTCCTAAATACTCCGATATTGCAACAGAACGATGCTTACCGCCAGTACAGCCAATGCCGATAATGACCTGGCTTTTGCCTTCTTTGCGATATTGCGGAATCAAAAAGTGTAACATATCCAGCAACTTGGTCAAGAATGCCTGAGTCTCGGGCCATTTCATGACATAATCATATACATCGCTATCCTGTCCCGTGTGGGGACGTAGTTGGTCCACATAGTGGGGATTAGGCAGGAAGCGCACATCGAATATAAGATCGGCATCAATGGGAATACCATACTTGAAGCCAAAAGAAGTAATGTTCACGGAAAGCATACTACTCTCCAGATGAGAAAATCGTGAAATAATCCTCGCCTTTAAGGTTGCAGGCTTCATCACACTTGTATCAATAACCTGTGTAGCTGAGCTTTTTAATTCTTCCAACATCTTGCGCTCCAACCGAATCCCATCCAAAGGCATGCCGTCTGGAGCCAACGGATGACGTCTACGGCTTTCCTTATACCGCTGTACGAGAACGCCATCATTCGCATTTAAGAATAAAATTTCACAATGGATCGTAAAATGATCTTTAATATAATTCAAAGATTCCGACAAGGCAGTGAAAAATTCTCGTCCGCGTAAATCAATTACGAGTGCCACCTTGCCTATTTTACCGTTCGACTGCTCAATCAACTCGGCAAATTTGGGAATCAGTACAGGGGGCAAATTATCAACGCAGAAGAAGCCCAAGTCTTCCAGGCTCTGAACCGCAATGGTCTTCCCTGCGCCTGACATCCCCGTAATAATAATGAGCGTTGCCCACGGCGCAGCATTTTTTAGGTTGTCTGTCATATGGACTTCCCTCTCCTTTTGCTTCTTCGCTCTATACCAGTACCCGTATTATCAATAACCTGTGGATCAGGAGCGTAGCAGCAACCCTGCAGCCCCTACGATACCTGCGTCATTGCCTAACACCGCTGGTACGATATATACACCCTTTTGAAGCGGTTCAGGTGCCAGCTTGGCGTATACGCGACGCATCTCTTCAAATAAAAAGTCGCCTGCTTTAGAAACACCGCCGCCTATAATAAACAACTCTGGATTAAGCACAGCGGCAACCGCTGCCATGGATTTCCCCAAATAAAAGGCAGCCCGGTTCACGATACGCAGCGCGACTTCATCTCCAGCTTTAGCAGCATCAAATACTTCCTTGGCAGCAATTTGATCTTCCAGCGCCAGAGAGGTCCGGTCGCCACGTTCCACAGCGTCCTTGGCCATACGAATGATGCCTGTTGCGGAAGATACAGTTTCCAAGCAACCCATTTTGCCGCACCCACACTGAATAGCCTCCAGATCAGGTACGACACTGATATGGCCAATTTCTCCGGCCATGCCCGAAGAGCCTTGGTATATTTTACTGTTTATAATAATACCGCCACCTACGCCTGTTCCCAGGGTATAGCATACGCAGTTTTCTATGCCTTTGCCTGCACCAGCCCAAGCCTCACCCAGCGCAGCAACATTCGCATCGTTGTCTATTTTCACAGGCTTGCCAATCCGGTTCTCTAGGAGCGCACGGATCGGTACGTCACGAAAGCCAATATTAGGAGCGAGGACAATAATACCATCACGAACATTCGTAAAACCTGCAACGCCTGCACCGACACCCTTTAGTTGATCCCACTCATAAGGAGATTGCTCAACAATATGCCGCACATATTTTTCGATATTACCGATGACAACGTCTACACCTTTATCGGTTTCGGTTGGTCCCTCATATGTGTGCAAAAGCTGTCCGTTTTCATTACAAATGCCGACTTTAATCGCGGTACCGCCCAAATCGACACCTACATAGATACTTTCAGACATGTTCCAAGCCACCTTTGTGTTTACTTAAAAACCTGGTATGAAATGTACGATTACAATTCCTACTTCATAATAGTATTCCTACGTTCCAACTATAATTGAAGCCCCCGTTACGGTCAAGGACACTTCCTTGTTGAAAAGTGTACGATTAGCGGAACTTTTAACCTCATGCACCCATAAAAAGGAGAAAGCCTGTGCAAACGCAGCAGGCTTTCTCTTCCTGAACAAAAACATACGGCATAACAGAGGCTTCCTTCGCTCTCCTGCTAGCCTTTTTGTGTACTATAGTCACTCTTTTATTGATCCAGTGTCTCGCTCCAGTCGTGAACAGCACTGCCTTCGAGATACTTCTCGCAGTCCATAGCCGCCATACAGCCCGTTCCCGCAGCCGTAATAGCTTGACGGTAACGGTTATCCTGTACATCCCCACAGGCAAAAACTCCGGGGATATTCGTTTCTGTTGTGCCTGGCTTCACAACAATATAGCCGTGTTCATCGGTATGGATTTGTCCGTTCAGGAAACCTGTGTTCGGTGTATGCCCGATGGCTACGAATACGCCATCTACCTCAATCAGCTCATCCTGATTGGTCTCATTATTGTGTACCTTCAAACCCTTTAAACCAGCTTCTCCCGTCACAACTTCCAGAGGAGTCCGGTTTAATGCCCAATGTACTTTTTCGTTCTCACGCGCGCGATCTTGCATAATTTTGGACGCCCGCAACTCATCGCGACGATGGACCAAGGTTACACTGGAAGCAAAACGGGTCAAGAAGCTCGCTTCCTCCATGGCTGAATCGCCACCGCCAACCACGACAATCTTTTTCCCGCGGAAAAAGAAGCCATCGCAAGTTGCGCACGTGCTGACTCCGCGACCTACATTGTCTTGCTCGCCCGGAATGCCTAGATATTTGGCGGACGCACCTGTAGCAATAATGACCGACTCCGCCTCAATGATGCCTTTACCCTCTACCTTCACTTTAAAAGGACGTTTGCTGAAATCCACTTCCTCAACCCAACCGGAAGTAAATTCAGCGCCAAAACGTTCAGCCTGCTTGCGCATATTATCCATCAGTTCAGGCCCGAGGATACCTTGCTCAAAACCCGGGAAATTTTCAATTTCGGTCGTTGTAGTAAGCTGCCCACCGGGCTGCATCCCTTCAATGATCAGCGGATTCATGTTAGCGCGTGCCAAATAAATAGCGGCTGTGTAGCCTGCAGGACCTGTACCAATAATTATGGATTTATACATACGTTTGTTGCCTCCTTTAAGTGATGTTTGGAGCAGGTCTCAGACCTGCTTTTTAAACGTGGAGAGCGGCTGCTTCAGCTTCTGTTTGATACCACACACGCTGTCAATCTGGCGTGCATAGCGGCTTACGGTCGATACGGAAATACCATAACGATCGGCTACTTCCTGATAGGTGACTGAATGATGATGCATTTTAGCTGTCAAATATTCCAGCGCCGCTGCCCATCCCTCAGTATGCTGAACCATCGGAACTTCCGGGGCAAGCCGATCCAAATACTCCAGCCAAAGCGATCTCAAATCGTGCTGCATGGCCGGATCTGATGGCCTGCTCATGACGGTCAGTACCTTATCCAGCACTGCCTGCCATTGTGGATCGACCGGGGAAGCAGATACACCACCTTCAATTGTATGCGGATCGTTCTCAACCTCCAACTGATCAGAATGTTCCGTTTCCGGGTACATTTTCTGCTCACCCTGCTCCGCCAGTTCTTGCAATACTTGCAAGGCACGGCGTTTCAGCTCATCCTCCTGGTCCGGGTCTTCTACGAAGGACTCCAGTGCCTGACGCACCTCATCATCACCGATCAAGCTTAACGCCTGAATGACCTGAAGCTGAGTCGCCCGATCCCCGTGGCGCAAGGCCCAGAAGAAGGATGACCGGATTAGCGGGTCCTTCTTCATACTGTCAGGCACCTGGTCAGCACCAAACTTCTCCCACATGCGGAATTGCTCCTCAAACGGGAGATGATAATGATAGCTGAGCACTTGCAGCGGTGTACCCTCCTGCTGGAGTTCCTCCAGTCGGGACAGGAAAAACCGCGGAACTTCCGAGGAAGCATCCTGTTTTTGCAAATGACTCCACAACCGCCGAGCTTCCGCATATCTTCCGGTATTGCTAGCAGCTACCGCCGTGTAATGGTACAAAGAAGCATCCGCATTGTTCTCTCCATCGCCATGAAGCAACCTGCGGAAATGTCTATAGGCCTCCTCATGGCGTCCGAGAATCCCCATAGTGGTCGCCAGCTTGAATACCTGCTCCTCCTGAAACGGTATAGTAACCGCCAAAGTCTGCACCAGACGATCCAATTCCGGGCCGCCGCCCTCGTGCTGATAAAAGATCGCCAAGTTGCACAATGCGTGTAAATTACCCGGCTCATCTTCCAGCACTTGAATAATGGTAGCCTTAGCATTTTGGAACAATCCCATGTAGTAATACGCCAGCGCCAGATTATTCCGCGCAGCGAACATATCCGGTTGTTCCTCTGAAATTTGCTTGAGCAACTGGGCTGCCTGAGCAAATTTCCCCTCCTCCAGCAGGACACGAGCCTGATCATGCTCTACTACTCCCTGCCGGGCCTTAATGCGGTTCAGCTTCGTTGGACGGTCCAGCTCATAATAGAGCAGCTCCATCATTTCCTCCGCTTCATCAAGAAACTGGCCTTCTTCGTCCTCCTCCAGGTACGTGACCAATGCTTTCTCCGCTTCTTCAAACTGCTCCATATTAGCGTAATTATTCGCCATATAGAAATAACACTCTGTCATCGACGAGTCTACGTCACTCAGAACAGAGGACAGGATCTCATTCGAACCTGCATAATCCCCCATCTCTGATAATATACCCGCCATATTGCAATGATTCACCGGATTATCCGGTTCATATTCAACGGCTTTGCGAAAATATTTCAATGCCTTGTCATAATGATTGCGATCAAGCGAGCGCACAGCTTTCTCAAAAAAGAAAGATGCGTCGAAACGCAAAGCAATAATTTTAGGGCTAGGTTCCGATACTCGCAGATGTTTCCCTTTCATAAATAACCAAGGCACCTCCTTTAAAAGTAACTGGCATGTTCATACCCTTCAGTATACCACAACTTCAAAACGACTTGACAGTCGATCCTGCCTCATTCCAAAAATCGGATACACTCTTGTATACCTATAGATATGTATATAAGAATACGCTAAATAGCCGAGCGCTTTTTCCCTGTAGAAATAGGGAGCGTTCGGCTAACCACTGGAAATGATACTTAGACCCAATAAACGTAATAATTAAAGCGTCAGCGTCAGCGGCACCAGCGAGCGCTCGCGATGCTGAAATACGGCAAGCTCGCGATAGCCGACTTCATATAGAAGCGCGCGTGCCTTCTCCAAGTGCTCGGACAGCTTCGCCGGATCATGAGCATCCGATCCGACGGTCAGCGGGATGCCTAGCGAAAAAGCTTCTTCCAGCATGCGGCGGCTCGGGAACATCTCGGCACAGGGCTTCGAAAGCCCTGATGCATTCAGTTCCATCGCCCGACCGCTACGGGCAACGGCTGAAATTGCGGCATGCTCCAGTTCACACAGCTCCTCCATTTCCTCCGGCCTCGGATGATAGCCGAAGCGCTTAATGACATCCAGATGACCCATGATGTCATACAAACCGGTAGCTGCCGCCTTGGAAACCGCATCATAATACGTGCGGTACACCTCAAGCACATTTTTGCCTTCCCAATGGTGTACCTGACGGAAGTCCGTGACATCCCATTCACCGAGAAAGTGGACGGAACCAATCACATAATCCCAGGGATACGCGGTGATGATGTCTTCGATTTCTCGTTCCCAGCCCTCGATGTAGTCGCCTTCCAAGCCAACACGAATATCAATTTGCCCTTTAAAACGTTCCTTCAGTTCCAAACATTCTTCCACGTATCGGGGCAGCTCCTCCATAGGCATTGCCATTTCCGGATAATAGTCAGCCGGTTTTACATGCAGTAGTGGCATGTGATCGGACAAGCCGAGCTGATCCAGCCCTAGCCGAATTCCCTGCTGTACATACTCTTCCAGACTCCCTATGGCATGCCCGCAGCGGGCGTGATGCGTATGATAGTCAATTTTCATGCGGCTCCCCCCCTTTCAACACTACAACAGCACTACAACAAACCGTACTAATCACGACGAGGACGTTCATGGCGGCGATTCAACTCAGCCAGCACGTCATCGAGCGGTAGCTTGCGCTCCTGCAACAGCACCAGCAGGTGATAAATCAAATCGCTGACCTCCAGGCGCAGTTCGTCATTATCTTTATTTTTGGCGGCAATGATTGTCTCGGATGCTTCTTCGCCAACCTTTTTCAAGATTTTGTCTACACCTTTATCAAAAAGATAAGTCGTGTAGGCCCCTTCAGGACGTGTCTCTTCGCGCTCCTTAATAATCGCCTCCAACTGGGCAAGTACCTCAAAGCGGTCTGCTGAAGCACTGGAAACATCATTTACCAACGTGTGGTCTCCTGCTTTTCCTGCAACAGGTGCTACAGCGGTTCCTGGCGCGGAAATATTACGAAAAAAACAGCTCGTTGCTCCTGTATGACAGGCAGGACCGCTCGGAATGACACGTACCAACAGGGCATCACCGTCACAATCCAGCTGGATGGAGGTGATTTTTTGCGTATTCCCCGAAGTAGCCCCCTTGTGCCACAACTCCTGTCTGGAACGTGACCAGAACCAGGTCTCTCCCGACTCCAAAGATAGTTTCAGCGACTCGCGGTTCATGTAGGCCAGCGTAAGCACCTGAAGCGTAGCATCATCCTGCACAATCGCCGAGACAAGTCCTGCCTCATTCCAGCGTACATTATCCAGTATCTGCTCCAGAGATAGCTGTTGGTTCAATTCGTTGCTCATCGTATCTCCACTCCTCTGCGCTTCAAATCCCGTTTTAGCTCAGGGATTCCTATTTCTTTATAATGAAAAATCGTTGCTGCTAATCCAGCATCCGCTTTACCCGCCGTAAACACGTCATAGAAATGCTCCTGTTTTCCTGCTCCGCCAGAAGCGATAACTGGAATCCCGACGGTATCCGATACCGCGGAAGTCAGTGGCAGGTCAAAGCCGTCCTTGGTTCCGTCCGCATTCATGCTGGTCAGTAGAATCTCACCGGCTCCCAACTGTTCAGCTTCCTTGGCCCAGGCCAAGGCTCGGATACCAGATGGCGTGCGGCCTCCGTGCGTATACACTTCCCACTCGCCCCACGCCTCGTTGTACTTGGCATCAATGGCAACAACGATACATTGTGAGCCAAAGCTGCGCGCACCCTCCGCAATCAGCTGAGGGTTACGGACAGCTGCCGTATTTACGCCGATTTTATCAGCTCCGGCACGCAAAATGCGTTTCATATCATCGACATGAGATATCCCGCCACCTACGGTGAAAGGAATGGCAATTTCCCCGGCTGTCTGACGAACTACTTCTTCCATGGTGGCACGCCCTTCAACTGAAGCAGAAATATCCAGAAATACGATTTCGTCCGCCCCTTCTCGATCATAAAGTGCCGCCAATTCCACCGGATCGCCTGCATCGCGTAAGTTCACAAAATTAACGCCCTTAACCACCCTGCCATCCTTTACATCCAAGCAGGGAATAATACGTTTAGCCAGCATGCCTACTCCCCCTATGCCTTTGCTACAGCTTGTACGGCGACCTGTAAATCAATGCTGCCCGTATACAATGCCTTACCCACAATAGCACCGCCTACACCCTCTTTCGCATAGGTGCTCAGCGTGATTAGATCGTCCATCTTGCTGACACCGCCGGAAGCGATCACGGTTCGTCCACTGCTTTTCGCAAGCGCTACGATCGCCTCCACATTCGGGCCTTGCATCATTCCGTCGCGGGAAATGTCTGTAAAAATGAACGTTTCCGCTCCCTTGGAGGCCAACTCAGCAGCCAATTCGTCCGCTCGAACCTCCGAGGTTTCAAGCCAGCCGCGCGTGGCCACATAGCCATTCCGTGCATCCAGACCAATGGCGATCCGATCACCGTAGGTACCCAATACTGCTTCCGTAAAAGCACGGTCCTCAATCGCTGCCGTACCCAAGATCACACGGCTCACGCCCAGCGACAACAGTCGCTCTACATGTTCACGTGTACGCAAGCCGCCACCCACTTGTACAGGCACTTGCACCGCAGAAGCGATGCGCCCAATGAGCTCATCGTTCACCGGTTGACCTGCTTTAGCACCGTCCAAATCAACCAAATGAATGTAGGAGCCGCCCAAACGCTCCCATTCTTGGGCAACCTCTACAGGGTTTTCGTTGTATATCGTCTCCTGGTTATAATCTCCTTGTACCAGTCGTACACATTTGCCATCGCGAATATCAATCGCCGGGTATATCGTGAACAAAGTATGACCCCCTTGTGAGCTATTCAACATCTATATGCCATTACATCAATCAGCGAGCAAAGTTGGCGTACCACCAATTGCAGACCCATGAATCGTTACGCTCGCTTTTCCGCTTCCGCTAGTTCCAAAAACTGACGAAGCAGTCGCATCCCCATTTCCCCGCTTTTCTCTGGGTGGAACTGCATGCCATATACATGGCCTCTGCCTACGATAGCTGTTACGGGCCCACCATAATCGGTCACCGCTAGCAGGTCACTTTCGACCTCCGGCTTCGCATGATAGGAATGTACAAAATACACATGTCCTTCCTCCAAGCCCTGTAACAACGGGTGATCCGGCTGAGTCATACACAGACGATTCCAACCCATATGCGGCACTTTAACCCCCAGATCAGGAGCAAATCGAACGACCTCGCCTGGTAAAATATTAAGCCCTTCGTGACTGCCGTATTCTTCACCACGAGTGAACAACAGTTGCATTCCTAGACAAACACCGAGCAGTGGTTGTCCAGCACTGGCAACCTCCTGAATTACCCGATCCAATCCGCTGGAACGCAAATGCTCCATAGCATCCCCGAATGCCCCTACGCCTGGCAAAATCACACCGCTGGAGGAACGAATCACTTGGGCATCTCCCGTTACTACAGCCTCATAGCCAAGACGTTCAACCGCCTTGCTCACACTATGCAGATTGCCTCTGCCGTAATCCACAATAGCAATGGACATGGACTACAGCACTCCCTTCGTTGAAGGCACTCCCGTCACCCGCGGATCAATGGATGTCGCTTCATCCAGTGCACGTCCCAGCGCTTTGAACACCGCCTCAATCATATGGTGGGTATTTTGCCCGTAGTGAACGATGACGTGTAGCGTCATGCGAGCCTCCAACGCAAATTTCCACAAAAATTCATGCACCAGCTCCGTCGAAAAACTCCCTACCTGCTGTGACGGATACTCCGCACGATACTCAAAGTGAGGGCGGTTACTCAGATCAATGACAACCTGCGCGAGCGCCTCATCCATCGGTACAAAGACGCTGGCATAGCGCTTGATTCCTTTTTTATCACCCAACGCTTCCAGCAAGGTTTGCCCCAGACAAATACCAATATCCTCTACGGTATGATGATCGTCGATATCAACATCCCCTCTGGCCTGTACATTCAGGTCAAAGTGTCCGTGCTTGGTGAACAAATCCAGCATGTGATTCAGAAACGGAACATCCGTTTCAATCTCAGCCTGCCCTGTGCCGTCTACTGCAAAAGATAGCTGAATATCCGTTTCGTTCGTCTTTCGGCTGACGCTGCCTGTACGTTCTGTTACGTTATTTTCGTTCCCCATCGCCATCCACCGCCTTCTTTTCATTGTCCAATCGAACTTGTATCGCCCGTGCGTGTCCTTCCAGTCCTTCATGGCGGGCAAGCTGCATAATCGTCTCTCCATTGCGCAGCAGTGCTTCCTTGCTGTAATAGATCATACTCGACTTCTTGATAAAATCATCAATATCCACTGGCGAAGAAAACCGCGCCGTTCCATTCGTCGGGATAATGTGGTTAGGTCCGGCAAAATAATCGCCTACTGGCTCCGAGCTGTATGCTCCTAGGAAAATAGCTCCCGCGTTTTCAATCAGACCCACATGCTCCATCGGCTGCTCTGTCATAATTTCCAAATGTTCCGGCGCCAGTCGGTTTACAATATGGATGCCCTCTTCCAAAGTGTCGACGACAATGATAGCCCCATATGCCTCCACCGATGCAGCAGCAATATCTCTGCGCGGCAGCTCCGCCAATTGGCGCTGTACTTCACCTGATACTTCTTCGGCCAAGCGTTGCGAAGGCGTAACCAGTATGGCTGAGGCCATTTCGTCATGTTCTGCTTGTGAAAGCAGGTCAGCTGCTACATAAGAGGCATTTGCTGTATCGTCAGCCAACACAACAATTTCACTTGGTCCCGCTATACTGTCGATATCCACCGCGCCATACACCTCGCGCTTCGCCAACGCTACATAAATATTGCCGGGACCGCAAATTTTATCGACTGGCTCAATGCTATGTGTTCCGTAAGCGAGAGAGGCGATCGCCTGCGCTCCGCCAACCCTATATATTTCCGTTACACCAGCCTCTGCCGCAGCCACCAGTGTATATGGATCTATCCCTGCCTTGCCGCCCGTCGCCGGGGGTGTCACCATGACAATCTCCGGTACACCAGCCACCTGAGCGGGGATGACATTCATCAGCACTGAGGATGGATAGGCTGCTTTACCGCCCGGAACATACACGCCTACACGTTTCAACGGTCGGATAATTTGACCGAGCAAGCTACCATCTGGCTGTAAGTCCATCCACGAATTACGTTTTTGCTTCACGTGAAAAGCACGGATATTATCCGCCGCCTCTCGAATCGCCTGTAAAAAAGAAGGCTCTACCTTATCATATGCCGCCTTCAATTCTTCCTCCGTCACACGAAGTTGCTCTGCTGTCAGCGATACACCATCAAACGATCGCGTATACCGCAGGACAGCCTCATCCCCCTCTTGGCGTACCGACTGAATAATGGTACGCACAGCCTCATTTTGATCAGGTGTGCCGTAATCCACCTCCCGTTGGAGACTGAAATCACGGGCTGATACGATCTTCATTTGTCCATTCCCCCTTACTTGCAGCTTGCAGAATGCCCCTTTAACCCTTGGCTTATTCCCTTAGTCCATTTACTCCCGGGGTGCCACCGCATTTGGAATCACCTGATGCAATCGATCACACAATGCCTGAATCGAGCTGTTTTTCATCCGGTAGCTGACCCGATTGGCAATCAGACGACTGGTAATATCCAGTATGCTGATTTGCTCGACCAATCCATTCTCCCGCAAGGTCTGCCCCGTTTCTACCATATCAACAATGCGGTCTGCCAGACCAATTAACGGCGCCAGCTCAATGGAGCCATTCAGCTTAATAACCTCCACCTGCTGGCCTTGCTCCCGAAAATACTGGGAAGCCACATTCGGATATTTTGTAGCGACCCGCTGACGAATACCTGGCTGCCAATCTGGTAAAGCAATCACCGACATCCGACAACGGGCAATCCCGAGATCCAGCAGTTCATACACATCCTTGTTTTCTTCCAGCAAAACATCCTTGCCCACAATGCCAATGTCCGCCGCCCCGTACTCCACATACGTAGGAACATCAACGGGCTTCGCCATAATAAATTCCATGCCCAGCTCGGGCAGTGGGATGACCAGCTTGCGCGTCTCGTCCACATCCAGCGGAATGGAAACCCCTGCTCGGCGAAACAGCTCAGAAGCCTGCTTATAAATCCGTCCCTTTGGCATGGCTACCTTCAATGTTTCCGTCATGGCAATTCCCTCCTTTGTACTGGCTGTCTTCCTTCAGCTGTATAGCTGTATACCTCTGCGTACAGGCCCTCCTGCTCACGGCGTCGGTCTTCCGGGCCACCCGTGAGCCCTGTCACCACAGTAAGACCTGTTGCGCGTAGCTCTGCCGCTACGGATAACGCCTCTTGGCGTCCCTGTTCGTCATAGCGGATAAGTACAGGAAGCTTCGTCTCCATTTGGATACCATCCACACCATCGACGATCCGGTTTGTCTTCAATGCAAATCCCGTTGCAGGTACGGATCGACCAAACTGCTGAAGCAGATTGTCATAGCGCCCCCCGTTGCATACCGGGAACCCAATCTCCGCCGCATAGCCCTCAAAAGTCATTCCTGTATAATATGAGAAATCCCCAATCATGGTAAGGTCGATTAACACATGCTCAGATACGCCGTAAGCCTCCAGCACTTCCCATACCTCACACAAATGTGCAATGGATTGAATCGTCTGCTGCTCCACACTAAGACGAGTAGCCTGTTCGCAAATTTCCTTTCCACCGCGCAGCCGCAGAATAGCCTCAAGTTTATCCCGATGTTCGGGAGCCAAGCCCAAAGCTTCAATCGCTGTTCGGTAGCCCACTACATCACGACTGAGCAACAGTTCCTTTAGCGCTTGTTGTTCAGCCTGGCGGCCTGGAATGATTTCCTCAAACAAACCGTTCAGGAATCCCACATGCCCCATCGCAATTTTAAAAGAGGTCACCCCTGCTGCCTGTAATGATGCAATTGCCAATGCTACAACTTCTGCATCAGCCTCAGGCGAATCATCACCCACCAGCTCCACACCCGTCTGAAAAAACTCCGCTTCTCTTCCTGCCTCTTCCTCAATCGCCCGAAATACATTTGCGTGATAGGAAAGTCGGAGTGGTACTTCCTCTTCCTTTAGCAACGAAGATACCACCCGTGCAATTGGAGCTGTCATATCCGATCGCAGCACCAACGTGGTCCCCCGGTTATTGAGTAATTTAAACAGCTTCCGATCGGAAGTAGAACTAGCCACTCCCACCGTATCGTAGTATTCCATCGTAGGCGTCATAATCTGGCGGTAGCCCCAACGCTCCATGCATTCGAGTACATTCAGTTCAATGGCCCGCAGCTTCGACACTGCACGCGGAAGATAATCTCGAACCCCTACAGGGATCTCGAATCCTTTTGGCTTAGACATCTCTATCACCTCATGATTTCACAATATCTTTATCATGGTAAAGTGCTAACAAACTAAAGTATATTCGATATATTATCATGCTCTACTTGTGAACGTCAACCGAACGGCGCAGCCCTTTTTTACAGATTAGCCAAGCTGCTGCCCCTCTCTATATTTTATCCAATGCAAAATACATGAATCCTATATGAAAAACATCTATCAACGTATTTTCACGGAGCAAGACCGCGCCTACGTTAATTTTTTTGTGCATATTGAGTTGTTCAGTTCTACTGAAAATTTATAAATTCTATACTCTAAAAAAAAAGACTGCCAGCTTTAAGCTAACAGTCCAAATCAAAATATTCAGCTATTCACCTGTTTATCTTTACGCCGGAAAGGAAACTTCGGAACCGTGCCCAAACCGATCCATGCAAATGGAACATATCGAAAACACAGCGTCACAATCAGCCATGAGCCAAACAGCGCCAACAACCATCCACCGGCAACGGAGAAGATATATTCTATCGGTGTTCCATGCAAATCTAACTTGCGATACACCCGCAGTAACGCCGGGTGAAGTAAATAAATACCGAAAGAACATGCCCCCAACCAACTGATTAACATTCGCAGCCTATCATTAGTATGACGATATAATAAAACCGAGCACTGAAACAACACTAATGCAGATACGAGGGCATGTGCATTACGGAGTAGTTCATAGATCAGTGAGTCTGCATAGATGCCTTTGCGATATGCTACAAACCATATTTGTACATAAGCTATACCCACGAGTAGCCAAGCCGCCCACAACCCCCACCAACTGATCAACTGACCACGTCTAATTACTGTACCTGACACTGGAAAAAGCCACTTTTTAAACCCTTCATATCCAATCGCTACAGCTGCGCCCAAGGCAAAATAACTGATATACGTAATCGCAAGGCTTCCTCTTTCCTCTTGCCAAACGTATTTGTTCAGCAATACAAACCCCCATTGAATGACTAACCCTACTGCCAAAATGATACAGGCTGCTCTCCGTGGACTCGATATCCAATGACATAAGCGCTGCACTCCCCACAACAACAGCGGGAAGGCCAAATAAAATTGGATGATGATAATGACATAATACAAATGTGTGTACGCCTTTCCCGTTAACAGCACGAGCGGAAGATCACTGAGCGGCATCAACCCGCGTGTTACCAAGGTCAAATAATACACAAGAGAAAACAAAACGTACGGTAACACAATAAACATCAGTCTTTTTCGGAAAAACACAAGCATATTCTTACCACGAAGCGGCCTATCGATATAATTGTAAAATAAAACAAACCCGCTCACAAAAATAAATACGGGCACTGCAAAGCTACTAAACACATTTAAAAATAAAAAAGGATAAAACAATAGAGAATGACGCGCATCAATTAAAGCCATTGAAGTCGCATGAATGGTAACAACGGCTGCAATTAATATTCCCCGGTAAATATCAAGCTCTGGTATACGTTCTTTTTTGACCAAATCAACACGCTCCCATATCGCCTTGCTAATATGTCTTTTAACAATTTTTAAACATAATTAACATGCATTACCCCACTTATTATACAGAAAAACAACACAAGAAAGACCCCTTAATACATAAGGGGCCTTCCTTATAGTGCTATTTACTACTCATCCATACCAGAACGTCTTAAATCACGCAACGGATTGCCACCCACAAATGCACCTGCGGGCACGTCTTTATGCACGACCGCTCCGGCCGCTACGATAGCTCCGTCACCAATGGTGACACCCGGCAGAATGGTTGTGTTGGCGCCGATCAGCACATGATCACCAATCACCACTTTACCGATACGATACTCCTCAATGAGATATTCGTGAGCCAGTATCGTCGTGTTATATCCAATGACCGAATTGTTCCCTATCGTAATATGCTCCGGAAAAAAAACATCCACCATCACCATCAGGCCGAAGGCCGCATGTTGCCCCACCTTCATCCCCAGCATTCTGCGGTAAATGACGTTTTTCAGAGAAAGCACAGGACAATACCGGGCAATCTGTATAAAAATAAAGTTCTTAATGCCTTTCCAGCGGCTCACCGTCCGATAAATCTGCCACAACGCATTGGGACCTTCTACAGGATAGCGGTTCACCTTTCTCACGATACATTGACACCTTGAAGCTCCAGCTTCAGCAAATCCCGCATATCATGCAACATATAGTCAGGCCCATATCCGCGCAGAGTTTCCTCGCCCTTTAGCGACCAAGCTACACCAGCGGATTTCACACCTGCTGCCTGAGCTGACAAAATATCAAAAGAACTGTCTCCGACCATCAATGTATGCTTTGCTTCAGCATTCAAGCCTTCTAAGGCCTTAAGGACTGGCTCAGCGTGTGGCTTAGGATGCTCTACATCGTCCACCGTCACAATATAATCCATAGAGGAAGTCAGATTGAACAGATTAAGTACACGTATCGTGGATGGTCGTATTTTGGTTGTCACAACCCCTAGCTTAATTCCTCTCGCACGCAACTCCTGAATAACCTCAATGACATATGGAAATGGCTTCACCATTTGATCATGATGAATCTGATTATAAGCACGGTAGTCCTTAACTAGCCCAGATACATCCGTTAATCCCGAAAAAGTACGGAGTTGATCGTCCAGCGTTCCACCCATATGAGGAATAATATGCTCCCGCGTCAGCGGATCAGCATCCGGATGATTCAAAATGTGTAGAAATGTGCTGATAATCAACTCATTCGTATCCATGATGGTGCCGTCTAAATCAAACAAAATCGTATTTATCATAGATGCTCCTTCTTGTCCTCGTCCGTGTCTTCCTTAGGTAGCTTATCCGCCGTAGCTGTTGGAGGAACCGCATCTTGTCCTGGACGGGATACCTGTTCTGGCGTCACGTCAGGTACCTGATCAATCCCCGCTTTACTGGAGATAATCGGATCGCTATACCGAGCAACAGATGTGCCCTTCCGGCGACGAACCAAAATGAAAATCACGGCAGCCACCACAATGAAAATAGGCAGCAATTGTGATATCCGTACGTTACCGTAACTTGGGTCCAGATGCCCTGGTTCAAACCCTAACCATACCATAGGAGACCACAGGGCATTTACAAAGGAAGCGAGCCAATCCGGTCCCTGAAAAGCCAAACTGTCCGTCCGTACACGCTCGATGAAAAAACGACCAATCGAGTACCAAATGAAGTAAAACGCAAACATTTCGCCTGCACGTACAAATTTCATACGACGAATGACGAGCAGCAAAATCACACCTACAATACTCCACAGTGATTCATATAAAAATGTAGGGTGATGAAACACCCCGTTAACGTTCATCTGATTCACAATGAAATCCGGCAGATGCAGTTGATTTCGCAAAAAAGTCTCTTCCGTCGGTCCACCGTAGGCTTCCTGATTGACAAAATTACCCCAGCGTCCAATCGCTTGACCGATCAGTAGGCCTGGTGCACAAATATCAGCGATACGCCAGAAGTTATACCCTTTATACCGGAAATAAATGACCGCACATATAATGGCCCCGATCAAGGCACCGTATATCGCAATACCACCATTCCAAATTTTAAAAACATCCCATAGATTATCTCGGTAGTCTTCCCATTTGAAGGCTACATAATAAATACGCGCTCCAATAATTGCTGATGGAACACCCAGAAGCAGCATATCCATAAAAAAGTCCTGCGGAATACCGAATCTTTTTCCTTCACGGATGGCGAGATATAAACCCACAAGCGCCGCCAGCCCCAAAATAAGCCCATACCAATGGACCTTGATTGCCCCGATTGAAAAAGCGATCGGATTCAGCAGTAATGTTGCCGTTAACATATATTTCTCTCACTCCTCGTTCTTCCTTGCAAACGAACAAACCTTAATCCATCTCTTCCATATCTTCAGAAATCGTAGCAGTCAGCTTGTTTGTAAATTGCAGGGCTGCATTAACGCCCATTTGTTTCAAACGATAGTTCATCGCCGCAACCTCGATAATAACAGCCAAGTTTCGGCCTGGACGAACTGGGATTGTAACTAGTGGAACATCTGTATCAATAATGCGTGTCGTTTCTTCATCGAGACCAAGACGGTCATACTGCTTGTCCTGCTGCCATGCCTCCAGACGGACAACCAATGTAATCCGTTTGTTATTACGAACTGCACCGGCCCCAAACAGCGTCATTACATTAATAATGCCCACGCCGCGAATTTCCAACAGGTGACGGATCAGCTCAGGTGCTGTGCCATGCAGCTGAAAATCGGACGTTTGCCGAATTTCTACCGCATCATCTGCTACCAAGCGATGTCCACGTTTAACCAGTTCCAGTGCTGTTTCACTTTTACCAATTCCACTACTTCCTGTGATAAGCATTCCCACGCCATACACGTCACATAGTACACCATGGATAGTCGCCGTAGGAGCCAGCTTTCTTTCGAGAAAGCCTGTAATGCGGCTTGATAAAATCGTCGTCGCCATATTAGTACGCAGTACAGGAATATCTCGTTCTGCGCTCGCCTCCACTAACTCAGCCGGTACCTCCAGACCACGTGTGATGATAATACATGGAGTCAGCTCTGTACACAGACGCTCCATCCGATCCCGTCGCTCCTCAGGAGGAAGCATCCCCAGAAAAGCCAACTCAGACCTTCCCAGAAGCTGTACCCGCTCCTGTGTATGATATTCAAAATACCCGGCCATCTCCAGACCTGGGCGATTCAAATCATCCACTGTGATCAGTCTTCGCAGACCTTTTTCACCAGAAATAACTTCCATTTGAAACTGCTGTACAAGCTCGGATACCTTTACCTGTTTAGCCATTGTATTCTCCCCTTCATCTGCAACACCGGATTCTATACGTCATTTGATTTATGTAGCTTTACCCTATTAACCATACAGCCCAACGCCAGTCTATCCTGCGCCAATCCACACTCCACTTGATTTAACACTATGGTTCCAGGCTAACTCTATTCCGACAGCTGGGTTGATCCCATCTAGGACTCCTGCCAACAAACCTTGCCTGCATCTAGACCTGCACCATTGTACCCATCGTATCGGAATTTTCCAATGAATGCAATGCCGAAGCTAGTAGCCGTATGCGATATACAAAAAGAGTCGCAGTTCTCCGCTTGGGGAAAACTGCGACTCTCTTCCAGAGGCAAATTTTATTCGCCAACCAGAATACTCAATTCCGATTCCTTATCAAAAATATGAACCTTGTTCATATCAACAGCCAACTTCGCTTTAACACCATCACGAGTATTGGAACGCCCGTCTACACGGGCAATAATCGTATCATTTCCGGCACCGCTCAAATACAACAGCATTTCATGACCGAGATTTTCCGTTACATCCACAGTGGATGTAAAGATCGTATTCGGAGAAGCCTCCAAGAATACAGGCTCTTCATGAATGTCCTCAGGACGGATACCCAAGATCACTTCTTTGCCGATATAGCCCTTCGCTTTTAAAATCTGTCCTTTACCTTCTGGTACGAACAGATCCAGACCCGGCGCAGCAAAATGCAATGCACCTTCTTTTTCAACCAGCTTACCTGTGATAAAGTTCATCGTAGGGGAGCCGATAAAACCAGCTACGAACAGATTCACTGGACGGTTGTACAGTTCATCTGGGGATGCAGCTTGTTGGATAATACCATCCTTCATAACTACAATCCGGTCACCCATCGTCATGGCTTCGACCTGGTCATGGGTTACGTAGATAACAGTCGTTTCCAGACGCTTAGCCAGCTTCGTGATTTCCGCACGCATCTGACCACGCAACTTGGCATCCAAGTTGGACAGTGGCTCATCCATCAAGAACACTTGCGGGTCACGCACAATCGCACGTCCCAAGGCAACACGCTGGCGTTGACCACCTGATAACGCTTTCGGCTTACGATCCAGCAGATGTTCAATATCAAGGATTTTAGCCGCTTCACGTACACGTTTGTCAATTTCTTCTTTCTTCACCTTACGGAGCTTCAGACCAAAAGCCATGTTTTGGTATACATTCATATGCGGATACAAGGCATAGGATTGGAATACCATCGCGATATCGCGGTCCTTTGGAGCCACGTCGTTCACAACACGATCTCCAATGTACAATTTACCGTCTGAAATTTCCTCCAGACCAGCAATCATACGGAGCGTAGTAGATTTACCACAACCGGAAGGACCAACCAATACGAGAAACTCTTTATCTTGAATGTCCAAATTGACATCAACAACCGTAGCTTTATCTGCACCCGGATATTTCTTGAAAATATGCTCTAAACGTACACCAGCCATAGCTTTTGCCTCCCTAAGATCAAGTTATGAAATCGAATACATTTCTTACTTGTATCTTACCCTAGTCCCCGTAACGTGGCTATTCGCAAACTGCACAAAAATGCTATTTCCTTTTTGTCACTTTGTACAATAGCAGATATAGTTTGACCAAAACCGCATCATTAAACGTCCGCACGTCCAATCCGGTCTCCTGTTTGATCTTGTCCAAACGGTAAATCAATGTATTTCGATGCACATAGAGACGCTTAGCTGTCTCACTCACATTACAATCCAGTTGAAAAAAGATATCTAATGTAGCCATCGTTTCTGAGTCTTCCAGTATGACAGATGATTTCATTACCTGCTCTAAAAATAGTACGCGTTGTTCCTTGGGAATGCGGTTTAACAGCCTTTCTAAATGAAGCTCCCATGAAAAGTGGATGTGCTCTGTTACATGAAAAATCTTGCCCAGATGTATCGTCTCCCATAACAAATTCAGCTCTTGGGGAAGACTTTGCAAAGGGATCGAAGGCTTGGAAACCGCCAAATGGAACACACCCACCCATTCATTCGCAATAAGCTCATATAGACCCAAGCTAAAAGCCGTAAGAACCTCCTCCAACGATTCCGTAAAATCTGCATCCCTGGACTCAGTGTCTTTATCCCGTTCATCGTCGGCTCCTAATAAAAGCTCCTTTTTAGCCATAATCAGCCAAGACTGTTCGTCCAATGGAGTAAGCAGCACATCCCCTCCAAAATAGCTCGCGAACAATCGATGGAGCTGCGTATAAGTAATAGCCCCCTCCTGTGTTCCCTCGCCATTCAGTAAAATCGGGACCATGCACGCTGATAGCGAATCGCGAAGCTGCAATTCATCAGGAACCTCTTCTTCCCTGTTTAGATTGGCAGCCTGCTGTATGAGCCATTGTCCAAAACGATTCATCCGCTCTTCCTCGCTATAAACTGGGTTATCCGACAATTGTGGACCGTTCTGCCAGACCTGCTCCATGTTCCCCAATAGCGCTTCTACCAGTTTCCGTTCTCGATCCGTCAAATATCTGGCCTCTACCACAAAGGCAACCAGTTCACCTCCCGACGCACGAAACGGAAAATATAGCTTGTTGTCATGGACAAACGATCTATCCGGTATAACTGAATCGGCTGTCTCTCCCTCTGCCATCATTTCCGGGCACCAAGGCACTATGGTAAAAGGCGCTTGAATAATATTCTGAAGCTGTTGTTGAATCCATTCTGTATCCAGAGTCACGCGATCACCACTTCACTTTTTTAGAATATAGAATAAGCACTAAGCGAACATAATGAACTCATTATAACCTGTCGATACCGTAAAATAAAAAAGCTATATTAAAACATAGCTTAAAACAATACAAAAAAAGCCATCAACCTATAGTTGATGACTTCTGATGAGCCATGAAGGACTCGAACCTTCGACACCCTGATTAAAAGTCAGGTGCTCTACCAACTGAGCTAATGGCTCGCAAAACTGGTGGAGGATGATGGATTCGAACCACCGAACCCGTAAGGGAGCAGATTTACAGTCTGATGCGTTTGGCCACTTCGCTAATCCTCCATATAAAGGTGGCTCGGGACGGAATCGAACCGCCGACACGAGGATTTTCAGTCCTCTGCTCTACCGACTGAGCTACCGAGCCATATCCATTAACAAAAAAATAAAGTGCGGAGGGATACCCCTTCCCACTTTAGTACGATAAAACTATTGAATTGAAAAATGGCGGAACTGACGGGATTCGAACCCGCGATCTCCTGCGTGACAGGCAGGCATGTTAGGCCTCTACACCACAGTTCCCTATATTTTTCAAAATTCAAAAATGGTGCCGGCGAGAGGACTTGAACCCCCAACCTACTGATTACAAGTCAGTTGCTCTACCAGTTGAGCTACACCGGCACAATGGTGGAGGCTGAGGGGATCGAACCCCCGACCCTCTGCTTGTAAGGCAGATGCTCTCCCAGCTGAGCTAAGCCTCCTGGGTATGTATGGTAGCGGCGGAGGGGATCGAACCCCCGACCTCACGGGTATGAACCGTACGCTCTAGCCAGCTGAGCTACACCGCCATAACATAATATTTCGCTAGCTTGTCCTAAATGGCGGAGAGAGAGGGATTCGAACCCTCGCACCACTTTCGCAGTCTAACCCCTTAGCAGAGGGTCCCCTTATAGCCACTTGGGTATCTCTCCATATAAATGGACTCGCCTAGCAAAACTCCGCAAGTTATTCTTCAACTCACCAAAGTGATTTGGAATATCAAGCGCAATTTCAAGGTTACACCCTGAAAACTGGATCCGAAACTCATTGCGTTTTATTTTAGGATAAGCCCTCGACCGATTAGTATTGGTCAGCTCCATGCATTACTGCACTTCCACCCCCAACCTATCTACCTC
>NZ_JAXCHD010000019.1:0-58075 GCF_037027525.1 Paenibacillus sp. 203
TGCCAAGGCGAGGGTCGCGGGTTCGATTCCCGTCGTCCGCTCCATATTTGCGCCCTTAGCTCAGCTGGATAGAGCGTTTGACTACGAATCAAAAGGCCGGGAGTTCGAATCTCTCAGGGCGCGCCATATTTAAAAAAGTATAATATCGGGATGTAGCTCAGCTTGGTAGAGCACCTGGTTTGGGACCAGGGGGTCGCATGTTCAAATCGTGTCATCCCGATACTAATTTGCGGGTGTAGTTCAATGGTAGAACTTCAGCCTTCCAAGCTGATAGCGTGGGTTCGATTCCCATCACCCGCTTACCGATCACCTAGAAGCCGAAAGGCTTCTTTTTATTTTGTCCACATTACATTTACTTCTATGTATATAAGTTAATGCAGTTATGTCTCCTGTCATGCACAGTTGGGGATGACTTGTGCATATTGTACATAGGCTCTTGTTCTTATGACATCTAGATCCCGAATTTCCCCTCTAGCGTACCCCTTTTCTCCTGCAGTAAGGCTAATTTCGTGATCAAATCCTTTGAATATAGGAATCCTATAGCTATTATGGTACGAATTCATGGTGATAACTCTGCATCTGCTCTTGCGTTGTGCACATTCCCTTTTATTTATGTGGGTAAAAGCGAAGTCTTAAAGAGGAAATGCCCTAGAAACACTAAGGAAATGGCTAATTTGTGTATATCTTTGTGGATAGAGGGATAATGGGGTTGACTTTGTCAACAATTAATAAACATATACACATCATGTTGCATGAATTTGCACCTTTAAAACCACACTCTTTATAAGAGACTGTGCATAATGTTTCACGCATCACTAGTGTATACATTCATTTCTATTATTAATTTCATCTTTTTGCATAACAATCCAATATTTTCTCAAAAGAAGTATTTCAAAAACATGATTTTTTACTGTAAATTTTGCAGCTTTTCATGCGGTTTTATTGTATGATGTTAAGAAAGTGTCAAATTTCGTATGTATACGTACCTTTGCTACAACTGTATATGGTGTGGAACAGATCAGATGGGGGGAAAAGCATGACTGAGCTTACGTTAACCGCTAACAAAAACCAATCCAACAATCTGCTGCGGCGGGACGTTCGTTTTCTAGGGAATATTCTTGGTGAGGTTTTGGTTCATCAGGGTGGCAACGAACTTTTGGATATCGTGGAGAAAATACGTGAGACAAGTAAATCGTTACGTGCCGGGTATCAACCGGAGTTGTATGAGAATTTCAAACAAATGGTCAGCGGACTGGATACGGATATTCGTCACCAGGTTATTCGCGCGTTTGCGATTTATTTTCAGTTGGTGAATATCGCTGAGCAAAACCATCGTATTCGTCGTAAGCGGGATTATGAGCATTCCGCTGGTGAAGATGTTCAACCTGGTTCCATTGAAAGTTCCGTTCAGGAGCTTAAACAAGGGGGCTTCTCCGCCGAGGACGTTAGCAACTTGCTGAATGAGCTCTCTTTGGAGCTGGTCATGACCGCACATCCTACAGAAGCGACACGACGAGTAATACTTGATATCCACAAGCGCATTTCCGAGGACGTCATGCTGCTGGATAATCCGATGCTTACCTTACGTGAGCGGGAACAGGTACGGGAGAATCTGCTAAACGAAGTAATTACGCTTTGGCAGACAGATGAGCTGCGTGATCGCAAGCCAACTGTATTAGATGAAGTAAGAAATGGAATGTATTATTTTCACGAGACCTTGTTTCATGTACTGCCAGATGTGTACCAAGAATTGGAACGATGTTTGGACAAATATTATCCCGAACAAAAATGGCACATACCTACTTATCTGAGATTTGGTTCCTGGATCGGTGGAGACCGGGACGGCAATCCGTCTGTGACAGCTCATGTGACTTGGGAAACGTTACGTATGCAGCGCAAGTTGGCTTTGAGAGAATATCAGCACACGTTAAAGGAACTCATGGGTTACTTGAGTTTCAGCACCAGCATTGTGCGAGTTTCCGATGATCTGCTAGCTTCTATTGAAGAAGACCGTACTCATATTACACTTAAAAAGATGGAAGTATGGCATAACGAAAAAGAGCCTTACCGCATTAAACTGGCATATATGATTGCTAAAGTGAACAACATTCTGGATGAAAGCAAACAGGGTACCCATGAGCGTTATAATTCTGCGGAAGAGCTCATTGCAGACCTAAATGTTATTGATAACAGCCTGCGTCATCATTTTGCCGATTATGTGGCAAACACATATATTCAAAAGATGATTCGCCAGGTAGAGTTGTTTGGATTCCATACAGCTACGCTGGATGTACGTCAGCATAGTCAGGAACATGAAAACGCGATGACTGAAATACTGTCTAAAATGAATATTGTGTCGGATTACAGTAAGCTGTCAGAAGAGGAAAAAATAAATCTGCTGGAAAAGCTGCTGAATGAACCTCGTCCGATTACTTCACCGTATTTAAAATATAGCGATAGCACACAGGAATGTCTTGACGTATATCGTACGATTTATTTGGCTCAGGAGGAATTCGGCAAGCAGTCCATTACAAGCTACTTGATCAGTATGACTCAGGGAGCCAGTGACTTACTGGAGGTTATGGTCTTATCCAAAGAGGTAGGCCTGTTCCGCATCGAGAAAGATGGCACTGTTATCTGTACGCTGCAATCCGTCCCTTTGTTCGAAACGATAGATGATCTGCACGCTGCACCCGATATTATGAGAAGATTGATGAACTTGCCTGTATATCGACAATCTGTGGCTGCGATGGACCAGCTTCAGGAGATTATGTTGGGATATTCGGACAGTAATAAAGATGGCGGTGTGGTTACAGCGAACTGGGAACTTCGGGTCGCTATGAACAGCATTACGGAAGTAGTTAATGAGTTTGGTGTAAAAGTGAAGTTTTTCCACGGTCGTGGAGGTGCGCTGGGTCGTGGAGGAATGCCACTTAATCGCAGTATTTTGGCTCAACCTCCTCATACGATTGGAGGCGGAATCAAAATCACGGAGCAAGGTGAAGTACTATCATCCCGATACTCGCTTAGAGGCATCGCGTACCGGAGCTTGGAGCAGGCAACATCGGCGCTGATTACAGCTGTGGCATATCATCGTTCCGGGAAGAAGGAAGTGTTTGAGGAGAGCTGGGAGGAGATTATCGCCCGCATTTCCCAAGTTTCACTGGATAAGTATCAGGATTTGATTTTCCGAGATCCGGATTTCTTCAACTTCTTCAAAGAATCTACACCGTTGCCTGAGGTGGGCGAGCTGAATATTGGATCTCGTCCGTCCAAGCGTAAGAACAGCGAACGTTTTGAGGACTTACGCGCCATTCCATGGGTTTTTGCATGGACACAAAGCCGTTACTTGTTACCTGCATGGTATGCGGCTGGAACAGGTTTGCAAAGCTTCTATCAAAACAATGAGGATAACCTTAAAGTGCTGCAAACGATGTTTAGGGACTCTGCTTTCTTCCGGTCACTTATTGATACACTGCAAATGGCAATCGCTAAAGCGGATTTACTGATTGCAGAAGAATACGCTGGGATGTCGGATAACGAAGAGGCCCGGCAGCGTATTTTCGGGCAGATTTCAGCGGAGTTCAAGCTGACATCTGAGTTGATTTTGAAAATAACCGGACAATCCGAGATTTTGGACGATGTGCCGGTTATTCAGGAATCTATCCGGTTGCGTAATCCTTATGTCGATCCGTTAAGTTACTTGCAGGTTCAATTGCTAAGTGAGCTACGGGAGCTGAGGGATCAGAACGGTGATGACACTGAAATGCTGCGTGAGGTATTGTTGACAATTAACGGAATTGCAGCAGGCTTAAGAAATACGGGCTGATATAGTACGGTTGTACGAAAACAGGCAATCGGGTACTCATGGGGTGCCCGATTGTGCTGTTTGTATATTGATGGCAGGTGTGCTTGCAGTTAGTAACAATACTACAGTTGATTTCTGGATAAAATTAAACTACGATGAATAATCATAAACATGTAATAAGTAACCCATCAGCAAGTCTGGGGGAGTATAGAGTGGATAATATGGAAAGCCGCTTGGTAAGGCTGGTACAGAAAGGCGATCAGCGAGCTTTTGCGGAGTTAGTCGAGTTATATAAAGATCGGATTTTTCATCTTTCCTACCGGATGCTAGGTAATCGCCATGAGGCGGAGGATCTGGTGCAGGAAACTTTTTTGCGTGTGTATCGTAATTTGGAAAAATATGATCATGGACAGAAGTTCTCAACCTGGATTTATCGAATTGCTACAAATCTGTGCATTGATCGTCTGCGAAGGAGAAAACCTACATACTCACTTGATGCTGAAATGAATGATCAGGAAGGTGTCGATGGGTACGCCATGCTCGCCAGTGAAGAGCTTACCCCTGAGGGGAGTACGCTTCTGTCCGAAACGCAGGCTTTGATTCATGACGCCATTGACAGCCTTCCAGATAAATACAGAACGATTATGGTTTTACGGTACTTGCAGGAGCTTTCCTTACAGGAAATCAGCGATGTGCTCAATCTCCCAGTTACCACTATTAAGACAAGAGTACACAGGGGGCGGGATTTTCTGCGCAAAAAACTGGAGCACAAGCTATAGATCATACGCATAGATTCTAGGAAAAGAGTCTGCATAAATGTTTTTATGAAACATAATGCTCGTTGTAACGTATGTAAGATGAGCAAAGTTTCTAAGCCGGAGCATGTTATGTTGAGAAACACGGAAGAATATTAGAAAGGATTGGCTCATATGGATTGCAAACAAGCCGTCTCTTTTATGCATGACTATCTAGATGGCGACCTGTCTGAGCAGGACAAACATGAGTTGGAACAGCACTTGTTAAACTGCCCGGAATGCCGCATGCGTTTTAAAGAGCTGGAGCGGACGGATGCGATGCTTTACGGTACACGCTATCATCAAGTGCCGTGTGTATCGGATGAGCTGACATTTCGCATTATGAATGCTTTGCCGCCGCATAAAAGACAGACTGCGGTGCCTATGCTGACGTGGGTGAAAAGGCATCCCGCTGTAACAGCCGCTGCCTTCTTCCTTATTGTTATATGCTCAAGCATGGCCAGCTTTTCTAGCACGGACCATCAATTGGTAGTCAAAGGAAGCCAACTGGATCAAGTCGTTATTCAGGGTGATACTGTGATTGTGCCTGAAGGGAAATCCATTGCCGGAGATTTAACAGTGCAAAATGGTGAAGCCCGTGTATACGGTGATGTGGAAGGAAATGTAACTGTGATTGATGGTTCTTATTATCAAGCGTCCACCGCCCATATTGCAGGACAGGTTAAAAGTATTGATCAAACCTTGGATTGGATTTGGTACAAGGTTACTGATTTATTCGGGGGACCCTCTTCTCCATAAAAGAAGCTTGAAATGGCAAGGACAATATCGAGCGCCTCTTTCCGCTGGAAAAGGCGTTTTTTTGTATATGAAGCTGGCGAATTGTACTGTATTTTACTGATTTTAGCGGTTCTTTTGTCACACAGCTTGCAACGTGAGCCTGATCGTTATAACCTAGATAGAGAGAGCATACTGTGTACATATTACACCCACTCACTACAGAAAATTGCGGGGGCATGCGCATGTTGGATTATTTTGCGGACCTGACTTGGAAAGAGTCCATTAAAGATATTATCGACATTTTGATCGTAACCTATATTATGTATCAGCTTATTTTACTTGTTCGCGGAACGCGTGCAGTTCAATTGTTGAAAGGGATTCTGTTTCTGGTTGTCATTTGGGCGGTTAGCACCTGGTTTGATTTGTATACGCTCAAGTGGTTGATGAACCAGATGTTCACCTTTGGTGTGGTGGCTATCTTTATTATTTTTCAGCCTGAGTTGCGTCGTGCACTGGAGCAGTTGGGGCGTGGCAAATTATTTGGGCGTTCGTCTGCGGATGATGAAGAGATTAACAAGTTAATCGGAGAAATGATTAAGGCGCTGAATTATTTATCACGTAGGAAAATAGGGGCTTTGGTCGTATTTGAGCGCGAGACAGGGCTAAACGAATATACAGAGTCTGGTATCAAGACACAGGCCGTAGTCAGTTCTGAACTGCTAATTAACATCTTCATTCCTAATACGCCTTTGCATGATGGTGCGGTGATTATTCAAAATAAACAGATTGCTTCTGCGGCCTGTTATTTGCCATTATCGGAAAATCCGTTCATCAGCAAGGAGTTGGGAACCCGTCACCGTGCTGCGATTGGGGTGAGTGAGGTAACGGATGCCGTAACTGTCGTGGTATCGGAGGAAACAGGGCAAATTTCTTTGGCCATTAATGGACAGGTCGTGCGCGACATTAAGGAAGAATCCCTAATCTCCAAGCTGTATGAGGAGTTGCGGCCAACACCGTCTTTGAAGGAAAAACGCGGCTCATTCTGGAATCGGAGGGGAGGCCGTGGAAATTCATGATGGACAAATGGATTAACAATAATACGATTTCCAAGATATTGGCGCTTGCGGTTGCTGTCCTGCTATGGGGAATGGTCCATCTAGATACAGGTACACCTTCATCTACGCTGACCGTTTCTTATAATAATAAAGTGATTGATAATGTGGGCATTCAGGCTAGTGGTCTGGATGATTCAAAATATGTATTATCTACCATGGATACTGACCATGTTAAGATGGAGGTCAGAGGACAGCGCTCTGTGCTGACTTCTTTTTTCGCGGATAATTATCAGGCAAAGCTAAACTTAAACGGCTTAGGAGCAGGTACTAAAACATTGTCACTCGAACCGGACTTGCCGGATGGAGTGGAGTTGGTGTCTATGACTCCTAACCGTGTTACAGTGACAATTGAGGAAAAACAAACGAAATCATTTAATGTATCTATAGTTCCTAAAGGAAACCCAGATGGGGGACTGCAGCTTGGGAAGCCTGTAATTGCTCCTCAAACCGTGAAGGTTACCTTACCTAAAAGCCAGTTGAGTACCGTTACTGCCGTTCAAGGGGCTGTTAATACGGATGGTATCTCAGAAAAGTTTGAACAGAAGCGTGTAAAACTGAAGGCTTATAACAAAAAGGGACAGGAACTTACAGAAGCGGTCATTGAGCCATCCACTGTGTCCGTTGAAATTCCGGTAACTCAGCAGGCGAAATCTGTGCCTGTTAAGATTGTCTATGCTGGAGAGTTGCCAGACGGATTGGCGCTTTCTAAAGTCAATGCAAACGTGAAGGAAGCGGCGGTATATGCATCGCAGGATGTATTGAGCAGCCTCAGCTCTTACGTCACGGCTACATTGGATTTAAGTCAATTCACGGAAGCGGGGACTCGTACAGTTCAAGCTAATTTGGCAGCCCCCTCAGGTTCTGATAAAATCGAGCCAGGGTCAATACAAATTCAGGTGACCGTCGTCCCTTCCAATGAAGTCACAGATACGGAACGGACGCTGTCAGGCATCCCAATCGTTTTACAAGGTGCAGGAGATAAAGCGACTACGACTGTTACAGCACCCGTAGGTAAGACGATGGATGTTACTGTGAAGGGCCCGCAGGATATGGTAAACAATTTAACCAATGATGATATTAGTTTGGTGGCAGATGTAAGTGGCCTCGCGGCTGGTCAACACGAGGTTACTCTGAAAGTAGGCTTGCCTAAATATATTACGCAAGCCGGAAATGCTGGCCAACTAAAGGCAACGGTCAACATTGAGAGCCCTTCTACGCCTGCTGTAACGAATCCGAATAGTGAGAATGAATCAAACCCCTCTGGTAGTGGCGAAAAGGGGCAGGAGAGGCCACAGGAGGGGCAAGGCAGTCAAGGTGGGGACTCTGACGCTAAGACCGGGGACAACGCAGCTGCGGAGGATAAAACAAATCCTCATAACGGCGCAGATTCTTCTGCGAATGGAACCTCGGAGAACAGTCAGCCATAACATGTTTTATCTGTAGTAAATAATCAAGATTTATTAGACAAAAAAAGGGAGTCATTTTACATGGGGAAATATTTTGGTACAGATGGTGTACGAGGCGTTGCTAATCAGGAACTTACAGCCGAACTGGCATATAGCATTGGCCGCTGCGGCGGATATGTTTTAGCAGGTAATGTAGAGAAACCGACAGTTGTTATTGGTATGGATACACGGATATCCGGACTGATGCTGGAATCGGCTCTTGTAGCCGGTTTGCTGTCCATTGGGGCTAATGTGGTTCGTCTAGGTATTGTTTCGACACCTGGGGTGGCATATCTCACACGTCAATTGAAAGCTGACGCTGGGGTAATGATCTCAGCATCACACAATCCAGTTGAAGACAACGGCATTAAGTTTTTTGGCGGTGACGGTTTTAAATTGACAGACGAAACGGAATTGAAAATTGAAGAGCTCATGGATGCAAAAGAAGACCAACTGCCTCGTCCGATTGGCGGTGGATTGGGAACGGTTGTTGTAGACGAGCATTCTCGCTACGATTATCTGGAGTTCTTGAAAACAACAATTAGCCATTCTTTTGAAGGGTTAAAAATTGTACTGGATTGTGCTAACGGAGCAGCTTATGAGCTGGCACCGAAGCTTTTTGCAGAACTGGGAGCTGAGGTACACACCATTGGTGCCGAGCCGAACGGTTTGAACATCAATGATCATTGCGGCTCGACTCATCCTGAAAAGCTGAAAGAGGAAGTACGCCGCTTGAAAGCAGATATTGGTTTGGCCTTTGACGGCGATGCCGACCGTCTGATCGCGATTGATGAGAACGGGGAAGAGGTAGACGGCGACTATATTCTCTGCATTTGCGGAGATGCAATGAACCGTGCGGGAAAACTCAAGGACAGCACCATTGTATCGACAGTGATGAGTAATATCGGTTTTTATAAAGCTACTGAAAAGCTGGCACTCAAGACTGCAAAAACTGCGGTCGGGGACCGTTATGTGATGGAAGAAATGCGTCGGGGTGGATTTAACCTAGGCGGTGAGCAGTCTGGTCATGTTATTTTCCTGGATCACAATACGACAGGCGATGGCATGCTGACTGGGATTCAGCTGGTAGATACCTTGAAAGCATCCGGCAAGAAAATGAGTGAGCTAAAATCGCTCATGAAACAGTACCCCCAAGTGCTCGTAAATGTACGTGTGCAGGACAAACGTAACTACGAAGGGAATCCTGCCATTGCAGAAGCAATTGAGCAGGTGGAACAACAATTGGGCGATAATGGGCGTGTATTGGTCCGTGCTTCAGGCACAGAATCACTTATTCGTGTGATGGCCGAAGGCCCGGATAAGGACGAACTGGAGCAATTTGTCGGTCAGATCGTAGATGTCGTGAAGAAAGAATTAGTTTAAAATTTTGTAAACGTTGGTTGCCTGTGAAAAAGAAGCAGGCAACGGCGTTTGCGGTTATTTACTAACGATTTTTGGCCTTCATGGTGTAATTATGAATAAAGTGTCATTGCCAAATGATACTTAGCTGAATATAATATAGGGATGCTGTGACTCAGATAGAGAAAGCGAGGGTTGTAAGGTAACGTAATACAAGCGCCAGAGCTTGATTTTGTGCGGGGGAACTTGGTGGAGAAGCAACGGATTCAGTTGAGATAAAGTTGCTCGCAAATCGGTTCACGACAAAACAAGCTGACGAGGTGAAGGTGTTCGAAACATTCGGCGGGGACCTTCCGGTGAAGCATCGAGCCGTAAACCGGCAGCGGAAAATGAACAGGCAACTGTTTACACAACGCACCGGTAGATGCCTTTATTATTTTATAACCTAAATTATAAGATTCATTTCATGAATGTGCGGCCATCATCATTGGCGTGCGCGGTTTGGGAATTTCGTTACATTCGTGAAGAGATGCCTGTAAATTCTATAGTTATCATTGACAACTTCATAGATGAATGAACTTTATTCCACAATCTACCGCACACGTTAGTCCTGTGATGAGTCGTCTTGTGAAATGATGATCGGGAGGATAACGAATATGTGTGGCATTGTAGGATATATTGGTAATCAGAATACGCAAGAGGTATTGATTGACGGATTGAAAAAGCTGGAGTATCGCGGTTATGACTCTGCGGGTATTGCCGTGTTTACAGATTCAGGATTGCAAGTAGCCAAGGCTAAAGGTCGTCTGGCGAATCTGGAAGCTAAACTGGATGGTACGCCGTTGGTAGGCCATGCAGGTATCGGACATACACGTTGGGCAACGCACGGTAAGCCTTCTGATGAAAACTCCCATCCACATTTGGATGAGAGCCAAAAGTTCTCTGTAGTTCACAACGGAATTATTGAGAACTATCTGGAGCTGAAGGAGCAGCTGATCAGCGAAGGTCATACCTTTATTTCCGAAACGGACACGGAAATTATTTCCCATCTGGTTGCGCGTGAATATAAAGGGGATATCGTTAAAGCAGTACAAAAAGCAATTACCTTTATGCGCGGTGCTTTTGCACTGGGTGTGCTGACAGAGCACGAGCCTAATAAGCTGGTTGCTGTTCGTCAAGCTAGCCCGCTGGTTATTGGTGTGGGAGAAGGCGAGAACTTTATCGGTTCCGACATTCCGGCTATTCTGAAATATACACGCAATGTATTTATTTTGAACGATGGCGAAATGGCTGTTTTGACCAGTGATGCTGTCGAATTAATGACAATCGAAGGCCAATTTATTTCTCGGGAAATGATTCATGTCGAATGGGATGCTGTAACAGCGGAAAAAGGCGGCTATGAGCATTTCATGTTGAAAGAAATTCACGAGCAGCCTAAGGCTTATCGTGACACAATGTTGGGCCGTATCGATAAAGATACTAAAAAAGTTGTTCTTCCTGAGCTGAAGCTGACAGAAGAACAAATTAAAAATATCCGCAACATTCAAATTGTTGCGTGTGGTACAGCTTACAATGCTGGTTTGATTGGTCGTACAGTTATTGAAAGTCTGGCTCGTATACCGGTAGAAAATGATGTGGCTTCTGAATATCGTTATCGTTCACCTATCGTAACACCAGAGACATTGGTGATCGTGGTGAGCCAATCCGGTGAAACTGCTGACACGTTGGCAGCCCTGCGTGAAGCACAAGCAAATGGCGCTCATGTACTGGCGATTACAAACGTAGTCGGTAGCTCCATCGCCCGTGATGCAGATGATGTGTTGGTTACACTGGCAGGACCGGAAATTGCCGTAGCCTCCACTAAAGCATATTCTTCACAGTTGATTGCGTTCTATCTGTTTGGTTTGTATCTCGCTCAAGTGCGTGGCACACAAACGGATGAGCAAGTGGCTCATGTGCTGGCTGCTATGGAATCCCTGCCAGAGCAAGTGGAAGAGATGCTGGGTAAAGCAGATGCGATCAAAGCCTATGCTGAGCAAATTGCAAGCCACAAGCACCTGTTCTTTATTGGTCGCGGTCAGGACTATGCTGTAGTACAGGAAGGCTCCCTGAAGCTCAAGGAAATTTCCTACATTCATTCCGAGGCTTATGCTGCGGGTGAATTGAAGCATGGTACACTGGCATTGATTGAAGACGGCATTCCGGTTATCGCTTTGGTAACACAGGAATCCGTGTTGGAGAAAACCGTGAGCAACATTAAGGAAGTCAAGGCTCGTGGTGCAGATGTTCTTGCGATTACGTACGAAGAGCACGCAGTTGAGTTGCTGAAGTCTGTGGATCAGGTATTTGCCATTCCGAAGACACTTCCAATTCTGTCTGCTGCAATTTCAGTTGTATCTCTCCAACTGTTGGCTTACTACGCTTCTCTTGCACTGGGTCATGATGTTGACAAACCACGTAACCTGGCGAAAAGTGTTACTGTAGAATAAGCGTTAGTAAAACGCTAACTAATTGTCTGGTGATAAAAAAGTGTGGAACCAGTAAAAGATGTATGGAACCAATAAAAAACTGTGGAACCAGTAAAAAAAGTCTGGAACTAGTCATTTTACAAACATCAAGAAAGATCCCGATGATATATCGGGATCTTTTTAGCTTAGGAGGGTAATTATGTCTACAATAGGCAACGAATTTGAAATATTAGAAAAACAAACAACTTGAATCAAATAAAGTTTGCAAATATAATTGGAATTTCTCAAGGAACGTTGAGTGAGCTGGAGTAAGATAAATACATACCCTCTCTTGATATAATTATAGCAATTAAAGAAAACTTCACTTCTCATATAGAGTGGTTAATCTTTGAAGATACGCCTGTATCAAAGAACACTATTTTTAATTTAGCCATTGAAGCTCAGGAATTAGAACTTATTTCTTTGTTTCGAGAACTTACTAAAGAAGATAGAGATGAAATTATTGATTTTATAAAACTGAAGATTGTTCGGTACTAATCTTTCGCGGGAGTTCCTTAATAATATGTCTTAGAATTACTCATTTTAATTTTGGTACATAAAAGTCACGAATTATCCGTATACCGATTATTCATGGCATTTATGCATAAAAAAATTAAAAATGTGAGAAATGGTTTGAAAGAGCTTTGAAAGAAGGCGGTTGGAACCTCAGCATTAGATCCCCAACTGATCTAAAATCAATTTACATAAGAAATGGATTTGAAGATTATGAAGAATGTAGATTGGTGGTAAAAGAATCATTGCAAGGTCTTAACATAGAGATCTATTTACAGAGTGTGCAACTAATGAAACTTGCAAAAGAAATATTGAAAGATTATCCCTAAAAGTAAAACTTCAGCTAACACATAGTTAATTAAATTGTAAAAGAAGGTGTGAGGCGCTACTTCTTTAAGTGAACTAATGGGTACTAAAATTTTCTATTTACTATATCTTTTCTTTAAAGGAGAGACAAAATGCTCCATTAAAAGGTAATATTTTTACCGATTAGATTCAAATCTTCTTGTTCTAATACCCGCCCATTTAATTCAATTCGAAAACCAGAATTTAGAAATGCTAAAAGATCAAAGGATTTTTTGATTTTCTCGTTATTAAGGTCCGAATGAATTGTATCATTGAGTCCACACAGTAGGGGAACGTCATTTGATTAGCAATAAAGTAAATAATCGGTTGTAACATTAAAAACCTCTGCTAAAGATATTAAATGATTAATTTCAGGTCGTGCTACATTTCGCTCCCAATTAGAAACAACGTGTTTGGTTACCCCGATTTTATTAGCAAGTTCCTCTTGTGTCCATTTATGGAGTAGTCTTAAATTTCTACATGGCTGTCCCAAAGTATTCATGAGTTCACCTCTATTGAGAATATCAAATAGGTTTTAACCCGACCCATCTGCTTACTAATTATACCTACTTATAGCCCATATTATAGCTTTTCATACCCTACTGTACTCTACGAGTAGCTATGAATAGGATACAAAGTAAAATATAGCTAAAAAATATTGCTTTGCTATTGTATAAAGCTGTGAGTTGTTATATTCTACATTTGTATTTTGAAGTAAACTAAAATATATCTTAGGAGTAGAAAAAGATAACTGAACTTTACTCTGATTTAGTAGTTCTAAAAAGAAGGTGAATAATGAACAAAATTCGATCAAGTAAATCTATAGCATCTATTCAACGGAAAATCAAAGAAGGAAGAGGTCAAGGCCACTTTTCGGAATATAAACCTTGGTTGACTGTACATGATGTACCTTCAATAGGGATAGTTACTCGAATTCTTGGTTGGAAAAGTGGTCGACTTCACCATTATCTGTCTGAACACTTTGAATTGGCACATCATTACCAAATGGAGTGGTCAGAGCAAGAGATTGATATTCGCGAACAATTTCCTTTATTACCCCTAGATAAAACCCTCTATATTGCACAAAAGTTAGGCATTAAACATCCAACTGACCCCAAGAATAAGCTTCCCATCATTATGACTACAGATATGTTACTTACAGTAAAACAAGAAGAAAGTATAAAATTTATTGCACATTCCGCAACCCGTAAAGCGCCAATATATCCCCAAGAAGGATGCGGATCGGGCATACGAGATCATTCGAACGATAATGGAACGTCTGGAGTTAACGTTACACCCGACCTAAACGCGAGTATCCAACGGATTTTCCAGCAGAATATCCAGCTGACATCCAGTCGCGTTTCCAGCCAGGCTTCCAGAAATTCGTCAGGTAATCATGTTAAGTTATCGCAAAGCGCAAGGATCCGGAGCACCGGCAGAGAATGTTTACAGGGAAGATCTTCCAAATCGGCCGGCACCCCGCCTGAATGTCGACACGCGTCGAATTCCTCGATTGATGGCAAACCATTCCCAGCGTTTCTTCTCCATTCGCTCTTTTTAGGCAAAATATTAACACCGTGTTGACCAAATTTAACTGAAGTTTTACTATACATTATTTGAAATTTTGATATAATTCTACCTAGGTCAACTTTCCAATTATGATAGAAAATAGAATTGGATGGTTTTTATACCTATCCAAGCTGTGTGCGAGAGACCAGTCCACTGGCTACCCAGCAAGCCGGCATGCGGAGACCGACAATTGTGGAAAATGACAGCCGAGAATATGTTGATCCATGACGTCAGAAGGTGGGGACCTGTTATATTCTGAGGACGGAAGAGCATATATTGATTTTTTTGCAGGTGCCGGGGCACTGAATTACGGTCATAACAACGATTATATCAAGGACCGGGTTCTCGATTACTTGACCTCCGACCGGATTATGCACGGTCTGGATATGTATACAATGGCTAAGCGCGAATTCTTCAAGAGCTTCTCGGAGCGGATCCTGGAGCCGAAGAAGCTGAATTACAAGCTTCAAGTCTGCGGTCCGACGGGGACGAGCGCGGTGGAAGCGGACCTTAAGCTCGCACGCAAGGCGAAGAAGAGAACCGGGATACGCATTCATGGGCGGCTTCCACGGCATGTCGATCGGCAGCCTGTCGGCGACAAGCTCCAAGTCCATGAGGGAAGGGGCGGGGCTTCCTCTGGGCGGAGTTACGTTCATGCCGCACCCGAACGGGGCTTTCGCAGAAATGGATACGCTCGGCTATATCGAGAATATCCTGACTGATTCGCACTCTGGAATCGACAAGCCGGGCGGCAATGCCGCTCTCGAGTTCCGGGACAGAGCCGCCCTGGAAGCCCAGGTGAAGCAGAAGGAGGAGTTTGTGCGCTCGTTCTTTGACAAAGAAATCAAGCCCCTGCATCCGTCCATCGCCATCCGCGGACTTGGCCTGATCTGGGGCATTGACGTCTCGGGCTTCACGGATGAAACCGGGGCGAAGTGGATGACGGAGATCAGCTTCGAGAACGGGCTCATCATTGAAAGAGCCGGCAGAGGAGACCGCGTACTAAAGATCATCCCTCCGCTGACCGTCTCGATGGAGCATCTGGCCGCCGGCTGCGACATTATCAAGTCCAGTATGCAGCAGGTGATCTCTCAGGAGACCCAGGATTTGCTGGTAACGACCTAAGCTCGGCCAAGCCGGTGGCCGCCCCGGCAAGAGGCACGGAAGTGCCTTCCGGGGCCGTGCGGCCCTGATGTTAAGATAACGCTTTCACCCTCATGCAGCACCATCGTCACATCTAATCGTCAGGAAAAGCTCACTACCCCGCAGTCGGATCTTTACTTATCCACACCAGGCGGGGGAATATACAAATCGTACATAGAGTGTATCAATATCCCTTAAACATAGGCTTCGACAAAGGCAGCTCCGGTGCCGAATCTGGAGGTACGGTCGACTTCCTGCTGGCCGGCCGGAACCCTACAGCAAGCCCTACATCGATGGGAGGAACATCCCTTGTCCACCCCCAAATCCAATTCCGAACCCAATGTTAAACCAAAGACCGTCTTCAGGCGGCACGTCCGCAGCAAGCATATTGAAGCAGAGGAGCCGGAAGCAGCCGCATTTCTTGCGTAGAACGATGCTCTTTGTTGTCTTTCACGCATGGGAGCCGAGCGGGACAGGTGCTAGGCAGAGGATTGCCGCATGCGATCAACCGGGCAAGCGAAGCGGTGACCTGGCGAAAGCCATTGACATTGTTGTCACATGTTTGAAAAGGCGGCGAGCGTTGCTGCGGCATATGCTCCGCCGGATTGCTTTTACCGATGAAGAGAGGGGAACGATCCAGATGGCTTTTGAAAAAGAAACGTTGTTTTGGAACGAAAAATTCGGTAGCGACGATTATACCTTGACGCGGCTGCCTTACAGCAAAGCTCCAAGCTCCCTGACGCCCATTATGACAACCGTCGGCGGGACGCTTTCGGAGGAAGTGGCGCAGCGCGTCCTTCAAATGAGCAAGGGCGCTCCGCTGGCCACTTTTATGATTTTGCTCGCCGGTGTTCAGTCGCTCTTGCATAAATATACAGGCGCTTCTGACATTCTGGTCGGCATGCCGGTTGTACGGAAACCGACGGAGACGCGCCGATCCGTTAATCATACGATCATTTTGAAAAACTCGCTTTCGGCGGGTGCGACTTTTAAAACGCTTCTGAGCGAGCTGAGGACTTCCTTGCCGGAAGCGATTCAGCATCAACATATTCCGTTCTTGAAAATGACGGAGAAGCTGGACCTGCAATATGCAGACGGGATACCCGTCGTCCATACGCTAGTATCCCTTAAGGAGCTGCATCTGGACGAAATCGGGCAAAACGTGGTCACGGATTGTTCCTTTGAATTCAGCTTAACCGGCGGGACGATACAGCTAGCGCTGTCATATAACGAGCACTTATATGACTCCGAGTTCATGACTCGGGTCGTCGGCCATCTGAATCGCCTGCTGGCCGTGGGGCTTCACGAGTTGGAGCTGGACATCGTGCGGGCGGACATGCTGTCGGAGGACGAGAAATTTCAATTGCTGCAAAGCTTTAACGATACCGAGAAGGACTATCCCCGTGATCGGACGATTCATCAGCTCGTGGAGGAGCAGGTGAAGCGGGTGCCCGAAGCGACGGCGGTTGTCTTTGAGGGGCGGCGGCTTTCGTACGCGGAGCTGAACGAACGGGCGAATCGGCTGGCGCGGACGCTGCGATCGGTCGGCGTGCTGCCCAATCAGCTGGTAGGCTTGATGGCCAGGAGATCGCTGGAGACGGTCGTTGGCATTCTGGCGGTTCTGAAAGCTGGCGGTGCCTACGTGCCGATCGACTCGGAATACCCGGAAGAACGCATCCGCTACATTCTGGAGAACTCGAACGCGCAGCTGCTGCTGACTCAAAGGGAGCTGTTGCAGCAGGTGCCGTTCGAAGGGACCGTGGTGGCGCTGGATGACGAGCAGGCCTACAGCGACGATGGCTCGAACCTGGAGCCGGCCAGCGGTCCGAACGATCTGGCTTATGTCATCTATACATCAGGTACGACGGGCAAACCCAAAGGGGTCATGCTGGAGCATCGCGGGCTGGTCAGCCTGAAACTGACGTTTGCCCATACGCTTCACACGACCGAACAGGATCGAGTGCTGCAATTCGCCAGCCTATCGTTCGATGCGTCGTGTTGGGAGATGTTCAACGCTCTGTATTTCGGGGCGACCTTATATATACCGTCAACCGAGACGGTTTTGGATGATCAGCTGTTCGAACGTTTCATGAACGAGCATGCAATTACGATCGCCACTTTGCCGCCAACTTATGCGGCTTATTTGAATTCAGACCGCCTGCCGAGTCTGAGCAGGCTCATCACGGCGGGCTCCGCCGTTTCAGCCGAATTCGTGCAGCAGTGGAAAGACAAGGTACAGTACTATAATGCGTACGGTCCGACGGAAGCCTCGATCGCCACATCCGTGTGGGCGGCGTCTACGCATGACACCGAACGCAGAGCGATACCGATCGGACGTCCGATCTGGAACCATCGCTTGTATATACTGGGCGCACAGAATCAGTTGGCGCCTATCGGAGTGGAGGGAGAATTATGCATCGCGGGCGTCGGCCTCGCCCGGGGATATTGGAACCGGCCGGATCTGACGGCGGAGAAATTCATTGAACACCCGTTTGAGCCCGGAGAGAGACTGTACCGGACGGGCGACTTGGCCCGCTGGCTGCCGGACGGAAATATTGAGTACTTGGGCCGGATCGACCATCAGGTGAAAATCCGTGGATTTCGGATTGAGATCGGTGAAATTGAAGAGCAGCTTCTGAAGATCGACTCCGTGCAGGAGACGATCGTAATCGCGCGGGAAGGCAAAAGCGGGCAAGAACTGTGCGCTTACCTGGTCGCGGGCCGCCCGCTTACGCTCGGCGAGCTGAGAAGCGAGCTGGCGCAAAAATTGCCGAATTACATGATTCCGGCGCATTTTGTTCAGCTTCCGCGGATGCCGCTCACGCCGAACGACAAAATCGACCGCAAGGCTTTGCCCGCCCCGGAAGGAAACGCACTGACCGGCGGCGCGTACGTAGCTCCCCGCAATGAAGCGGAGCGGACGCTTGCCGATGTGTGGCAGGCGGTATTGAACGCCGATCGCGTTGGGGTAACGGATCATTTCTTCGAGCTGGGCGGAGACTCGATCAAGTCCATTCAAGTATCTTCGCGGCTTCATCAAGCCGGGTACAAGCTGGAAATCCGGGATTTGTTCAAATATCCGACTATCTCACAGCTCAGCCTGCATGTGAAACCGATCGGACGTACTATCGATCAAGGCGAAATAACGGGTGAAACGGCGCTGACGCCGATTCAGCATTGGTTTTTCGAGAGCTCCTTTGCGGACCCGCATCATTTCAGCCAGTCGGTGATGCTGTACCGGAAGGAACGCTTCGACGAAGAGACGGTACGTCAGGTGCTGCAAAAGCTGGCCGAGCATCATGACGCCTTGCGGATGGTGTTCCGCAAGACGGAACAAGGGTTTAGCGCGCGGAACCGCGCGATTCAGGAAGGCGGGCTGTTCACGCTGGACGTGTTCGACTTCAAGGATGCGGAGAATACCGCGCAGGTTGTGGAAGCGAAGGCAACGGACATTCAAGCGGGTATCGATCTCGAGAACGGGCCCCTCGTGAAGGCGGGACTGTTCCGGTGCGCGGACGGCGACCATTTGCTGCTCGCGGTTCATCATGCCGTGGTGGACGGCGTGTCTTGGCGCATTTTGATGGAGGATTTCGCTCTGGGTTACGAGCAGGCCGGCAAAAGCGAGGAAATTCGTTTCCCTGCGAAAACGGATGCGTACCGCACTTGGTCCGAGCAGTTGGCCGCTTACGCGCAAAGTCCGGAGATGGCGAAGGAACGGGCCTATTGGCAGGCCGTGGAACAAATTGCGGTTCCGGCCGTGCCGAAGGATTTGGAGGCAGAGGTTACGACGCAGCAGGACAGCGAATCGCTGTTCGTCCGTTTGACTCCCGAAGAAACGGAGCTGCTGCTGAAGCGGGTTCACCGGGCCTACAACACCGAAATGAACGATATTTTGGTAACGGCGCTCGGCATAGCCGTTCGCAAGTGGACGGGACACGAAAGGGTGCGGATCAATCTCGAAGGACACGGACGCGAATCGATCGGAACGGATATCGACATCACGCGCACAGTCGGCTGGTTTACGACCAAGTTTCCGGTCGTCCTGGAGCCGGAAACCGACCAGGATTTGGCCTATCAGATTAAACAGGTCAAGGAAAGCTTGCGCCGCATTCCGAACAAGGGGCTTGGGTACGGCGTATGCCGCTATCTCTCCCAATCGGAGGATGGCTTTGTTTGGGGCGCAGAGCCGGAAATTAATTTTAACTACCTCGGCCAGTTCGACGATGATGTCAATCAGGACGAGATCGGCATATCTTCTTATTCCAGCGGCAGCCCGGCCAGCGACCGGCAGGCCCGCAGCTTTGTGCTGGATATCAACGGCATGGTGCTGGACGGCGCTTTATCGCTCGATCTCAGCTACAGCCGGAAGCAGTATCGCAAGGAAACGATGGAAGCCTTCGCTCAGCGGCTTGAGCAAAGTCTCCGAGAGCTCATTACCCACTGCGCAGGCAAAGAAAACACCGAATTGACGCCGAGCGACGTGCAATTTAAAGGCTTGACCATCGCGGAATTGGAGCAAATCGCCCAGCGCTCGGGCCATCTCGGGGAAATTGAAAATATTTACTCGCTTACGCCGATGCAGAAGGGCATGTGGTTCCACAGCGCGCTTGACCGGCAAACGGCCGCTTACTTCGAGCAGACGCGGTTTACGATGCGGGGAGCGCTCGACGTCCAGCTTTTCGAGAGGAGCTGGATGGAGCTTGCGAAACGTCATCTGGTGCTGCGGGCGAATTTTGTGAAAGGACCGGCGGGCGAGCCGCTGCAAATCATATACCGCGACAAGCCGGTCGGCTTTGAATATGAAGAGCTGCTTCATTTGCAGGCGGACGAGAAACAAGCGTATTTGGATAAAAAGGCCGAGGATGACAAGCTTCGCGGCTTCGACATGGAACATGACGCGCTCGTTCGGGTTACGATCCTGCGCACCGAAGAGCAAAGCTATCATGTGCTGTGGAGTTTCCAGCATATTTTGATGGACGGCTGGTGCCTGCCGCAGCTGACGCAGGAGCTGTTTGAGACGTACTCGGCCTTGGCATCCGGCAAGCAGCCAGCGGGAGATAAGGGATCGGATTATGGCGCTTATATCGAATGGTTGGAGAAACAGGACGATCAGGCGGCATCCGGCTATTGGACGGCATTCCTGGCAGGTTATGAAGGGCAAACCGTACTCCCGGGACAAAAGGAACCGGCGCCAAACGGCAGATTTACGGCTGATCACGTCACCGCTGAGCTGGGCAAGGACTTGAGCGAGCGGATGGACCGGGTGGCGAAACAGCGCCTGGTTACGGTCAATACGCTGCTGCAAGCCGCTTGGGGCGTGATGCTGCAAAAATATAACGGAACAAACGATGCCGTATTCGGCAGCGTCGTGGCTGGAAGACCGGCGGAAATCCCGAGCATCGAGTCCATGATCGGGCTGTTCATCAATACGGTGCCGGTCCGCGTCACGAGCGAAGCGGACACCGTGTTCGCCGACCTGATGGCGAAGCTCCAAGAGCGGGCGCTGGAGTCCGGGCGTTATGATTACTATCCGCTGTATGAAATTCAAGCCCGCAGCGTGCAAAAGCAGAACCTGATCAACCATATCATCGCTTTCGAGAACTATCCGGTGGACGAGCAGATGGAGCAGGCGGGCGACCAGCAGCACGGCGACCTGACGATCGCTGACGTTCAGATGGAGGAGCAGACGAACTATAACTTCAACGTGACTGTGGTGCCGGGAGTCGAGATCGAAATTCGATTCGACTTTAACGCCGAAGTGTTCGATAAAGACAGCATCGAACGGCTCAAGGGGCATCTCGTCCATCTGCTGGAGCAGGTGACGGATAACCCGGAAATTACCGTGGGCGAGCTGGAACTTGTGACGGAGGCGGAAAAGGCCGACCTTCTCGGACGTTTTAACGACACCACCACGGAATTTCCGCGCGGGAAGACGCTCATTCAATTGTTCGAAGAGCAGGCGGAGCGCATCCCGGATGCAGCCGCTATCTCCTTGAATGAGCAAGAGCTGACCTACCGCGAGCTGAACGATCGCGTCAACCGCCTTGCCCGTACCTTGCGTAGCTACGGGATATCCAAAGGCCGTCTGGTCGCCATTATGGCTGAGCGTTCGATCGAAATGGTGGTGGGCATGCTGGCGGCACACAAAGCCGGAGCGGCTTACGTACCGATTGACCCGGAATATCCCGAGGAGCGTATCCGTTTCTTGATTGAGGATTCGGGAGCGCAGGTCATGCTGACGCAAAGCCGCTTGCGCAAGCGCCTGGCGGGTTCGGACTCCGTGATCTTACTGGATGACGAGTCCTTTTATCACGAGGACGGCACAAATCTAAATCCGGGCACCGAAGCGACGGATCTGGCCTGCGTCATCTATACGTCAGGCACGACGGGCAAGCCGAAAGGCAACCTTGTTTCGCACCGCAACATCGTGCGGATCGTGCGAAATACGAATTATATCGACATCACCGAACGGGATCATGTCCTCCAGCTTTCGAGCTATTCGTTCGACGGAGCGATTTTCGATATTTTCGGCGCTTTGACCAACGGGGCGCGGCTGGTGCTGGTTCCCCGCGAGACTTTGCTGGAAATCGTCCGGCTGGCGGATCTCATCCAGCGTGAGCGCATCTCGGTCATGCTGATTACGACGGCTTTCTTCAACGTCCTTGTAGATGTGAACGTCGATTGCCTGCGGGATGTCCGGGCGATTTTGTTCGGAGGAGAGCGAGTGTCGGTCGGACATGTACGTAAAGCGCTCGCCCATATCGGACCGGGCAGGCTCAACCACCTGTACGGCCCGTCGGAAAGCACGGTTTATACCACGTACCTTCCGGTCGACTTCGTCGATGAGTCGGCGGTTACCGTACCCATCGGACGGCCGATCAGTAATACGAAGGTGTATATCGTCGACAGCCGGAATAAGCTTCTGCCGATCGGCGTGGCCGGGGAGCTTTGCGTCGGCGGAGAAGGCTTGGTACGGGGCTACAATAACCGGCCGAAGCTGACGGCGGAGAAATTTGTGGACAATCCGTTTGTGCTGGGAGAGCGCATGTACCGGACGGGGGATTTGGCGAAATGGCTGCCGGACGGCACGATCGAATACGTGGGACGGACGGACGACCAAGTGAAAATCCGCGGCTTCCGCATTGAGCTGGGCGAGATCGAAGCTCAGCTTCAGAAAGTGGAGGGAATTCGGAAAGCGACGGTATTCGCGAGGGAAGACGCCTCCGGCGAGAAGCAGCTTTGCGCCTATTATGAAGCGGACCGCGAGCTTACGGCGGCCGAGCTGAAGAGCGTGCTTTTCCAGGAACTGCCGGCCTATATGATTCCGGCGTACCTGATCCAGTTGGAGCGGCTCCCGCTGACGACGAACGGCAAGGTCGACCGCCGATCACTCCCGGCGCCGGAGGAGAGATTGCAGCCGGGCGAAGAACGTACTCCGCCTCGGACTCCGCTGGAAGCCAGCTTGGTGGGGATTTGGAAAAGCGTGCTCGGACTGGAGCACATCGGGGTTCATGATAACTTCTTCGACCTGGGAGGCCATTCCCTGCGGGCGACGACACTGGTGAGCAAGGTGCATCAGGAGCTGAACGTCGAGCTGCCTCTGCGCGACGTATTCCGCTACTCGACGATCGAAGAGATGGCTCTCGCCATCTCCCGGATCGGAGAGCAGTCGTTCTCGTCGATTCCGCTGGCGGGCGCAAGAGCATATTATCCGCTTTCCTCAGCTCAGAAGCGGCTGTTTATCCTGAATCAGCTGGAAGGGGCCGATCAGAGCTACAACATGCCGGGCGTGCTGCTGCTGGAAGGATCGATTGACCGGAGCCTGCTGGAGAAGGCTTTCCGCGGACTGATCGCACGGCACGAAACGCTGCGAACCGGCTTTGAGATCGTACAAGGCGAAGCTGTACAGCGCATTTACGAGAGCGTCGACTTTGCCGTCGAGTACCGTCATGTGAGCGAGGAAGAAGCGCCCGAAGTCGTGCAGGCCTTCATCCGGCCTTTCGACTTGGCGAAGCCTCCGCTGCTGCGGGCGGAGCTCGTAGAGCTGGCAGCCGAACGTTATTTGCTGATGTTCGACATGCACCATATCGTCTCCGACGGGGTTTCAATGGACGTGTTAGTCGAGGAACTCGTTCGTATGTACGGCGGCGAGTCATTAGAGCCTTTGCGCATTCAATACAAGGACTATGCGGTATGGCAGCAGTCGGACGAGCAAAAAGTGCAGTTGAAACGCCAGGAAGCTTACTGGCTGGACCGTTACCGGGGCGAGCTGCCGGTTCTGGAAATGCCGACGGACTATCCGCGTCCTGCCGTGCAGAGCTTTGAGGGACAAACGCTGACGTCCTTCGTGGACGAGGCAACGAACGAAGGCTTAAAGCAGCTGGCCGCTCAAAGAGGAACGACGCTGTATATGGTGCTGCTTGCGGCATATACCGTGCTTTTGCATAAATACACAGGTCAGGACGATTTGATCGTCGGAACGTCGATTGCGGGCAGAATGCACGGAGACACGCAGCCTTTGATCGGAATGTTCGTCAATACGCTGGCGCTCCGCAATTATCCGGCTTCGGAGAAGACCTTCCTGTCGTATCTGGAAGAAGTGAAAGAAACGACCTTAGGCGCTTATGAGCATCAGAATTATCCGTTCGAAGAGCTCGTTGATAAAGTGCAGGTCAGCCGGGATTTGAGCCGCAACCCGCTGTTTGACACGATGTTCTCCCTGCAAAACTTGGAGGATAAAGAGTTTGAGCTGGAAGGGCTGAAATTGTCCCCGTACCCTAGCGAATACGGCACGGCCAAGTTCGACCTGAGTGTGGATGTTACGGAAGAAAACGGCGGCCTGGAGTGCAGCTTTGAATTCGCAACGGCTCTTTATAAGGAAAGCACGATCCGGCGGCTGTCGACTCATTTCGGACATTTGCTTGCGGCGATCGTAAGCCGTCCGGATGCGAAGATTGCCGAGCTGAATTTGTTGACGGCAGAGGAAAAAGAGCAAACTCTAGGCGCGTTTAACCCGGTGCAGCCGGAAGCGGCTCCTGTGGCGGCGTTCCACCGGCTGTTCGAGGAACAGGCAGAACGCACGCCGGAAGCGGCAGCTGTCGTGTACGAGAATGACCGGCTGACGTATGCGGAGCTGAACGAGCGGGCGAACCGCTTGGCGGCTACGCTGCGCGCAAGCGGCATCGGCCGGGAGTCGATCGTCGGCATTCTCGCCGAGCGTTCGGTGGACTTGCTGGTGGCCGTGCTGGCCGTCTGGAAAGCGGGCGGGGCGTATGTGCCTCTCGACCCGGATTACCCGGCGGAGCGCGTGCGGTTCATGCTCGAAGACAGCGGAGCGAAGGTGCTGCTGACGCAAACGCCGCTGCGAGAGCGTGCCGAAGCCTGGCTCGGCGAAGAGGAGCTGGCGGCGGTGCTGTACCTCGACGACGAAGCGTTGTACAGCGACGAGCAGGCGAATGCGCCGATTGTCTCCGGCATTGTCTCCGGCAAGCTGACGGATGCTGTGGACGACGGCGATGAGAGCCATCAGAATGTTGGCACCGACAGCTTCCATGAAGCCCGTCCGGAGGATCTGGCGTACGTGATCTACACGTCGGGAACGACGGGCAAGCCGAAGGGCGTGATGATCGAGCACCGCAGCCTGGTGAACACGGCGGCGGGCTACCGGCGGGAATACCGGTTGGATCAGTTCCCGGTGCGGCTGCTGCAGCTCGCCAGCTTCTCGTTCGACGTGTTCGTGGGAGATATTGCGCGGACGCTGTACAACGGAGGCACGATGGTGATTGTGCCGAAGGACGACCGGATCGATCCGTCTCGTCTGCACTACTGGATTGAACGGGAGCGGGTCACCATCTTCGAATCGACGCCGGCGCTGCTCGTGCCGTTCCTGGAGTACGTGCACGAGCAGGGGCTGGATATGAGCCGGTTGGAGCTGTTGATCACGAGCTCGGACAGCTGCAGCGTGGCGGATTACCGGACCTTGCAGGAACGCTTCGGCTCGTTGTTCCGGATCATCAACGCATACGGCGTGACGGAAGCGGCGATCGACTCCAGCTTCTACGACGAGGAACTGGCGAAGCTGCCGCAGACAGGCAATGTGCCGATCGGCAAAGCGTGGCTGAATGCGAAATTCTACATCGTGGACGCGCATCTGAACCCGGTGCCGGTCGGGGTGCTGGGCGAGCTGGTTATCGGCGGAGTCGGGGTAGCGCGCGGGTACTTGAACCGTCCGGAGCTGACGGAAGAGAAGTTCGTAGACAGCCCGTTCGCCGCGGGCGAGCGGCTGTACCGCACGGGAGACTTGGCGCGGTGGATGGAAGACGGCAACGTGGACTTCATCGGCCGGATCGACAACCAGGCGAAAATCCGGGGCTACCGGATTGAGACGGGCGAGATCGAGTCGCAGCTGCTGCGGGTGGAAGGCGTGCGCGAAGCGGTGGTGCTGGTTCGAAGTGACGCGAACGGGCAGAAGGCGCTATGCGCGTATTACACGCCGGATACCGGAGCGGAGCTGGCGGTGAACGATTTGCGCAGCGCGCTGGCGCAGGAGCTGCCGGGCTACATGATCCCGTCGTACTTCGTGGAGCTGGAGCGCCTGCCTCTGACGCCGAACGGAAAGATTGACCGGAAGGCGCTGCCGGCGCCGGAAGGGGAAGCGGGAAGCGGAACGGAGTACGTCGCACCGCGCAATGAGCTGGAAACGAAGCTGGCGGCGATTTGGCAGGAGGTGCTGGGGCTTGCGAAGGAGATTGGCGTTCACGACAACTTCTTCGACATCGGCGGCCACTCCCTGCGGGCGACGACGCTGGTCAGCAAGATTCATAAAGAGTTGAACGTGGATCTGCCGCTGCGCGACGTGTTCCGCCATTCCACGATCGAGAGCATGGCGGCCGCCATTTCCCGGCTGGATGAGCAAACATTCGTTGCCATTCCGATGGCGGATGACCGAGAGGTGTACCCGCAATCTTTTGCTCAAAAACGTCTCTTTATCCTGAATCAACTGGAAGGCGCGGAGCTTAGCTACAACATGCCGGAAGCGATGCTGCTGGAGGGTGCTTTAGACCGGGCAAGGTTCGAAGAAGCGTTCCGTAAGCTCGTGGCGCGGCATGAAATGCTGCGCACCGGGTTCGAAATGGTGGATGGCGAAGCATCGCAGCGGATTTACCAGGACGTGAATTTTGCCGTGGAGTTCTATCGAGCGGATGAGCAAGAGGCCGAAGAGACGGTTCGCCGTTTCGTCCGTCCGTTTGATTTGGCGAAGCCTCCGCTGCTGAGGGTAGGCCTTGTTGAGCTGGCTCCGGAACGCCATATTCTAATGTACGACATGCATCATATTATTTCCGACGGCGTCTCGATGGAAATCTTTGTTGAAGAATTCGTCCGCTTGTACGGCGGCGAGCAATTGGAGCCTCTGCGCATTCAGTACAAAGACTACACCGTTTGGCAGCATTCGCAGGAGCAGAAGGAACGGCTTCAGCGTCAGGAGGCGTACTGGCTGGACATGTTCCAAGGCGAGCTTCCGGTGCTGGAAATGCCGACCGACTATCCGCGTCCGGCCGTGCAGAGCTACGAAGGCCAAACGCTGGAGTTTTTCTTCGACGCTTCGAAAACCGACGGTCTGAAGCAGCTGGCCTCGGAAACGGGCACGACGCTGTTTATGGTGCTGCTTGCGGCGTATAACGTCCTTCTGCATAAATATTCAGGTCAGGAAGACGTGATCGTCGGTACGCCGATTGCCGGAAGGAATCATGGAGATGTGCAGCCGTTGATCGGGATTTTCTTAAACACGCTGGCTATCCGCAGTTATCCGGCTTCGGAGAAGACATTCCTGTCATACCTGAACGAAGTCAAAGAAACGACCCTCCACGCCTTCGAGCATCAAAACTATCCGTTCGAAGAATTGGTGGACAAGGTGCAAGTCACCCGTGATTTAAGCCGCAATCCGCTCTTCGACACGCTGTTTACGATGCAGAATACGGAGAACGAGGAATTTGAGCTGGAAGGGCTTCGCCTGATTCCTTATCCGAGCGCACTGGATACCGCGAAGTTTGATATCAGCTTGGATGTGGGCGAGGAGAACGGCGGCTTGGATTACAGCTTCGAATATGCGACGGCTCTCTACAAAAGGGAGACGATCGAACGGCTGGCAAAACATTACGAGCAGCTGCTCGTAACGATCGTAAGCCGTCCGGATGCGAAGATCGCCGAGCTGAACTTACTGACGGCAGAGGAAAAAGAACAAATTCTCGGCGCGTTCAACCCGGCGCAGCCGGAAGCGGCTCCTGCGGCCGCGTTCCACCGGCTGTTCGAGGAACAGGCGGAGCGCACGCCGGAAGCGGCGGCCGTCGTGTACGAGAACGACCGGCTGACGTATGTGGAGCTGAACGAGCGGGCGAACCGCTTGGCGGCTACGCTGCGCGCAAGCGGCATCGGCCGGGAGTCAATCGTCGGTATTCTCGCCGAGCGTTCGGTGGACTTGCTGGTGGCCGTGCTGGCCGTCTGGAAAGCGGGCGGGGCGTATGTGCCGCTCGACCCGGATTATCCGGCGGAGCGCGTGCGTTTCATGCTCAAAGACAGCGGAGCGAAGGTACTGCTGACGCAAACGGCGCTGCGAGAGCGTGCTGAAGCCTGGCTCGACGAAGAGGAGCTGGCGCTGGCGGCGGTGCTGTACCTGGACGACGAAGCGTCGTACAGCGAGGAGCGGGCGAATGCGCCGATTGTCTCCGGCATGGTCTCCGGCAAGCTGACGGATGCTGTGGACGACGGCGATGAGAGCCATCAGAATGTCGGCACCGACAGCTTCCATGAAGCCCGTCCGGAGGACCTGGCGTACGTGATCTATACGTCGGGAACGACGGGCAAGCCGAAGGGCGTGATGATCGAGCACCGCAGCCTGGTGAACACGGCGGCGGGCTACCGGCGGGAGTACCGGTTGGATCAGTTCCCGGTGCGGCTGCTGCAGCTCGCAAGCTTCTCGTTTGACGTGTTCGTGGGAGATATCGCGCGGACGCTGTACAACGGAGGCACGATGGTGATTGTGCCGAAGGACGACCGGATCGATCCGTCTCGTCTGCACCACTGGATTGAGCGGGAGCGGGTCACCATCTTCGAATCGACGCCGGCGCTGATCGTGCCGTTCCTGGAGTACGTGCACGAGCAGCAACTGGACATGAGCCGGTTGGAGCTGTTGATCACGAGCTCGGACAGCTGCAGCGTGGCGGATTACCGGACCTTGCAGGAACGCTTCGGCTCGTTGTTCCGGATCATCAACGCATACGGCGTAACGGAAGCGGCGATCGACTCAAGCTTCTACGACGAGGAGCTGGCGAAGCTGCCGCAGACAGGCAATGTGCCGATCGGCAAAGCGTGGCTGAATGCGAAATTCTACATCGTGGACGCGCATCTGAACCCGGTGCCGGTCGGGGTGCTGGGCGAGCTGGTTATCGGCGGAGTCGGGGTAGCACGCGGGTACTTGAACCGTCCGGAGCTGACGGAAGAGAAGTTCGTATACAGTCCGTTCGCCGCGGGCGAGCGGCTGTACCGCACGGGAGACTTGGCGCGGTGGATGGAAGACGGCAACGTGGACTTCATCGGCCGGATCGACAACCAGGCGAAAATCCGGGGCTACCGGATCGAGACGGGCGAGATCGAGTCGCAGCTGCTGCGGGTGGAAGGCGTGCGCGAAGCGGTGGTGCTGGTTCGAAGTGACGCGAACGGGCAGAAGGCGCTATGCGCGTATTACACGCCGGATACCGGAGCGGAGCTGGCGGTGAACGATTTGCGCAGCGCGCTGGCGCAGGAGCTGCCGGGCTACATGATCCCTTCGTACTTCGTGGAGCTGGAGCGCCTGCCTCTGACGCCGAACGGAAAGATTGACCGGAAGGCGCTGCCAGCGCCGGAAGGGGAAGCGGGAAGCGGAACGGAGTACGTCGCACCGCGCAATGAGCTGGAAACGAAGCTGGCGGCGATTTGGCAGGAGGTGCTGGGGCTTGCGAAGGAGATTGGCGTTCACGACAACTTCTTCGACATCGGCGGTCACTCCCTGCGAGCGACGACGCTGGCGGGCAAGGTATTTAAGGAATTAAACGTCAACCTGCCGCTGCGCGACGTATTCCGTCACTCGACGATTGCGGCGATGGCCGAGGCGATCGCCGGGATGGAACGGCGGGAGCATGAGGCCATTCCTCAAGCGGAGGAGAGAGAGTACTACCCTCTATCCTCCGCGCAGAAACGGCTGTTCATTCAGCACACGCTGGATGGAGCGGATCAGCTTTACAACATGCCGGAGCTGGTGCGGGTGGAAGGTGAGTTTGACTTAGACCGGTTGGAAGCCGCCTTGCGGAAATTGATAACACGGCATGAATCGCTGCGCACCGGTTTTGAAATCGTGAAGGCCGAAGCGGTTCAGCGGATTTACCCGCAGGTCGATTTTGCTATCGAGCATCATCAAGCGGATAAAGAGGATGCGGCTCAAATCGAGCAGATCGTCCGCAGCTTCGTTCGTCCGTTTGATCTCGGCAAGCCGCCGCTGCTGCGCGCCGGGGTCATCGAGCTGGAGCCGAACCTGCATATTCTCCTTTTCGACATGCACCATATGGTGTCCGACGGCGTATCGATGGCGATTGTGATCGATGAGTTCTCGAGTTTCTACGCCGGGGAAGAACTGCCGCCACTGCGCATTCAATACAAGGATTATGCCGTTTGGCAGCAGTCGAAGGCCCACCGAGAGCGGATCGGGCGGCAGGAAGCGTACTGGCTGCAAACCTTCGAAGGCGAGTTGCCGACGGCGGACCTGCCGATGGACTACGAACGGTCTGCGGCTCGCAGCTACGAAGGCGCGCATCTGGAGTTCGACGTCGAAGCTTCTCTCTCTGCGCGGCTGCGCGAATTGGCGGCCGAGCGTGAAAGCACGCTGTTCATGGTGCTGCTTGCGGCTTATACTGTGCTGCTGTCCAAGTACAGCGGGCAGGAGGACTTGATCGTGGGTACCCCGGTGGCGGGAAGAACGAACGCCGATTTGGAACCGGTCATCGGGATGTTTGTCAATACGCTGGCGATCCGCAATCGTCCGTCGGGCGACAAAACGTTCTTGTCCTACCTGGAAGAAGTGAAGGAAACGGCTTTGGGTGCTTTCGAGAATCAGGATTATCCATTCGAGGAGCTCGTGGAGCGTTTGAATGTGAAGCGGGAGCCGGGCCGCTTCCCGCTGTTCGATGCCGTTTTCGACTTGCAAAATATTGAAGAACGAGACGCCGAGCTGGAAGGGGTCAGCCTGAAGACTTACGAGCTTGACCATTTGGAAGAAGCGAAGTTCGATCTGACGCTGTTTATGTATGAAAACAACGGGGCGCTGAGCGGGGGCTTCTTCTACGCCACCAAGCTGTTCAAAGAAGCGATGATCCGCACCTTGACCGAGGATTACCTGCGGGTACTGTCTCAAATTGCGGAAAATCCACAACTCGAGCTAAGCCGGATTGAATGTCATAAACCGGCGGCAGGCGCAAAGAGTGCAGTCGATACGATCGAATTCGCGTTCTAATCCTACAAGCGCGCCTCCGCCGTCAAGCGAAAGCGGCGCGCATCCCAAGGAAGACGGCGAACAACGTCCAAGCCCGTAAACGCGCAGGCCGAAAGCAAGCTTTTTCGGACCTGCGCCGGGGCATGCGGTCACTTCATTTTTAGGGGAGGTACAAATGAAATCTTTGTTTGAAAAGGAAGAACAGTACTGGAGCGGCAAGTTTGACGCCGATGACAGCCTGAGCTTCCTTCCCTACAGTCAATCCTCCAAATTATCCGCCGACGGGGAAGCTGCGGCCGAGCCGGGCTTGCTTCACCGTACTCTGCCGAGCGAACTCTCGGAGAGAATCATTTGCCTCGCCAACGGTTCGGATTTGGCTTTGTACATGATTGTTTTGGCAGGAGTAAAAAGCCTGCTGTTCAAATATACCGGGCGGGACCAAGTGCTGGTCGGCATGCCTTCTTATAGCGCAGACCCCGACGGGACTCCGCCGCCGCATGACATCTTGGTGATCAAGACGTCCGTAAGCCGCCAGACTACGCTGAAAACGCTGCTCGGGGGCATCAAAGCCTCCATCGGCGAGGCGCTGGAGCATCAGCACCTGCCTTTTCGGAAAATGGTGGAGCCGCTCCATCTGGACTATACGGGGGACGGCCTCCCGGTCGTCAACACCGTCGTATCCTTCGCTCCGATTCATCCGGAACCGCTGGGTAACCGGGTGGCGGCCGATACGGTTTTTCGCTTCGACCGCCAAAACCACTCCATCGAGCTGGAAATAAGCTTTGACGGGCAGCGGTACGAGCGGGCATTTGTGGAACAGGCGGCCGACCATCTTGTTCGGCTGCTGTCCGTGCTTTTATTTCAGCCGGATCTGGAGCTCGGACAAGCCGATGTGCTGTCCCCAGACGAGAGGGAGACGCTGCTGAAGCGATTTAATGACACCGAAACCGGGTTCGAGCGGGAGAAAACGATTCACGGCTTGTTCGAAGAGCAGGCGGAGCTTTACCCGGACAACGTGGCCGCCGTCATGAACGAGCGGCAGCTGACCTACCGCGAGCTGAACGAGCGATCCAACCGCCTTGCGCGGAAGCTGCGGGAGACGGGAGTAGAAGCGGACCAGCTGGTAGCGATTCTGGCCGAACGCTCGCTCGATATGGTTGTCGGCATTCTGGCGATTCTCAAAGCGGGCGGAGCATACGTGCCTGTCGATCCCGACTACCCGGAGGAGCGCATCCGCTTCATGATCGAGGATTCGGGCGCGCCGTTATTGCTGATTCAAAAGCATCTGCACGAGAAGACCGACTTCGCAGGAACGCGCCTCGAATTGGAAGATTTCGTTTGGAGGGACAGAGGGTCGGACTCCGCCGATGCGCTGGACGCTTCGAACCTGGAGCCGATTTCCGGGCCGGGCAACCTGGCTTATGTCATCTACACGTCGGGAACGACCGGCAGACCGAAAGGAACGCTGATCGAGCATAAGAACGTCGTGCGCCTCCTGTTCAACGACAAGAACCTGTTCGACTTCGGCCCGTCCGACACGTGGACGCTGTTCCACTCGTTCTGCTTCGATTTCTCCGTATGGGAAATGTACGGAGCGCTGCTGTACGGAGGCAAGCTGGTCATCGTACCGCCGCTCACGGCGAAAAATCCGGCCGATTTCCTGGCGCTGCTGGGCCGCGAACAGGTCACGATTTTGAACCAGACGCCAACGTACTTCTACCAGCTGCTGCGTAAGGTCTTGGCGGACCATCCGTACGATCTGCGGATTCGCAACGTCATCTTCGGGGGCGAAGCGCTGAGTCCGCTGCTGCTCAAGGGCTTCAAGACGAAGTACCCGGAGACGAAGCTGATCAATATGTACGGCATTACCGAGACGACGGTTCACGTTACGTATAAGGAAATCACGTGGGTCGAAATGGAGGCGGCGAAGAGCAATATCGGCAAGCCGATCCCGACGCTGAGCGTGTACGTCCTTGATGAAAACCGCCGCCCTGTGCCGATCGGCGTAGCGGGCGAAATGTATGTGGCCGGGGAAGGCCTTGCGAGAGGATACCTGAACCGCCCTGATCTGACGGCGGAGAAGTTCGTCGATTCCCCGTTTGCGGAGGGGGAGAAACTGTACCGCTCGGGCGACTTGGCGGCTTGGCTGCCGGACGGCAACATCGAATACCTGGGCCGGATCGATCATCAGGTGAAAATCCGTGGGTACCGGATCGAGCTGGACGAAATCGAGACGCAGCTGCTGAAGATCGCCGCCGTGCAAGAAGCCAAGGTGCTTGACCGCGACGACGCGAACGGCCATAAGCAACTTGTCGCTTATTACGTCGCGGAAACGAGGCTGGCGGCGCATGAACTCAAGGAGGAGCTCGCCAAGCAGCTTCCGGGGTATATGATTCCTTCGCACCTCGTGCAGCTTTCGCGGATGCCGCTGACCCCGAACGGGAAAATCGACCGCAAAGCGCTGCCCGCGCCGGAGGAAGCCGCGGCCGGAGGAGCGGAATATGTCGCGCCGAGAACGCTGCTCGAAATGAAGATCGCCCGCGTCTGGCAGGATACGCTTGGCGTTCCGCAGGTCGGCGTAAAGGATAACTTTTTTGAGTTGGGTGGCAATTCGTTAAGTCTGATGAGGCTCGTTCAAGCTGTTTACGATGAAACGGGCATCGAGATACCGCTGAACCGCCAGTTCCACAATTTAACAGTTGAAGCCATGGCTTTCGGAGAGGGGGATCTGGGCCTGGATAAAGGGGGAGACTCCTTCATTAAGCTGAATAAAGCAGGAGATCTGAACGTGTTCTGCTTCCCTCCGGGCAGCGGCTTCGGCATCGGTTACCGAGAGCTCGCAAGCAGGCTCGACGGCCGGTTCGTGCTCTACGGCATTGATTTTATCGACGATGCCGTCGATTACGAGGCCATGCTGAACCGTTATGTGGACGAGATCGTCCGCATCCAGCCGGAAGGACCTTACGTGCTGCTCGGCTACTGCTTCGGAGGCAACCTGACGTTCGAGGTAGCCAAAACGATGGAGAAAAGAGGGTATTCCGTAACGGACGTGCTCATGGTGGACTCGTGGATTAAGGACACGCTGACGCCTTCCGAAACGTCGGAGAAAGAGCTTGAAGAAACGCTTGCCGATTTCGACGAAGAAGAGAAGGAATTAATGAGCAACCCGCTCGTGTGGGAGTGGGTTCATCGGAAGGTCAAAGCGACCTTGGCGTACGAAGCGCAGCTTATTAATTCCGGCACGATCCCGGCCCGGATTTACGAAATGATTGCGAAGGACAGCGAAGCGTTCCGCCTTGAGCACCAATTGCCTTCCTGGCGGGGGGCAACGACGCAAGCTTACGCCGATTACCGGCTGGAGGGCGCGCACGAGGAATTGCTGGAACTCGCGCGTGTGGAAGAAACGGCCGTCGTCATCCGGGACATCTTAGAGCAAGTCAAGCGGCAGATCGAAGCGGAGGCCGGGGTACTGCATGGAAGCTGACCGCCAGCCGTCTGTTCTAGAACAAGGCACAGCGGCGCCTTCCAAGCGCCAAACCGCTTACGCCGCCTGGAAAGCGTTCCGCTGGCTGATGTCCTATGTAAGCCGTCACAAAGGCTGGATGATCGTCGGTATCTTGTCCGCGATTGCCGCCGCCGTTATTGAGATATGGATGGGAAGTTTGATCGAGCAGCTGACCACCCAGGCCGAGAAGGGGGCGGGGCCAATCGTTCTGCAAATCGTGTACACGGTCTTTGTGGTCATCTTGATCGGTGTGCCGGCGAAGTTTTTCATGAGCTTCGGCGTGGAGCGAAGCAGCGCCTCTGCGGTGCAGGATATCCGCAACCATGTCATGCGTCATATCGGCAAACTCCCGGTCTCCTATTTGGAAAAGCAGCACTCCGGCGACGTATTGTCGCGGATCAACAACGACCTGCAGCTCATCCAGCAGTTTATGATTCGGGACCTCGCCCAGTGGTTTTATCATCCGCTGGTGTTCATCGGCTGTTTCGCTTATTTGATCTACCTCCAATGGGAGCTGATGCTGTACAGCCTGCTGTTATTTCCCGTAGCGCTGCTGGTTTCCCAATGGATCGGCAAGCAGTTGGAGCGGTTGACGGAGGAAGCCCAGGCGAACATGGGCCGAATGAACGTCAACCTCCAGGATACGCTTGGGGGTATGCCTATTGTAAAAAGCTACCTGCTATCCGGCATGTTATCTCGCTCCTACCAAGTGCTGCTGCAATTGACGGCCCAAAAAAAGCTGGCCGTGAAAAAGCGGGAAGCCTGGGTCAACCCGCTGCTTTCCACGCTGATGATCAGCCCGATCATTTTCGCCGTCAGTTACGGAAGCTATTTGATCTACAAAGGGCAGCTAGGCGCGGGAGAGCTGATCGCCTTCCTGTACTTGCTGAATCTGTGTCTGGAGCCGCTGGAGCATATTCCCGAGCTCATCACGCGGACGTTCGAAATGGCCGGTGCCCTGAGAAGGGTCTCCGAAATCGTCGAGCAGCCGACCGAAACGGAAAATGGCCGTTCGCTTTTGAAAGCGAGCGCCGCCCCCATCGAGTTTCAGAACGTAACCTTCGGGTATGAGGAGAGCTCTCCGATCCTGCGGAATGTTAGCTTCTCGGTGCCGGAAGGGAAGACGATCGCGCTTGTCGGAGCGAGCGGCGGAGGGAAGAGCACGGTGTTTAAGCTTGTATGCGGCTTTTATCCGCTTCCAGAGGACCAGGGCGAGATCCGCGTGTTCGGCAGCATGATCCACGGCGCCGATCCGGAGCAGCTTCGGTCGCATTTTTCCGTGGTAACCCAGGATTCATATTTGTTTAGCGGCACGATCGCTGAAAATATCGGCTACGGGCGGGAAGTAGCGTCGATGGACGAGATTATCGAAGCCGCCAAAGCCGCTCAGGCGCATTCCTTCATTATGCAGCTTCCCGACGGCTATCAGACGTATGTCGGAGAGCGCGGAGGCTTTTTGTCCGGCGGGCAGCGCCAGCGCATTGCAATGGCCCGGGCTTTTCTTAAGGATGCTCCCGTTCTGCTGCTGGACGAGCCAACGTCGGCTCTTGATCCGGAGTCGGAAAGCGCGGTTCAGGAAGCGCTGGGCGTATTGATGAAGCAGAGAACGACGATGGTTATTGCCCACCGGCTTTCTACAGTACAAAACGCCGACGAAATTTGGGTCATGGAACAGGGGAGTATTGTTGAAAAGGGCACTCATGAACAATTGCTGAAGATGAAGGGACTGTACGCCCAGTCGTACTATCAGGAATTTACCGAGTCTGCCGAACGCAGGGAGGTGGCGTACACATGAAAAAGGGCGGATGGCTCTCGCAAGTGAAAGAACTCGGCTACTTGCTGATGTTTATGAACCGCAAGCGCAAAACCCAGTACGCCATTGGCCTGGCCGTGACGGCGCTCACCCAGACATTGTTCTTGATCGCCTTCAGCTTGGTCGTACATAACTTGGTTGATTTCGCCGTGTCCCGAGATACGTCCCTGATGGTGGAAGCCTTTATTATTTTGGGCGCGGCCTTGTTCCTGGAAAATGTGATTTCTCCCTGGTTCATTTACTTATACCAGCGCAGTGTCGAGCTGACTGTGCTGAATATCCGCGAACGTCTTTATGACAAGCTGTGCCGGGTGCGGCCGAGATTCCTGGAGCAGACGCACCATGGGGATTTGCTGTCGCGGGTGAACAACGACGTAACGACCGTTGAGTTTACATTCTCGCAGGTTTACTTCGTTTTGCTGCTTCAAGTTGTCTTTTGCATCGGCTCCATTGTCTCCATGGTGTTGATCGATTGGCGGTTTGCCGGCGTATCCTTCGTCATTCTGCTGCTGTCCTCCGTGGTCAGCCTGAAATTTGCGCGGGATATTCGCGCCTTGTCCGAACAAGGCTTGCAAATGCTCGGTAAAATGACCGAAAAATTCAAAGATTTTATGGGCGGCATTCAAATTGTGAAGCTGTTCCGCATCCGCACGATTTACGGCCAGTACGAGGCGTTGAACGAACAAATGACGCAGACGCTTCGGCAAACCGCGCAGAAGAACGGCATGCAGGCTGCGGTGAATCATTTTATCAGCTACGTCACGTTCTGCGGTATCATCGTCATCGGCAGTCTTCTTTATGCCTACGGACTGATGGGAATGGGAAGCGTCGCTGCCCTGGCGGTTCTGCAAGTGAATCTGACGCACGCCTTGTTGAACTTGGGGATGGTTCTGTCGATGACCCAAAATTCGATCGCGGGCGCTCACCGGATTCAAGAGGTACTAAGAGAGGAAGAGGAACCGGAGCGTTTGGGATCTCCTCACAGCGAGCTCGTGTCGGAGGCTGCGGTGGAGTTTCGCGATGTGGAATTTTCCTATCAGGCGGATAAAAAGGTGCTTGTCGACATCTCCATGCAGGTGTTTCCCGGCCAGGTCGCCGCTATCGTGGGGGCCAGCGGCAGCGGCAAAAGTACGCTGATCAAGCTGCTGCTCGGCTTTTATCCTGTGGACAGCGGAGAAATCCTGCTCCAAGGCAAACCGTTCGGCCATTACACGCTGGACGAAATCCGCAGGCAGATTGCATACGTTCCGCAGGAGCCGTTCTTGTTTACCGGCACGATTGTGGAAAACATCCGCTATGGCAACCCGGAAGCAACGGATGAAGAAGTGATCGAAGCGGCCAAAGCGGCGTACGCTCACCATTTCATTCAGGAACTTCCTGAACAGTATGAAACGCCGGTGGGAGAGAGAGGAGCGTCGTTGTCGGGCGGACAAAGGCAGCGAATTGCGATCGCCCGGGCGATTCTCAAAAACGCCCCGATTCTGCTGCTGGACGAAGCGACTTCCGCGCTAGATAACGAATCCCAGCATTGGGTACAGCAGGCCCTGAACGTGTTGATGAAGGGGCGCACCACCATTCTGATCGCCCACCGTCTCAGCACCGTGGAACATGCGGATTTGATTACCGTCATGAACCAAGGGACGGTCGTCGAGCGGGGCCGCCATCAGGACCTGCTGGCGCTCGGGGGTTATTACGCCCGGCTGTACGGCTAGACCCGCTTTACGGCGGGCGGCTTCCTGCTTGCGAATGCGACAGAGTCTTTTAGTAATCCAAGGTATGACTTTATAACCGGTAGTTACCAGAAAACGTAGACACGAAAAAGGGGGCAGAGTCCGAAGGAGCCGTTCCGGGAATGGCCGCGCGGTTCTTCTAAGAGTGACTAAGTGACATCTAGGTACAAAGCCTATCTATAAAGAATCTCTAAACCGGGAGTGTGTCGATGTGAGAGAGAATACCAACGAGCAATATGGATTAACGCAAGCCCAGCGCCGAATATGGTTCATGGAAATTATGAATCCGGGAACGTCCATCACGATGCTTTCTGCGACCTACCAGATTACGGGCGAGATCAACACACAGCTTCTGGAGCAAGCGGTGGCAGAGATCGTCAAAACCTATGACGTTTTCCGAATCCACATTAGCGGGGATTTGCAAAATCCAACGCAGTGGTTCGAAGAGCCGGAGAATGTCCAAGCTAGGATAAGCCGCCTCGAAATAGGCACAACCGAACAATTCTATGCTTGGGTGAAAGAAGTAAGCGAAAAACCGGCCAGCGTGTTCGACGAACACCTCTACCAATTTACAATTATCCATTTTGCGAACGGCCAAGTATGGCTCAATTTGACGGTAAATCATATTATCGCCGACGGCTTGTCCGTCAATGCTTTGCTGCATGCGGTGATGGAAAAATACCTGGAACTGCGCAAAGGCATCTCCAGCAGTTACCAGGCCCCTACCTATCTGGATTATATTTCCGCGGAGCGTGAATATGAGCAATCGCAGCGTTATCAAAAAGGCAAGGAATACTGGCTGACGAAGTACAACACTTTGCCTGAAACGACCGGCATTAAATCGTATCCGCCATTCTCGATCGGCAGCGAATCCAATAAACTGGCCATCACTTTGGACGGTTCCCGGTATGAACGCATTCTGGCCTTCAGCGAACAATATCAGGTCAGCTTATATACGTTATTTCTGTCCGCCATGTACGCCTTATTGTACAAGCTGACCGACAGCACCGATGTTCCGGTCGGCACGGTTTTCGCCAATCGCACCAGCAAGAAGGAAAAAGAAACGATCGGCATGTTCGTCAGCACCGTGGCTACGCGGATTCGTCTGAATCCAGACGGGCACGTGCTTTCCTTGATCCAAACGGTTTCCAAGGAAAATACGGCGGATCTGCGGTATCAGAAATACCCTTATAACCAATTGATCCAGGATTTACGCGAACAACACGGCCGCAACGATCTTTCGGGGCTGTTCCGCACGTCTCTGGAATATCTGCCTTTGAAAATCGTGGAGTACGAAGAAATCAAGGTACGCCTGGAGGCTCACTTCGCTAGGCACGAGATGGACGATTTGCTGCTGCGCTTCGACCATATGCTGAATGAAGGCCATGTAATTCTCCATGCTTCCTATCGTACCGGCCTGTTCGAGACGGCCGAGATTGATCGGATTATGGAACAGTATGTAACCGTTCTGGACCAGTTCCTTCAGACTCCCGAACTGCCGATACGCGAGATTTCTCTGCTGAGCGATGAGGAGAGACACCGCATTCTCAACGTTTTTAACCCGCCGATGGCAGGGCTGAGCGAGGGAGAAGCGTTTCATCGGTATGTTGAAAAGTTTGCCCGGGAAATTCCGGATCATCCGGCAGTCGTCTACATGGACAAACAGCTGACCTACGGCGAATTGAACGAACGCGCCGAGCGGCTGGCTTCTCTCCTTCGCGAACAGGGCGTGGGAAGGGAGACGATTACGGGAATCTGGGCGGAGCGTTCAGTGGAACTGCTGGTCGGGGTGCTCGCCGTTTGGAAAGCCGGCGGAGCCTATGTACCGCTGGACCCCGATTATCCGGCGGAGCGGATTGAGTACATGCTCAGCGATAGCGATGCATCGGTGCTGCTTACGCAGCGTCATCTGTTGGAGCGGGCCAGAGGTTGGTTGGCCGATGACCGGCTGAAGCTTCAAGCTGTCTATGCCATGGACGATGAACAGATTTATAACGGGGATGCCTTAGCCGTGGAATTTGAATCTGCCGGCAGCGCCCCGCAAGACTTGGCTTATGTGATTTACACCTCGGGTACGACGGGACGCCCGAAAGGCGTCATGATCGAGCACGGTAGTCTCGTGAATACGGCGGATGCGTACCGTCGCGAGTACCGGTTGGATCAGTTTCCGGTGCGGCTGCTGCAGCTGGCCAGCTTCTCGTTTGACGTGTTCGTCGGAGACATCGCGCGGACGCTGTATAACGGAGGCACGATGGTGATTGTGCCGAAGGATGACCGGATTGATCCAAACCTCTTATACGGCTGGATTCGGGACCAAAACATTACGGTATTCGAATCGACGCCTGCGCTCATCCTGCCGTTCATGCAGCATATTTATGAAGAAGGGCTGGACGTTAGTTCCATGCAGTTGCTGATTACCAGCTCGGATGCTTGCAGTGTCACCGATTACCGATTGCTGCAGGAAAGATTCGGCGGACAATTCCGCATCATCAACAGCTATGGCGTTACCGAAGCGGCCATTGACAGCAGCTTTTACGGTGAGCCGCTGGATAAGCTGCCGCCGTCGGGTCATGTGCCGATCGGCAAAGCTTGGCTGAACGCCCGGTTTTACATTGTCGATGCCGCGTTAAAGCCGGTTCCTGTAGGGGTTCCGGGCGAGCTTGTCATCGGCGGCGCCGGGGTGGCGCGCGGGTACTGGAACCGTCCGGACCTAACCGCCGAGAAGTTTGTGGACAGCCCGTTTGTGCCGGGCGAACGTCTGTATCGGACAGGCGATTTGGCCCGCTGGCTGGAAGACGGCAACGTCGACTTCATCGGCCGGATCGACTATCAAGTGAAAATTCGCGGGTTCCGGATCGAACTCGGCGAAATTGAAACGGCCCTGCTGCGTTTCCCGGGCGTCAAGCAGGCTGTGGTGACCGACCGTACGGATGAGCAGGGGCAAAAGTATTTGTGCGGCTACGTGGCGGCGGATGTTTCTTTGCAGCTGAGCGATCTGCTGTCCCAATTGAAGCAAGAGCTGCCGGCCCATATGGTCCCGGCCCGGCTGGTGTCTCTTGATAAGCTTCCGCTCACGCCGAACGGCAAAATTGACCGTAAAGCGCTGCCTGAACCGACCGGAGAGGTAGAAGCAGGCCGTGAGTATGTGGCTCCTCGCACAACGCTGGAAACAAGACTTGCTCTCATTTGGCAGCAGGTGCTGGGTATTGCGCGAGTTGGAGTCCAAGACGATTTCTTTGACTTGGGTGGTCATTCCTTGCGGGCCTCTACGCTTGTTTCCAAGATTAGGAAAGAGCTGCAAGTCGAGGTTTCGTTGCGGGAAGTTTTCCGTTACACCACGATCGAACAGCTAGCCCAAAGAATCGGCGGTTTAAGGCAGCAGGAGACGTATGAGATTACAAAGGCGGCTGAGGCCGAGTACTATCCGGTTTCATCCGAGCAAAAGCGTCTGTATGTCCTGCGCCAGCTTGACGGGGCCGAGCGCAGCTACAATATGTCGGCGGCGCTTCTTCTCGAAGGCAAGCTGGACCGCACGCGCGTCGAGCACGCGTTCCGGGCGCTGATTCAGCGCCATGAGACGCTGCGTACCGGGATCGAGCAGGTTCAAGGCGAGCTTGTCCAGCACATCTATGACGAGGTGGAGTTTGCTGTCGATTATTTCCAGGCGAGCGAGCGGGAAGTGGACCAAGTGGTGGAAGCTTACTATCACCCGTTTGATCTGACCAAGCCGCCACTTCTCCGCATCGGCCTGATCGAAGTCGCCGAGGATCGCCACATTCTGCTGTTCGATATGCACCATATCGTCTCGGACGGCATTTCGACAGCGCTGCTCTTCGACGAGTTCAGCCGCCTGTATCGGGGCGAGGAGCTGGCCCCGCTGCGCATTCAATACAAAGATTATGCCGTTTGGCAGCATTCCGAAGCTTATGGGCAGATGCTCCAGCCGCAGAAGGAGTATTGGCTGGAACAGCTGTCGGGCGAGCTGCCGGTCTTGGAGCTACCGACGGACTTCCCGCGGCCTGCGGTGCAAAGCTTTGACGGCCGAACCGTGAAGTTTTATATCGGGAAAGATCAGACGGAGAAGCTGAAAGAGCTGGCGGCACGGACAGGGACGACCCTGTACATGGTGCTGCTGTCGGCTTACACCATCCTTATGCATAAATATTCGGGTCAGGAAGATCTGATCGTAGGAACGCCGATTGCCGGAAGAACGCAGGAAGAAGTGCAGCCGATCGTAGGGATGTTTATCAACACGCTGGCCATTCGCAGCCGTCCGGAGCGTTCCAAGCCGTACCTTTCGTACCTGGAAGAAATCAAGGACATCACGCTCGGGGCTTTCGAACACCAAAATTATTTGTTTGAAGACTTGGTGGAAAGTCTTCACATTCCGCGCGCGACCGGACGGAATCCGCTCTTTGACACGTTCTTCGCCCTGCAAAATACGGAGAACGAGCAAATTGTCATCGAGGGGCTGGAGCAATCGTTTTATCCACTGGAAAACCAAACATCCAAGTTCGAGCTGCTCCTGGATATTTCGGAGCTGGACGGTCAGCTCGAATGCCGGTTGGAGTACGCTACGGCTTTGTATAAACAAGAGACCGCGGAGCGGTTCGCCAGACATTATGACAAGCTGCTCGAAACCATCGCAGCAGCGCCGGACGGGGATATTGCCTCGCTGGAAATGCTCACGGAGGAGGAAATCCGCGAGTTGGTGCGCGGTTTCAACGATTCGGAGGCGGACTACCCGCGGCAGCAGACGATTCACGGCTTGTTCGAAGAGCAGGCGGAGCTTTACCCGGACAACGTGGCCGCCGTCATGAACGAGCGGCAGCTGACCTACCGCGAGCTGAACGAGCGATCCAACCGCCTTGCGCGGAAGCTGCGGGAGACGGGAGTAGAAGCGGACCAGCTGGTAGCGATTCTGGCCGAACGCTCGCTCGATATGGTTGTCGGCATTCTGGCGATTCTCAAAGCGGGCGGAGCATACGTGCCTGTCGATCCCGACTACCCGGAGGAGCGCATCCGCTTCATGATCGAGGATTCGGGCGCGCCATTATTGCTGATTCAAAAGCATCTGCACGAGAAGACCGACTTCGCAGGAACACGCCTCGAATTGGACGATTTCGTTTGGGGCGACAGAGGGGCGGACTCCGCCGATGCGCTGGACGCTTCGAACCTGGAGCCGATTTCCGGGCCGGACAACCTGGCTTATGTCATCTACACGTCGGGAACGACCGGCAGACCGAAAGGAACGCTGATCGAGCATAAGAACGTCGTGCGCCTCCTGTTCAACGACAAGAACCTGTTCGACTTCGGGCCATCCGACACGTGGACGCTGTTCCACTCGTTCTGCTTCGATTTCTCCGTCTGGGAAATGTACGGAGCGCTGCTGTATGGAGGCAAGCTGGTCATCGTACCGCCACTCACGGCGAAAAATCCGGCCGATTTCCTGGCGCTGCTGGGCCGCGAACAGGTCACGATTTTGAACCAGACGCCAACGTACTTCTACCAGCTGCTACGTGAGGTCTTGGCGGACCATCCGTACGATCTGCGGATTCGCAACGTCATCTTCGGGGGCGAAGCGCTGAGTCCGCTGCTGCTCAAGGGCTTCAAGACGAAGTACCCGGAGACGAAGCTGATCAATATGTACGGCATTACCGAGACGACGGTTCACGTTACGTATAAGGAAATCACGTGGGTCGAAATGGAGGCGGCGAAGAGCAATATCGGCAAGCCGATCCCGACGCTGAGCGTGTACGTCCTTGATGAAAACCGCCGTCCTGTGCCGATCGGCGTAGCGGGCGAAATGTACGTGGCCGGGGAAGGCCTTGCGAGAGGATACCTGAACCGTCCGAATCTGACGGCGGAGAAGTTCGTCGATTCCCCGTTTGCGGAGGGGGAGAAACTGTACCGCTCGGGCGACTTGGCGGCTTGGCTGCCGGACGGCAACATCGAATACCTGGGCCGGATCGACCACCAGGTGAAAATCCGCGGCTACCGGATCGAGCTGGACGAAATCGAGACGCAGCTACTGAACGTTGAGGGCGTAGAAGAAGCGGTGGTGCTCGCCCGTCAGGACGGCGGGGGCGAGAAGGCGCTTGTCGCCTACTTTGTGGCGGACCGGACGCTGACGGTCAGCGAAATGAGAACCTCGCTGGCCCAGGAAATGCCGGGGTACATGATCCCGTCGTACTTCGTGCAGCTGGAGTGCATGCCGCTGACGTCCAACGGAAAAGTGGACCGCAAAGCGCTGCCGGAGCCGCAAGGCGGCTTGCAAACAGGCGTCGAATACGTAGCGCCGCGTAACCGGACGGAGTCCCAGCTTGTGAAGATCTGGGAGGAAGTGCTAGGCTACTCCGGTATTGGAGTCCTGGACAATTTCTTCGAGCTCGGAGGCCACTCCTTGCGGGCGACGAATCTTGTCAGCAAGATTCAGAAGGAAATGAACGTCGAACTTCCGCTGCGTGATGTGTTCCGCTATACGACGGTAGAGTCGATGGCCGGGGCTATTGCCAGCTTGGAAGAAACGCGGCACAGCTCGATTCCGAAAGCGGAAGAGAAAGCGTACTATCCGGTTTCCTCCGCGCAAAAAAGGCTGTACGTCCTGCACCAGCTGGATGGCTCGGAGCTGAATTACAACCTCCCAAGCGCCTTGCAATTGGGAGGGGCTTTGAACGAGGCCAAAGTGGAAAAGGCGCTGACTACTTTGGTGGCCCGGCACGATATGCTGCGCACCGGTTTTGAAATCGTGAATGGGGAGCCGGTTCAGCGTATTTATCCGCTCGTAGCTTTCAAGGTCGAGAAGTTTCAAGCAAGCGAAGATCAGGTTGCGGCCATTCTTGAAGGCTTCATTCAGCCTTTTGACTTGACCCAGCCGCCTTTGCTGCGCGCCCTGCTGATCGAACTGGAGAAAGAGAAATTCCTGCTCGCGCTGGATATTCATCATATTGGTTCCGACGGCCTTTCCATGGACGTGCTGCTGCGCGAATTCGTGCGGCTTTACAATGGGGAAGAATTGCCGGAGCTGCGGATTCAATACAAGGATTACGCCGTTTGGCAGCAATCCGAGGAGCAGCGCCAGCGCATCAAACGGCAGGGGGAATACTGGCGCGGGGTATTCAGCTCCGAGCTTCCGGTTCTTGAGCTGCCTCTCGACTTCTCCCGCCCGGCCGTCCAGCAGTTTGACGGTCAAACGCTCACGTTTACGCTGGATGCGGAGAAAAGCGAAGCTCTCAACCGGCTTGCCGGCGATTCGGGGGCGACGCTGTATATGCTTCTGCTGGCTGCGTACTCCGTATTGCTTCATAAATACGCGGGACAGGAAGATATAGTGGTCGGCACTCCGATTGCCGCCCGTTCTCACGCCGACCTGCAGCCGATTATCGGCATGTTCGTCAATACGCTGGCCCTTCGCTTGGGTCCGGCGGCGGAGCGGACGTTCCTGGATTACTTGCAGGAAGTGAAGGAAACGATGCTTGGAGCCTACGAGCACCAGGACTATCCGTTCGAGGAGCTGGTGGAAGCTCTTCAGGTGAGCCGGGATTTAAGCCGGAATCCTCTGTTTGACACCATGTTTTCTTTGCAAAAGCACGAAAGCTTGGATTTAACCCTGGAAGGCTTGCAATGGTCACTGTTCGACATCGAGGAAAAGACGGCAAAGTTTGATCTTAGCCTTGATATCGTGGAAGTCGATAACGTGCTGGTTTGCAAGATCGAGTACGCTACCTCGTTGTTTAGACAGGAAACGATGGTACGGCTGGCGGGTCATTACGAGCAGCTTTTGGCGTCGATCCTGGCTCAGCCGGGTGCGCGGATTTCCGATTTGGATATCTTGACGGACAGCGAAAAACATGATTTGCTGGTCGGGTTTGACGTGTCGTCTTCGGCTCTTGCGAAGCAACCCGCCGCAGAGGGTACAGGTTTGGAAGCGGATGAGTCGTGGGGAGAGAGAACGTTCCACGAGCTGTTCGAGGAGCAGGCGGAGCGCACTCCGGGAGCGCTGGCGGTTGTCTACGAAGACAGCAAGCTGACGTATGCGGAGCTGAACGCTAAAGCGAATCGTCTGGCGTATGCACTGCGGGCGCGCGGGGTGAAGCCGGAGCAGGTGGTCGGCATTCTGGCCGGCCGTTCGGCGGAGCTGTTGATCGGGGTGCTCGCCGTATGGAAAGCGGGCGGCGCTTATGTGCCGCTCGACCCGGACTATCCGGCGGAGCGGATTGAGTATATGCTCGCGGACAGCGGGGCGTCGGTGCTGCTCACACAGACCCGCCTGCTGGAGCAGGCGGAAGCTTGGCGCAGCGACGGAGCTCTAGTGCTGCAAACGGTGCTTGCGCTTGACGACGCCGCGACGTACAGCCTCGGAGCGGCGGAAGCGGCTGCTGCCGAAACGTCCGCCACGGCAGAAGCCGAGAAGAACGTACTAGCGGCGGATCTCGCATCGAATCCGGCGAATGTGAACAAGCCGCGCGATTTGGCTTACGTCATCTACACCTCCGGTACGACGGGCAAGCCGAAGGGCGTGATGATCGAGCACCGCAGCCTGGTGAACACGGCCGCGGGCTACCGGCGGGAATACGGGTTGGATCAGTTCCCAATCCGGCTGCTGCAGCTCGCAAGCTTCTCGTTCGACGTGTTCGTCGGCGACATTGCGCGGACGCTGTACAACGGCGGCACCATGGTCATCGTGCCGAAGGACGACCGGATTGATCCAACCCGCCTCTACGGCTGGATTCGCGACTACGCCGTGACGGTGTTCGAATCGACTCCGGCGCTGATCGTGCCGTTCATGGAGCATGTGCATGCCGAGGGTCTGGACCTCAGCTCGATGCAGCTGCTGCTCACAAGCTCGGATGCGTGCAGCGTAGCGGATTACCGCACCTTGCAGGAGCGCTTCGGCTCGCAGTTCCGTATTATTAACAGCTACGGCGTAACGGAAGCGGCGATTGACTCCAGCTTCTATGACGAGCCGCTGGAGAAGCTGCCGAAGACGGGCAGCGTGCCGATCGGGAAAGCGTGGCTGAACGCCAAGTTCTACATCGTGGATGCGAATCTGAAGCCGGTGCCGATCGGGGTGTTGGGCGAGCTGGTTATCGGCGGAGCGGGTGTGGCCCGCGGTTACTTGAACCGCCCGGATTTGACGGCGGAGAAATTCGTAGACAGCCCGTTCGCCGCTGGGGAGCGGCTGTACCGGACAGGCGACCTGGCGCGCTGGATGCCGGACGGCAACGTGGACTTCATCGGCCGGATCGACAACCAGGTGAAAATTCGCGGCTATCGGATCGAGCTTGGTGAGATTGAAGCGGCCATGAAAAATTTTGCCGGCGTGCGTCAAGCACTTGTCATCGACCGGACGGACGAGCGGGAGCAGAAATATTTGTGCGGGTATGTCGTAGCGGATTCCAGCTTCGATCTTGAAGGGCTTGTGGCCAATCTGGACACCGCGCTGCCTTCCCATATGGTGCCTTCGCGCATCATGCGCCTGGATCAAATGCCGCTTACGCCGAACGGGAAGATCGACCGTAAAGCGCTGCCTGTACCGGAAGGAAGCATTCGTGCCGAGGCTGCATACACGGCGCCTCGTACTCCTGCCGAGCAAGCACTTGCGTCGGTCTGGCAGTCGGTGCTGGGCGTGGATCAGGTCGGCACGATGGACAATTTCTTTGCGCTCGGCGGCGATTCGATCAAGGCCTTGCAGGTATCGTCCCGTCTTTTGCAAACGGGGTACAAGCTGGTCATGAAAGATTTGTTCCATTACCCGACGATTTCCGCCCTTAGTTTGCAGCTGCAAACGGCGGAGAGAACGGCAAGCCAGGCCGAAGTGACGGGAGAGGTCATCTTGACCCCGATTCAGCGCTGGTTCTTTGAACAAAATCAGGCCGACGTGCATCACAGCAACCAGGCGTTCATGCAGTTCTCCAAGCAAGGCTTTGACGAAGAAGCTTTACGCCAAGCGGTGCGTCAGCTTGTCGTGCATCACGATGCTCTCCGTACGGTTTACCGCCAAACCGAGAACGGCTATACCGCCTGGAACCGCGGCGCCGGGGAGAACGAAGCGCTGTTCGATCTGGAAGTTGTCGATTTCAAGGGAGTCGGCGACGTGAAGGAAGCGGTAGAGGCTAAGGCGAATGACATTCAAGCGAGCATCGATCTGGAAAACGGTCCGCTGGTGAAGCTCGGCTTGTTCCGCTGCGACGACGGCGACCACCTGCTCATCGCGATCCATCACTTGGTCGTAGACGGCGTATCCTGGCGGATTCTGCTTGAGGATTTTGCTGCCGGCTATGAGCAGGCGCTGCAAGGGCAGCCGATCCGTCTGCCGCTCAAAACGGATTCATTCCAAACGTGGGCGAAACAGCTCGCTGATTATGCGAACGGTCCGGCGATGGAAAGCGAGAGAGAGTATTGGCAGCATATCGAGCAATTGACCTATGAGCCGCTTCCGAAAGATTTTGAACAAGGCAGATCCAAGCTGAAGGACAGCGGGCTCGTGACCGTTCGCTGGACGGCGGAGGAAACCGAACAGCTGCTGAAGCAGGCACACCGTGCTTACCATACGGAAATGAACGATTTGCTGCTTGCCGCGCTTGGCCTCGCGGTACAAGCTTGGAGCGGTCGGGAACGTGTGCTGGTGAATCTCGAAGGCCACGGCCGGGAAGAGATTTTGCCGGATGTGGACATTACGCGCACGGTAGGTTGGTTTACAAGCCAATTCCCTGTCGTTCTGGAGCCGGGTCACGCCCAGGCGCTCGGTCATCAGGTGAAACAGGTTAAAGAAAGCTTGCGCCGCATTCCTAACAAAGGAATCGGCTACGGCATCCTGCGTTATTTGTCGGCGCCGCGTGACGGCGAGCGTTTCGCTTTGGAGCCGGAGATCAGCTTTAACTATTTGGGTCAGTTCGACCAGGATTACGAAAGCAGCGGCTCGAGGCCGTCTCCGTTCAGCCCGGGCTCCGATTCAAGCCCGAATGCAGTGATGGATTATGTCCTCGATATCAACGGTATGGTGTCGGAAGGAGTGCAGGAACTCACGATCCGTTATGGGGAAACCCAGTATAAACGGGAAACGGTAGAGCGCCTGGGCACCCTGCTTCATTCGAGCTTGCGTGAAGTCATCAGCCATTGCGTATCGAAAGAGCGACCGGAGCTTACGCCTAGCGACGTACTGCTTCAAGATGTGATGTTGGAGGAACTGGAGCGGCTGGCCGAACATACGGCGTCGCTCGGCGAACTGGAGAATGTATACACCCTGACTCCGCTGCAAAAAGGGATGTTGTTCCACAGCCTGCTGGATGTCGATTCGGAAGCTTACTTCGAACAGGTGACCTTCGATCTGTACGGAAGCCTGAATGTCGAAGCCTTCACCCAAGGATTGGATACGCTGGTGCAGCGGAATGAGGCGCTGCGGACCAACTTTATTACCGGCTGGAGAGACGAGCCAATTCAAGTGGTATTCCGCGAGCGGAAGTGTGAAGTGTACTTTGAAGATATTCGCTCGGTAAGCGATGAAGACCCGGAGAAGACGATAGCCGATTTCGTCAGCGCGGATAAAGCGAACAAGTTCGATTTGGCCCGAGGCTCTCTTATGCGCGTGACAGTTTTGCGCACGGGCGACGAGTCCTACCATGTGATCTGGAGTCACCATCACATTTTGATGGACGGCTGGTGCATGTCCTTCATGATCAAGGAAGTGTTCGACACCTACTTCGCGTTCCAAGAGAAGCGGACGCTGGAGCTTCCTCCGGTTACCTCGTACTCCCGGTATATCGAATGGCTGGAAGCTCAAGATGCCGCGAAAGCTTCGCGTTACTGGTCCGAGTATTTGGCGGGTTACGATCAGCAGACCAAGCTGCCCCAGGAGAAAACGCAGCTGAAGCAGGGCGCTTTTGAAGCAGCTGAAATCGATGTGGAACTCAGCAAGGAACTGACCGGGCAAATCGAGCGGGTGGCGCGCCAGCAGCAGGTGACGCTCAATACGTTCATGCAGACCGTATGGGGACTGGTTCTGCAGGTATACAACAACAGCGAGGATGTCGTATTCGGCTCCGTCGTATCCGGGCGTCCGGCAGAAATTCCGGGCATCGAAAGCATGATCGGCCTGTTTATTAATACGATCCCGGTCCGTATTCAAGGCAAAGCCGAGGAGACGGTAGCCGATATCTTGAGAAAAACCCAGGATCAAGCGCTGGCATCGGGAGCTTACGAAACGTTCCCGCTGTTCGAAATTCAGTCGCTGAGCGAGCAAAAGCGCGACTTGATCAACCATATCATGGTCTTTGAAAATTATCCGATGGAAGAACAGATTGAACAGGTCGTCGGCGGAGACAAAGAAGCGCTGAAAATCGCTAATATCCAGTCGCCGGAGCAAACGAACTACGACCTGGACATTACCGTCATTCCGGAAGAGCATATTTTACTGCGGTTTACGTACAATGGGCTGACGTTCAGAGAGGAAGACATCAGGCTGATCCACGGTCATTTTGCCCGGGCACTGGAGAAGGTTGCGACTAATCCGAACATCCGCGTGAATCAGTTGGAGCTTTTGACGGCGGCGGAAAAAGAGCAAATTCTTGGCGCGTTTAACCCGGTGCAGCCGGAAGCGGCTCCTGTGGCCGCGTTTCACCGGCTGTTCGAGGAACAGGCGGAACGCACGCCGGAAGCGGCAGCTGTCGTGTACGAGAATGACCGGCTGACGTATGCGGAGCTGAACGAGCGGGCGAATCGCTTGGCGGCCACGCTGCGCGCAAGCGGCATCGGCCGGGAGACGATCGTCGGCATTCTCGCCGAGCGTTCGGTGGACTTGCTGGTAGCCGTGCTGGCCGTCTGGAAAGCGGGCGGGGCGTATGTGCCGCTCGACCCGGATTACCCGGCGGAGCGCGTGCGGTTCATGCTCGAAGACAGCGGAGCGAAGGTGCTGTTGACGCAAACGCCGCTGCGAGAGCGTGCCGAAGCCTGGCTCGGCGAAGAGGAGTTGGCGCTGGCGGCGGTGCTGTACCTCGACGACGAAACTTCGTACAGGGAGGAGCGGACGAATGCCGACAGCTTCCATGAAGCCCGTCCGGAGGATCTGGCGTACGTGATCTATACGTCGGGAACGACGGGCAAGCCGAAGGGCGTGATGATCGAGCACCGCAGCCTGGTGAATACGGCGGCGGGCTACCGGCGGGAATACCGGTTGGATCAGTTCCCGGTGCGGCTGCTGCAGCTCGCAAGCTTCTCGTTCGACGTGTTCGTGGGAGATATCGCGCGGACGCTGTACAACGGAGGCACGATGGTGATTGTGCCGAAGGACGACCGGATCGATCCGTCTCGTCTGCACCACTGGATGGAGCGGGAGCGGGTCACCATCTTCGAATCGACGCCGGCGCTGATCGTGCCGTTCCTGGAGTACGTGCACGAGCAGGGGCTGGATATGAGCTGGATGGAGCTGTTGATCACGAGCTCGGACAGCTGCAGCGTGGCGGATTACCGGACCTTGCAGGAACGCTTCGGCTCGTTGTTCCGGATCATCAACGCATACGGTGTGACGGAAGCGGCGATCGACTCCAGTTTCTACGACGAGGAGCTGGCGAAGCTGCCGCAGACAGGCCATGTGCCGATCGGCAAAGCGTGGCTGAATGCGAAATTCTACATCGTGGATGCGCATCTGAACCCGGTGCCGGTCGGGGTGCTGGGCGAGCTGGTCATCGGCGGAGTCGGAGTGGCGCGCGGGTACTTGAACCGTCCGGAGCTGACGGAAGAGAAGTTCGTAGACAGCCCGTTCGCCGCGGGCGAACGGCTGTACCGCACGGGAGACTTGGCGCGGTGGATGGAGGACGGGAACGTGGACTTCATCGGCCGGATCGACAACCAGGCGAAAATCCGGGGGTACCGGATTGAGACGGGCGAAGTCGAAGCGAAGCTGCTGAGTGTAGGTGGCGTGAAGGAAGCGGTCGTCGTCGTCAGGGAAGATCAAGAAGGTCAGAAAGCTTTGTGCGCTTATTATACAGCGGAAGAAGGCTTGACGGCGGCGGACCTGAAGCGGGCGATTGCCAGCGAGCTGCCGGGGTACATGATCCCGTCGTACTTCGTGGAGCTGGAGCGCCTGCCTCTGACGCCGAACGGAAAGATCGACCGGAAGGCGCTGCCGGCACCGGAAGGGGGAGCAAGCGCAAGCCGCGAATACGTGGAGCCGCGCACCGAACTTGAGGCGAAGCTGGCCGCCATTTGGCAGGATGTGCTTGTTCGGGAGAAGGCGGTAGGCGTAACGGACAACTTCTTCGACCTCGGCGGACACTCCCTGCGGGCGACGACGCTTGTCAGCAAAATGCATAAGGAGCTAGGCGTTGAATTCCCGCTTCGCGACGTATTCCGCTACTCGACGGTTGAGGAAATGGCCGCGGCTATGGAGCGGCTGGAGATCGGCTCGTTCACGGCTATTCCGGCTACGGAACCTAGCGAGTATTATCCGCTCTCTTCCGCTCAGAAACGTCTCTATATCTTGAACCAGCTGGAAGGCGCCGAGCTGAGCTACAACATACCGGGAGCTATGCTGCTCGAAGGGGAGCTCGACCGGCAGCGGTTTGAAGAAGCGTTCCGCGGGCTCGTAGCTCGTCATGAAACGCTGCGTGCCGGCTTTGAGATGGTAAAAGGCGAAGCGGTTCAGCGGATTTACGAAGAAGCCGCCTTCCAGGTGGAATATGTGCAGATCAGCGGGGAGCAGGCGGAAGAAACGGTGCGCCAATTCGTTCGTCCGTTTGATCTAGCGAAGCCGCCACTTCTGCGGGTAGGCCTTGCCGAACTGGCGCCGGACCGGCACATTCTAATGTTCGATACGCATCATATCGTATCTGACGGCGTTTCGATTGACGTACTGATCGAAGAGTTCGTCCGCTTGTACAGCGGGGAGCAGTTGGAGCCGCTCCGCATCCAGTACAAAGATTATGCGGTATGGCAGCAATCGGACGAGCAGAAAGCTCAGCTTGCCAAGCAGGAAGCCTACTGGCTCGACATGTTCCGCGGAGAGCTGCCGGTTTTGGAATTGCCGACGGACTATCCGCGCCCGGCTATGCAGAGCTACGAGGGCCGTACGCTGCAATTGTTTATGCATAGCGAGAAAAGCGAGAGTCTGAAACGGCTTGCAGCCGAGAACGGCGCAACACTTTACATGGTTCTGCTTGCTGGTTATACAATATTATTGCATAAATATACAGGGCAAGAAGACGTGGTGGTGGGTACGCCGATTGCGGGAAGAAATCACAGCGACGTTCAGCCGCTGATCGGGATGTTCGTCAATACCCTGGCCATCCGCAGTTATCCGGCTGCCGGTAAGACGTTCCTTGACTACTTGAAGGAAATCAAGGAGACGACACTGGGCGCTTTTGAACATCAGAATTATCCGTTTGAGGAACTGGTGGATAAGGTGAACGTGGCTCGCGATTTAAGCCGCAATCCGCTGTTCGATACGATGTTTGCTTTGCAGAATACAGAGAATTTGGAAATCCAGCTTCCCGGACTCCATTTGTCGACGTATGCCAGCGAAGAAATTGTTTCTAAATTCGATCTCAGCTTGGACGTCACGGAGATCGAGGAAGGCTTGGAATATCTGTTTGAATACGCCACTGCTCTTTATAAAACCGAAACGGTGGAGAAATTGGCCGCACACTACTTGCAGCTGCTTGAATCCATTCTCCGCAACCCGTCGGCGACTATTGCCGAGCTGGGTATTTTGACACCGGCGGAAAAAGAGCAAATTCTCGGCGCGTTTAACCCGGCGCAGCCGGAAGCAGCTCCTGCGGCCGCGTTCCACCGGCTGTTTGAGGAACAGGCGGAGCGCACGCCGGAAGAGGCGGCCGTCGTGTACGAGAACGACCGGCTGACGTATGCGGATCTGAACGAGCGGGCGAACCGCTTGGCGGCTACGCTGCGCGCAAGCGGCATCGGCCGGGAGACGATCGTCGGCATTCTCGCCGAGCGTTCGGTGGACTTGCTGGTGGCCGTGCTGGCTGTCTGGAAAGCGGGCGGGGCGTATGTGCCCCTCGACCCGGATTACCCGGCGGAGCGCGTGCGGTTCATGCTCGAAGATAGCGGAGCGAAGGTACTGCTGACGCAAACGGCGCTGCGAGAGCGCGCCGAAGCCTGGCTCGGCGAAGAGGAGCTGGCGCTGGCGGCGGTGCTGTACCTCGACGACGAAACTTCGTACAGCGAGGAGCGGACGAATGCCGACAGCTTCCATGAAGCCCGTCCGGAGGACCTGGCGTACGTGATCTACACGTCGGGAACGACGGGCAAGCCGAAGGGCGTGATGATCGAGCACCGCAGCCTGGTGAATACGGCGGCGGGCTACCGGCGGGAATACCAGTTGGATCAGTTCCCGGTGCGCCTACTGCAGCTCGCAAGCTTCTCGTTTGACGTGTTCGTGGGAGATATCGCGCGGACGCTGTACAACGGAGGCACGATGGTGATTGTGCCGAAGGACGACCGGATCGATCCGTCACGTCTGCACCACTGGATGGAGCGGGAGCGGGTCACCATCTTCGAATCGACGCCGGCGCTGATCGTGCCGTTCCTGGATTACGTGCACGAGCAGCAACTGGATATGAACTGGATGGAGCTGTTGATCACGAGCTCGGACAGCTGCAGCGTGGCGGATTACCGAACCTTGCAGGAACGCTTCGGCTCGTTGTTCCGGATCATCAACGCATACGGTGTGACGGAAGCGGCGATCGACTCCAGTTTCTACGACGAGGAGCTGGCGAAGCTGCCGCAGACAGGCAATGTGCCGATCGGCAAAGCGTGGCTGAATGCGAAATTCTACATCGTGGATGCGCATCTGAACCCGGTGCCGGTCGGGGTGCTGGGCGAGCTGGTCATCGGCGGAGTCGGAGTGGCGCGCGGGTACTTGAACCGTCCGGAGCTGACAGAAGAGAAGTTCGTAGACAGTCCGTTCGCCGCGGGCGAGCGGCTGTACCGCACGGGAGACTTGGCGCGGTGGATGGAAGACGGCAACGTGGACTTCATCGGCCGGATCGACAACCAGGCGAAAATCCGGGGCTACCGGATCGAGACGGGCGAGATCGAGTCGCAACTGCTGCGGGTGGAAGGCGTGCGCGAAGCGGTGGTGCTGGTTCGAAGTGATGCGAACGGGCAGAAAGCGCTGTGCGCGTACTACACAACGGATGGCGAACTGACGGCGGCTGACCTGAAACGGGCGATTGCCAGCGAGCTGCCGGGTTACATGATCCCGTCGTACTTCGTCGAGCTGGAGCGCCTGCCTCTGACGCCGAACGGGAAAATCGACCGGAAGGCGCTGCCGGCGCCGGAAGGGGGAGCAAGCGCAGGCCGCGAATACGTGGCGCCGCGCACCGAACTGGAGGCGAAACTGGTCGCCATCTGGCAGGACGTGCTTGGACCGGTCACGATTGGCGTGACGGACAACTTCTTCGACCTCGGCGGGCACTCCCTGCGGGCGACGACGCTGGTCAGCAAGGTGCACAAGGAGCTGAGCGTGGACCTGCCGCTGCGCGATGTGTTCCGGCACTCGACCATCGAAGCGATGGCCGAAGCGATCAGCCAATTGGAACGGCAGGAACACCTCTCCATTCCGGTTCTGGATAAGAGGGATTACTATCCGCTTTCCTCCGTGCAAAAACGGCTGTACATCCAGCAGCAGATGGAAGGCGCCGAGCTTAGCTACAACATGTCCGGCATGACGGTTCTCGTCGGGCGCTTGGAACGGAATCAATTCGAGGCGGCGCTCAAAGGATTGATAGCTCGTCACGAAATTTTGCGAACCGGCTTCGAAATGGTCGACGGCGAACCGGTACAACGGATTTATCAGGACTTGAAGTTTGCCGTCGAGTATACGAAAGCGACGGAAAGTGAAACGAAGAGCATCGTAGACGGCTTTGTGCGCGTCTTTGATTTGGAGCGGCCGCCGCTGCTGCGTGTGGGCTTAGTCGAATGGGAAGCGGAACGGCATCTGCTCATGCTGGACATCCATCATATCGTCACGGATGGCATGTCGATGGGCATCTTCGTCGAAGAGCTGCTGCGCCTGTATAACGGCGAGACTCTGGAACCGCTTCGGATTCAATACAAGGAATTCGCCGCTTGGCAGCAGTCCGAACCTGTAAAAGAGCGGCTGAAACGTCAGGAAGCCTACTGGCTGGACGTGCTGGAAGGCGAACTGCCGACGCTTGAACTGCCTACGGACTTTGTCAGACCTGCCGCTCGCAGCTTTGAGGGAGATGTGCTGCCTTTCAGCATCGACAAGCAGATGACCGACAGCTTGCAGCGCATCGCCGATGAGAACGGTGCCACCCTTTATATGGTGTTATTGGCGGCCTATTCAATCCTGCTCAGCAAGTACTCAGGACAAGAAGACTTCATTGTAGGCATACCGGTTTCGGGCCGCACACATGCCGACCTGGAGCCACTCATCGGAATGTTTGTCAACACTTTGGCGATTCGCCATTATCCGTCCGGGGAGCAGATGTTCCTCGCTTACTTGAACGAAGTCAAAGAAACGATGCTGGGGGCCTACGACCACCAGGATTATCCGTTCGAGGAGCTTGTGAAAAAGCTGCAGGCGCCGCGAGATCAAAGCCGCAATCCTGTATTCGATGTCATGTTTGTTCTGGAAACCAAGGAAGATAACGTTCAAAGCTTCGGGGATATCGAGATCGAATCTTATCCGGAAACTCATACGGTTTCCCAATTTGATCTTACCTTGGTCATTTCGTTGCTGGATGAGGGAATGAACGGGCAGTTTGAATATGCCACCAAGTTGTTTACGCGCAATCTGATCGACAATTTCGCTCAGGACCTGCTCGTGATCATCACCCAAATTTGCGAACAGCCTTCGGTGCTGTTGAAGGATATTTCCTTGAACGGGCAATCCGAACAGGAGCAAGATGTGCTAGAGGCCATTGATATTATTTTCTAATCCCTTACCCGGCTTGGGTGTATGCCGTATTTCTCTCGGTACGCATCCTGCCGGGTGTTTTTTTCCAAATGAAAGGGAAAAACCCACCACAGGAATCTGACGTCAAGTGCCGCTGAGTAACTATTTCAATATTGGAAAATCGACAAAACACAACAGAAATCGTAGTTTACCTTTGGTATACTAAGAATCAAACCATTCCATAAGTTCACTATTTAAAGAATGAAGTAAAATCAAGCTATCATTCAAACAAAAAAAGAGAATTAATAACTAGCTAGAGATATAATGGCACAGTACTTCTTGAACTCTCACGAACTACAGGGCGGTTAGTTCAAATATATGGACAATGGACTAAAGATGGACAGATTATTAGAGATAATTCTTTGAAAAAGAAAATTGATCATTTAAGCACGTTATGTGCGACATTCAGTATATTGAGGAAATGGTTATGAGAATTTTATTATCGTAATAGTACAAGTTTCCAACTTTCTTTTTACGGTAATTTGTGGTGGTTTCAGACTTTTTATTTTTCGCGTTTATCACCTAACACTTTTTTCCATTATAAATACAACACCATTCTTAATTTGAAATATTACCTACAAGAAAATACAGTACCTTAACTCAAACAGTCTCAATGGAAAGTTTTTATATCGGGACTGTTTTTATTTTTTTATAGATAAGTAGGTGGAACAATGAAGATATAGGGGGAAAAATAAAGAGTATTCGGAAAACGAATAAACTCAATCGAATTCAGTTCTCACAGATTATTGGCGTATCGCAAGGGACTGTATTGGTAGTTCAACAAGTGCAAGCACAGTCTACCGGACAACTGGAACGGAGGAACGCAATGTACTCGGCGTACCTTAAAATTCTTAACGAAAATTTATGAGTAATCTATGCATATAGTTCTAAAGAAAGTTTAAAAAATGGGGAATTGAAATAAGAGGTTTAGGAAGCAGAGCTTCTCCGCTGTACTTTTTATGCAAATAGCTATGTATTCAAAATTTCTCAGTCGCTTTGGCAAAGAAATGATGTCGCGAATTGGATTTCAGATCAGGAAATTATGCTTCTTTTCTTTATGTCCGGAACATGGCTGAATCAATGCATCATCAAAAAAACAGCCCCTACTGAACTGCACCCCATTTGTTAGACACGACTAACAATGGAGGTGCAGTTTTTTTGCCTAAATTCAGTTTAGATGAGAAATTGGAGGCCATTCGTAGGTATCAGCGTGGTACTGAGGGAGTCAAAAGCA